>DATEDH010000300.1:0-18280 GCA_035281765.1 Gemmatimonadaceae bacterium
TAAAAGCTTGAAGTTCCTGATTCCACCGCGCCAAAGTCGCGGAATGAATTCTGACGCTTCGATTGGTCGCGAGTGGAGTAGCCGGTTACGGCACGCGCTGTCTGTCGCAACCGGAAAGGTGTAACCAGCAGGATCGGTCAGCTCGACGTCGACATGATCGCGAACGCACAAGTCGCGACACGTCGTCGGCTCACGATCAAACGCAGCGGAAAGGACGCAATGCTCGATGGTCATTCCCTCAGGACGTCCATAGACGAGCACATCGAACCCCGCTCCCTGCCACGGTTCCGACAGCTGCAGCATCTCATCGGTGGTAAGCTCGACAGAAAGCGCAATGCGCTTCGCACCCATCGAAAAGATTCGCGCAGCCGTATGCTGGTTGAAGCAGTTTACAGCGTAATCTGCGACGACATCCCTGCCGCCCGAAGCAAGCTCACCCACCAGCCCGAGATGGCCCGTGCTCAAAGGCAGATCGAGCGCGAGCCATTTGTCGAGAGATTTTCTTTCTTCAGGGCGCACGATACTGGGCAGTCGCAGACGAAGTGCAACGCCAATCGCATTCAATTTTTCATGAAGCAGCTTCACTCGCGCGAACGGCGGGAGCGGATGACGAAGAAACGGATCCAGTATGACTTCGTTCGCACCTGCCTCAGCAGCGGCAAGAGCATCATCGACATTGAAGGCTTCGGCGGAGAGAGTGAACTTCGGAATGTCAGTCGTTATGGGCAGAGCTTGGATGTCGCCAACTGCAGCGGCGATCTTTTCCGCCCGATCGAAGTGTTCCGCGTCCCGACGCCAGACGAGGCGCTGCTCGAGCTGCGCGGTAGCATCCTGGCGCATCCGGTTCAGCTCGCTGATCGGAATGAACAGATTCAGCGGAAGCGCAGCGGCATCGAGCTCGCCCAGCACAAGCTGGGATTCGCCCAGTCTGCCGAACTGCTCTCGCAGAGTCTTCACATCGAGCGAACGCTTCACAGCAGTCGACAACGGAATAGCGCTCCGCACGGTCACCGAGTCCTGCTCTGCTGCGAACACCGCTTTCAACGGACTGCCCGGCCCGCCGAACACACGCACGTCGACGCGAGCCCGACCGGGCGCGGGGCGCTCAACGCTCTCGAAGCTTGCACGGGCAGATTTCATCAGCGTCGAATCGAGACTCCTGATTACACGCCAGCCTGCCGGCACGCTGATGTGAGAACGAATTGACTGACGAATGCGAGCGCCGGTCTCGACTGTGCGAATTTCTTCGATCGTAAAACCGACTGATTTGTCCGGCGCGCCATCGGGTGGCTCGAAGCCAACGCCGTCCCCTGCAATGAGAGGCGTCGATACCTCGACAATGATCTCATTCCTTCCGCACGATTCCACAACGCCGATTTCCGCGCCGCGATTGTCAGGATGACTCCGCGTGATGTATTCCTTGCCGGCGCGGCCGCGATACATGCCGGGAGTGAAACCGCGGCTGAATATCTGAACGAGCTCCTGAACTTTATCATCGGGCATCGGCACGTTTTCGCCGTTGCCAAGACGGTCGAGACTTTGACGATAATTGCGAGTGACGACCGCAACGTATTCCGGCTTCTTCTTTCTTCCTTCGACTTTAAGACATCCGATTCCTGCGTCGGCGATTTCCCCGAGACTCGCATATGCGCCAAGGTCTTTAGCGGAAATGAGATAGCCGGAGTCGAGAATCTCATCGGTGCCCGTGTTCTTCAGGACGTAATCCTTGCGGCACGACTGCGCGCACGACCCGCGATTCGCGCTGCGTTCAGAGATCATCCCGGACATGTAGCACTGACCGGAGTACGAAATGCAGAGCGCGCCATGAATGAAGCTCTCGAGCCCAAGATCAGGCACAGCGCTGCGAATCCGGCGAATGTCTTCGATTGTATTCTCGCGCGCGAGAACCACGCGCTCGATGCCAAGCTGCTTCATCACCGCGGCACCTGAGGCATCGTGCACTGTCATCTGGGTCGAGCCGTGAATCTCGAATCCCGGATATACCCGCTGTATCAGTCCGACTAAGCCAATATCCTGGACAATGGCTGCGTCAATTCCCTTATCGATCGCCTCTCCAAGAAAGTCCAGTGCGTCGATGAGCTCTGACGGCTTGATGAGCGTATTGAGAGTGAGGTAGATCCGCACACCCCGCGCGTGCGCCATGCGACACGCTGCCTCGAGCTCAGCGAGCGTGAGCTGAGCACCTTCGTCACGAGCATTGAATCGCTCTGCGCCGAGGTAAACGGCATCAGCGCCATTCGCAACTGCTGCGCGGACGGCGTCGAGCGAGCCGGCTGGTGAAAGCAGCTCGGGAATGTGTGAGTTTCTGGCCACCTTCAAAAATAGCTTAGGCAGCCCCGGTGGCGATGCTGCCAGCTCAAAGCTTCCCCTGCGCATGGAGCGCAGGGGAAGCGCCTATCGGCCCTGGGGAGGCGCGATGGCTATCTCTTGATTGTATCGCCGGAGATCTTCGCGGTGGTGTCCGCCATGGTGCCTGTGGTGGCTCCGGTTGAATCGGTCATGGTTTCGGTGGTTCCCATGGTGCCCGTGCTGGTGCCCATGCTCATCCCCGTGTCGGTCATGGCGGCGGTGCCCGTGGTGTCAACCGCTGCGTTGTCCTTCTTTGTACATCCCGCTGCGACCATCAGGCCGCCGAAGGTTGCGAGTGCGATCAGATTTCTCGTTTTCATCTTTGCGCCTGGTTGAGGACGAAATACCCGTTGTGCCGTGTGAAAATGGCAAGGCGCGCACCATTGTCCGGAAATCCGCCGACTGTTCGGCTTGCTACTCGATACCCGCTGCCTGGCGGTACAGAGTCATCGCCTCACGGGTAACCGGCCCTATCGCACCATCTCCGATCTGGTTCCCATCGAGGGTGAGGATCGCAACTACCTCAGTAGTAGTGCCTGTGATGAACATCTCATCGAGCGTTTGCAGCTCGTCGGCGGGGATTGGTGTCTGATCCACGACAATCCCTGCCCTTTCGAGCGCTTCGATCGTGATCTCACGAGTGATTCCCGGCAGAATCAGGTTGGATAGAGGCGCCGTGCGGACGATTCCGTTCTTCACTCCAAAGAAGCTCGTGTGAGTGCCCTCGAGCGCAACGCCATCGCGAATCAGAATTGCTTCGAAGCATCCAGCTTCTTTTGCCAGCTGATTGTCGAGAACATTCGCGATGAGCGAGATAACCTTGATATCGCAACGCGACCATCTCATATCCGGCCGCGTGATCGCGCCGGCTCCGGCAGCGAGACTCGCCATGTCCTTTGGAAAGGGAGCCGCATATGCGTACACCGTAGGACGCGTGGGAACTTTCGGGAAGGCATGCGTACGCGGTGCCGCGCCACGCGTCACCTGCAGGTAAATCATAGACTTGCCCGACTCACCGAACCCATTGCGCTCGAGCAGCTCCTGAAAAACAGTCTCGAGCGGATCTGCGACTGCGTCATCGATGCGAGCTTCCTTCAGGCTGCGGCGCAGTCTGTCCATGTGCCGGTCAAGCGCGACGAATCTCCCGTCGTACGCTGCAGCAACCTCGTAAATCCCGTCGCCGAGGAGAAAGCCGCGATCGTCCGGCGAAACGCGTACGTCCGCCTTTGAAACGTACCGGCCATCGAAGTACACGATGTCACCGACTGACGTCTTGTCAGTTACCTGCGGAATCGATGAGTCGTTCGTTGTGACTGCAGTCATTTCCGGCTCCGGTTTTTGTCTACGAATCGCAGCAGTACGGCGAGCGTCAGGAATGCAATCGCCGCCCATCGCAGCTGTGGCAAATCGCTTCTCACGCCAAGGCCGAAGAGAATAGCGGCGATCAGCGCAAGAGTAAGCTTTGCAACCGTGAACGGTGTCATCGTTACCGATTACCTGCAGGAAGGTTCAGACTCTTCGCTTCAGCATCCGGCACGTCGATGAACATTCGCAGCAATGCTGTCGAGAAAACCTTTCCCTGTGCGTCGGTCTTCAATGACAGCGTCCCGCCCCCATCGAGCGCACCATGAAGGAGAAAGTTCAGGGCATTGAGATTCGGAAGCTCGAATCGCTGCACAGGTCCCGTGATTTCATGCTCAAAATGCCGCGTGACACTTTCCTGCGTCACGTGCTTCACCAGCAGCGGGTACCATTCGGGTTTGAGCGCAATGAGTCCGACATTGGCGGTGTCGCCTTTGTCACCCGAGCGCGCGTGCGCGATGTTCACTAACTGGACTTTCATCAAACGATGTCCACTTTCGTTTTCACAACGCTCTTGTCGACGAGCGCCGGCCAGTACGCGACGATCTCTTCCACCTTCGGCCGGCCACCTGCAAAACCAGTCACACTTGGCGGACCGTTGAGAACCAGTGGCGCAATTTCGCGCGTGAATCTCTCGATGTCCTTTCTGCTTTCGCCGCGCACGCCGACGCGCAGCTGAACTTCGGGAACGCTTGCAGGATCCGCATGCGCGAGCGTCCCGTGTGTTGCAGAGAGCCCAACGTATTCACTCAGCACCTGATCGAACTTGAGTCCCAGCCGATCGAGACGCTCGCGAAGGATTCTGTCAGCAGCCTGCGCTTTCTCAACTGCGTCAGGCCATGAGTAGACGAGAGTTCCAACTGCCTTGAACCCCGCGCGATATGCGATGGAAACCTTGAGCTTGTCGGTTGCAGGCCGTCCCTTGATTCCGAACACGCGGACTCTGTCAGGGCCGTCCTGTTCGAGCCTTATCGAGGTGAAATCGGCGACGACGTCGGGAGTGATGTACTCGTGCGGATCGCCCATTTCATACACAAGCTGCTCACTGACCGAAGGCACGCTCACTCTGCCACCGGTTCCCGGATGCTTTGTAATCACGAACGTTCCGTCAGCCTTTGCCTCCGCGATGGGATATCCGACATTTGCCAAATCGGGAATGTTGCGCCAATCATAGAGGCAATTGCCGCCCGAGCACTGCGCGCCGCACTCGATGATGTGGCCGGCAATAATTCCGGCGGCGAGCTTGTCCCACTCGGTCGATCCCCATTTGAACTCGTGACGAAGCGGCGCCATCGTGAGCGCCGTATCAGTCGAGCGCCCGGTGATTACGACGTTTGCGCCCTGTTCCAGCGCTTCGACAATCGGAGTCGAGCCGATATATGCATTCGCAGATAGAACTCTGTCGCGGATCGTGGACAACGGCTCACCGGTGTCCATGTTCGCGAGCGGATGCCCGCGTTCGATGAGCTCGTCGAGGTTGCCGAGCAGATCGTCACCCGTGACGACGCCGATTTTGAGCTTCGCTGCGGCGTCACCCGACGGAGCAAGAGCACGAATCGCAGCAGCGCACGAAGGTGGATTCACTCCGCCGGCATTCGCGATGACTTTGACGCCTCGATCGAGCACAGCGGGAAGCACGCTCTCCATCGCGCCGACGAAATCACGCGCGTACCCCATCGACGGGTCTCGCTCCCGCTGCTTTTGAAGGATCGACATCGTGACTTCTGCGAGGTAGTCGAGCATCAGATAATCGACGTCACCGCCTTCGACCTGCTGACGCGGAGCCTCGAGAGAATCGCCCCAGAATCCCTGACCGCTCGCAACGCGCACGACGTTCTTCATGGCGCTTCTCCAAGATGCGGAGGAAGTACGAACGCCCCGAGGTGCGGACCGCGATTATGAAGCGATGTACGCAGCGCCATCGCCAGAACTTCGCGTGTGTCCTCGGGATAGACGATTGCGTCGATGAAGCCGCGCGCGCCTGCGTATCTCGCGTCGAGCTGATGCTCGTAGTCCACACGCATTGATTCGACCGATGAGGCAACATCCGCCGGAGGCTGTTCGCCTTTTTTCTTTGCAGCATCGAGTGCGGGACCATGCACGGCCTGCACGGCCGACTCGCCTTCCATCACTGCCATTCTTCCGGTCGGCCAGCTGAAAATGAAATCAGGATCGAATCCCTGACCTGCCATTGCATAGTATCCTGCGCCGGATGCGTGATTCACAGTCAATACGATCTTCGGCACGACAGTCGTCGCCATAGCTTCAACGAATCTCGCGCCGGCCCTGATGATTCCTGCCTGCTCTGCATCCGGTCCAACCATGAATCCCGATACATCCTGCACGAAAAGGAGCGGCATACCCAGACGGTCACATCTGTCGATGAAATACGCCACCTTCTCCGCACTTTCGGCATAGACAATCCCGCCAAACCGCGGCCGCTCACCCGCGCGTCCCTTAATCAATCCTCTTTCGTTCGCGATGACGCCGATGCTGATGCCATCGATCGACGCATCACCGCAGATCATCTCACGCGCGATGTCCGCCTGGAACTCGTCGAGCTTCCCATCGTCGATGATTGCACCAAGCAGCTCGCGCATGTCGTACGACATGCGATGATCGGTTGGGAGCAGATCGTACAAGCGGTCGGACGCTTTCGACTCGGTGGCTTTTGATCCCGATGTCCACTTGTCGCTGGTGAATCGGAATCGTTCCGCATATGCATCGACTGGTTCGGTTGAGCTCGACCGCTTCGGGAGTCTCTCGACCAGATCTCGCAGCTTGGCGAGACATGCGTCGTCATTTTCAAGCGCGTAATGCGCGACGCCGCTCACACTCGTGTGCATCTCGGCCCCACCTAACGATTCCGAATCGACAGTCTCTCCAGTTGCGCCTTTGACGAGATTGGGACCGCCAAGTCCCATGAATGAAGTTCCTTTCACCATGAGGATCACATCGGAGAGGGCCGGCAGATACGCGCCGCCTGCAACACACTGTCCCATAACGGCTGAGAACTGTGGAATCCGGAGATAGCGCCGCATTATCGAATTGTAGTAAAAGATGCGCGCAGCGCCGTACTGTCCGGGAAAGACTCCGCCCTGATACGGCAGATTCACGCCGGCCGAATCGACGAGATAGATAATCGGCACGCGCGATCGCATCGCGATCTCCTGCGCGCGCAGGATCTTTTTAATCGTCTCCGGCCACCAGGAACCGGCCTTTACAGTTGGATCGTTCGCAACGATCACGACCTCGCGACCGTGAACGATTCCAATCCCTGTAACAACACCTGCGGCGGGCGCCTGTCCTTCGTATTGATCGTAGGCGACGAGAAGGCCGATCTCCAGGAACCGTGTATCGGGGTCGCAAAGCTTCTGCACACGCTCGCGCGCAGAAAGCTTTCCCTGTTTGTGAAGCTTCGCGACTCGCTCCGGTCCGCCGCCGCGGCGGAGCTTTTTCTCGAGGTCGCGGACTTCCGCGCTCAACTCCCGCAAGCGCGACGTCACGCTACGCGCCTGCAGCTGATGCGTTTTCGCGAGTGGCGAACCAGTCCTTTATGTATTCGATGAGCTCGGTTGTCGGAGTTCCCGGCCCGAACAGCTTCCCGATTCCCTGCGCCTGCAGGGCATCCATGTCTTCCTTCGGAATAATTCCGCCGCCGGTGATAAGGACGTCATCGCGGCCTGCGTCTCTCACGAGCTGCTGAACACGCGGAATCAACGTCATGTGCGCGCCGCTCAGGATCGAGAGCCCTATGACGTCGGCATCCTCCTGAACCGCGGCGGCGGCGATCATCTCGGGCGTTTGATGCAGCCCCGTGTAGATGACTTCCATTCCTGCGTCGCGAAGCGCGGCAGCAACGACTTTTGCGCCGCGGTCGTGTCCGTCGAGTCCAGGTTTCGCGACAACCACTCTTATTGGTCTCATACAGTGCTCAAAGTTAGCAGACTTTCGAATAGCGCGGCAACGCAGCCGGCGCTTTTGTATCGCGAGCGACGTTGACGTTTGCGATGGTCGGGTGATTCTATGATTTCCGTGCGAGGAGAAGCATCTCGCCGGATTTGCGGGTGAGCGGCTTCTCATCGAATCCGCTCCAGGCCTGTTCCACAATCAGTCCCGCTCGAGCGCACATCTCCGCCATTCTCGTCGCGGTGTACAGTCTAATGCGATGAGTGCGCCTGCCCGCACGACGGCCGCCGCCATTCCACGACGATTCGATTGTCAGGATGCCCGACAATGGATCGAACGATCTCTCGTGCCCGATCATTGTCCCATCCTCGGTCCGCCACCAATCGCGCGAGAGAAAGCGTGACATAACCCCGTCGCGGCTCCCGCCATGCCAGATCAACAGGCCGCCCGGCTTCAATACACGCGCAAATTCATCTATCACGCGAATATCGTCACGGGGATCAGTGAAGAAGCCAAACGACGTGAAGAGATTCACGACAGCATCGAATCGCCCGCTCCATGGGGATGGCATTCGCCGCATGTCGCCGCGTGTATAGTGCAGCGACGCGCCGGTTCCTCTTTTGCGCGCAATTTTTAACAGATGCTCGGAGTAATCGAGTCCATCGACTCGGTACCCTGCTTCGGCAAGCAGGTGAGCGTGCCGGCCCTGACCGCAGGGAACGTCGAGCACTCGCGACCCGGCAGGAAGGCCGAGGATGTCCATGAGACGCGCTACCTCATGGCGGTCGCGCTCGAGTGTGAAGATTGGCTCGTACTCGAGAAGGTATTGGGAGTCGAAATACGACTCCCACCATTCCTGCGCCTTACGAGCCATTGATCTTCTCTGTGTGCTCTGTCTTCTCTGCGATCTGTGTTCTAAAAGAACACTGGCTCCCGATAGGCGCCGAAAACATCTTCCATCGCAGCGCGGATTTCGTAAAGCGTGCAATACGCGCGAGCCGCGTCGAGAATGTGAGGCATCATGTTCTCATTCGCGCGCGCTGCTTCACGCAACTCCTCGAGACGCTGATTCACCAGGTCGTTGTCTCGAGTACGGCGCAGCTCAGCAAGACGATCGCGCTGTTCCTCGTCAGTGTTTCCAATCTTGAGAAGAGGAATTGTCAGCTCCGGCTCGTCGGTCACGAATTCGTTCACGCCCACGATGATCCTGCGGTGCTGCTCGATCTCCCACTGCTGGCGCGCGGCGGATTCCGCGATCTTGCGCTGAAGCCATCCAGTTTCCAGTCCACGAACCACTCCGCCGATCTCTTCGATCTGCCGGAAAAGTGATTCCGCTTCTTCTTCGAGCTGGGTTGTAAGCGCCTCGACATAGAACGAGCCCCCAAGCGGATCGTTTACGTTTGGCACGCCAGTCTCGTAGGCAAGAACCTGCTGAGTGCGAAGCGCGACCTGCACCGATTCCTCAGTGGGAAGTGCGAGCGTCTCATCCATCGAGTTCGTGTGAAGCGATTGCGTCCCACCGAGAACCGCAGCCATCGCCTGATATGCAACTCGCACGATGTTGTTCATCGGCTGCTGCGCGGTAAGTGTGACACCGGCAGTCTGCGAGTGGAATCGCATGACGAGCGACCGGGGATCCTTTGCGCCGTAACGCTCCTTCATGTGACGCGCCCAGATTCTCCGCGCCGCTCTCAGCTTCGCGATCTCTTCGAAGAAATCGTTGTGGATGTCCCAGAAGAATGAGAGTCGCGGTGCAAATGAATCGACGTCGAGCCCCCTTTCTATTCCGCGTTCCACATACGTGAATCCGTCCGCGAGCGTAAATGCAAGCTCCTGCGCCGCCGTTGCTCCAGCCTCGCGGATGTGATAACCGGAGATGGAGATCGTATTCCACTGCGGAACATGCTGGGCAGACCAGTCGAAGCAGTCGACAATGAGGCGCAGCGCAGGCTCGATGGGATAAACCCACGCGTGCTGCGCCATGTACTCCTTGAGGATGTCGTTCTGAATTGTTCCGCGGAGCTGCTCGAGCTTCACTCCCTGCTTCTCTGCTGCAGCGAGATAGAAGCAATAGAGGATGACGGCAGGTCCGTTGATCGTCATCGACGTGGAGACCTTGTCGAGCGGAATCCCATCGAACAGCACTTCCATGTCCGCGAGACTGGATATCGCCACGCCGCACTTTCCAACTTCGCCTTCTGACCTCGGATGATCCGAGTCGTATCCCATCAGTGTCGGGAAATCGAATGCGACAGAAAGGCCGGTTTGTCCGTGAGCGAGAAGGAACTTGTAACGCTCGTTCGTATCGCGGGCGCTGCCGAATCCCGCGAACTGGCGCATAGTCCACAGCTTGCCGCGATATCCGGTTGGATGAATTCCGCGCGTGTACGGATATGAGCCCGGCATGCCGAGATCTGCTTCGTGCAGACCAGAAGTGTCGAGGCTCGTGTAGAGCGGCTGAACTTCCTTCTCCGAGTTCGTAAAAGCGATCTCCCGCTTCTTCGCCGCATCGTACTTCCGCCGCCATTCCTCGAGCTCAGCGCGCAGCCGCTCGTTCTCGCGCTCCTTCTCTTCGATCTCGAGCTCGTAGTCGTGCCGTGATCCGGAATCGATTGTCGTCACTGTGCGGCTCCCTTTACAAGGTCTCCAAATTTCGCGAGAAGCTGATCAGCCACCGTGTACGGTGTTGTCGCGCCGTTCTCAAGATCATCAACGCGATCATCGAGCCATCGCATTACAGGCGCATCGACCCACAGGCGGCGGCGTATGCGTCTCTCCGCAACTTCAACTACGCGCTCGACGATCCGCTCGCGCCTCCGGTTACGCAGCTCGCCGGTTCGCTCAAGATAATTGAAGTGCCTGTCGAGGGCGCCGATGATGTCCGTTATCCCCTCTGCCTTGACGCCAACGGCCCGCAGGACCGGCGGTGTCCAGGTCTCCGGCGCATCCTCGCGTGCTGCCTCTCTCGCAACACGAGCTGGATTCTTCATTCGCTTGAGGTCGATGCCATGGTGCGCGGGCATGTTCGAATATGACGCGCCTTTTCTAAGGCCGAGCATGAGCTCGACGTCGTTGCGAAGCCTGTCCGCTCCCGGGCGATCGGACTTGTTGATGACGAATACGTCGGCGATTTCCATCACACCCGCCTTGAGAGTTTGAATGGAATCGCCCGATTCGGGCACAAGCACCACGACCGTCGAATCCGCAGTGCGCGCAACGTCGAGCTCGCTTTGTCCCACGCCGACAGTCTCGATGATGATCCGGTCGAAACCGAACCCGTCGAGAACATCGGAGACTTCGCGAGTCGTTGCCGCAAGTCCGCCAAGAGACCCGCGTGTTGCCATCGATCGAATGAAGACGCCGGGATCGAGCGACACGCTTTCCATTCTGACGCGATCGCCAAGCAGTGCTCCGCCGGTGAATGGCGACGTTGGATCAACAGCAAGTATTCCGACTGTCAGATTCTGCGCGCGGAATTCTTTGGTAAGAAGCGCAGTAATAGTGCTCTTGCCAGCGCCTGGCGGACCGGTGATGCCGATGCGCCGCGCGTGGCCAAGCTTTGCATGCAGCCCTGCCAGTATGTCGTCAGTTCCTTCGCGTCCATTCTCGACGATGCTCACAGCGCGAGCGAGGGATGCGCTCTTGCGTGAAGCGAAGTCTGCGAGAAGACGCTCAGCCAGCGCGGGCAAGAATCTGCTCCTGTCGTTTCCACATCTTCGATTTGAATCGCGTTTCGTCTTCAGGATGCTCATGACCTGCGACGTGAAGCGCGCCGTGAATCACTAGACGCGACAGCTCGCGCTTTTCCGATATTCCGTTCGCGCGCGCATTGCGCCGCGCGACTGCGGGACAGATGTAGATATCGCCGATCGCCGGCAATCCCGGAGCATCCCTGCCCATGCCGAATGAAATGACATCAGTCGGACCTGAGTGTCTCAGGTATTTCTCATTGAGCTGCGCGATCATCGTCTCGCCGACAAACGCGACAGATATGAGAGCATTGTTGATGCGCTCTCCTTTGAGCGTTGCCTGGACGAGCTGTTTCACTTTTGCAGGCGTGATCGCAAGCCGCCGCACCGTCGATGAAACTTCGGTAACGATGCGCGGCTCGCTCATTCAGACGCCAGCGTCTTCTGCGTAGGCCTTGATGATCTCGCGCACGAGACGATGTCTCACTACGTCGGAATCGTTCAGATACTGAAAACCAATGCCGTCGATTCCGGGAAGAATGCGCTCGATCTGAACGAGGCCGGATTCTTCGCGGCGTGGCAGATCGATCTGCGTTTTGTCGCCTGTGATCACGGTCTTGGAGTTAACGCCGAGACGCGTGAGGAACATCTTCATCTGCGCATTCGTCGCATTCTGCGCTTCATCGAGAATCACGAACGCGTCAGAGAGCGTCCGGCCGCGCATATATGCGAGCGGCGCAATCTCGATCGTGCGCGTCTCGAGCGCTTTCTGAACACGCTCCGGGGGCATCATGTCTTCGAGCGCATCGTACAGCGGACGGAGATAGGGATCCACTTTCGCCTGGAGGTCTCCCGGAAGGAATCCGAGACTCTCGCCCGCTTCAACTGCGGGACGCGCAAGCACGATGCGGCGTACACGCTTGCGTGAGAGCGCATCGACCGCTGCAGCTACTGCGAGATAGGTCTTCCCTGTTCCGGCGGGACCGATGCCAATGACGATGTCGTTGTCAGCGATGAGCTTCAGGTATTCCGCCTGTCCGCTCGTCTTCGGCTGAATGACTTTGCGAATTCCAGGAAGAACGATGCGCTGCGAATCCTCAGCGCCGCCGCCATCGCCGCGCGTGTCGATGCTCATTCGCAGGACATCGTCAGCAGTGAGCTCCATCTGCTGCTTTGCGGTGTCGATCATTCGTCGCGCAATCGGCGCCGCTTTGCTCACCGCATCCTGCGTTCCGCTGATAGTCAGCGTATCGCCGCGAAGCGCGATCTTGGCGCCCGTCTGCTTGGCGAGCTCGATCAGATTCTCGTCGTTCACTCCGGCGAGCGTGAGCATGTCCGCGCCTTCAGTCGTAAGGCGCTGTACGATTGGTTCTTCAGTCACTTGAGGCAGAACGCAGCTCCAGATGCAAGTCGGTCAGATCCTGCGGTTTAACAGGTGATGGCGCGCCCTCGAAAAGTGCACGCGCCGCAGTGGTCTTTGGGAAAGCGATGACATCGCGCAGCGATTGAGCGCCGGCGAGCATCATCGCGATTCGATCGAATCCAAATGCGATTCCTCCATGCGGTGGCGCGCCTGACGACAGCGCCTCGAGAAGGAATCCGAATCGCGCCTGTGCTTCTTCAGCGGTAATGCCAAGAAGTCCGAGTACCCGGCGCTGAGTCTCCCTGTCGTGAATACGGATACTCCCGCCACCGAGCTCCGTTCCATTCAGGATCACGTCGTACGCGAGCGCGCGAACTGACTGCGGATCGGATTCGAGCTTGCTGAGATCTTCCGGATTAGGAGACGTGAATGGGTGATGCACGGCAGCCAGGCCACCCGTTTCGGCATCGACGCCGAACAGCGGAAAGTCAGTGACCCACAGCAGCTCCATCTGATCGTCGCGCACGAGATTCATGCGGCGGGCAGCATCCTGCCGCACACGATCGAGAGCGACACTCGATATGGCATCCGGGCCGGCAACCATCAGTGCGAGATCACCCTCTTCGAGAGCGAGGATCTCCGCTCCACGCTCTGAAACGAACTTGGCCGCGGGACCTTCCAATGCGCCGTTTTGCTTTTTCACGCGCAGCAGTCCCGATGCGCCGCCCGATTTGGCGACCAGCTCGATCTCGTCGACCTGCTTTCGTGAAAGTGCAGCGCCACCGCGAATTCGCACGCCCCTAACTCTGCCGCCTGCGTCGATAGCAGAGCGCGTAATCGCGAAGTCAGCACTACGGAATGCATCGGTAGCGTCAAACAACTTCAGATCATAGCGGAGATCAGGCCTGTCACTGCCGTACGATTCCATCGCATCGGCGTACGCCATACGCTGAAACGTCGCTGGAATCTCGATGCCGACATCCTTCAACAGCGCCGCCATCAATCCTTCAGTGAGCGAAATGATGTCCTCCTGCCCGACGAACGACGCTTCGACATCGATCTGCGTGAATTCCGGCTGTCTGTCAGCTCTCAGATCTTCATCACGAAAGCAGCGCGCTATCTGGAAATAACGGTCATAGCCGGAAACCATGAGCAGCTGCTTGTAGAGCTGCGGCGACTGCGGCAAAGCATAGAACTCACCCGCATGCACGCGGCTCGGAACGAGATAATCACGCGCACCTTCAGGGGTTGGCTTCGTGAGGATTGGAGTTTCTATCTCGAGAAATCCGCGATCGTCGAAGTAGCGCCGTGTTGTCTGCTGTAGACGATGACGCAGGATGATGTTGCGCTGAAGCTCGGGGCGGCGGAGATCGAGATGACGATGCCGCAGACGCAGTTCTTCAGCAGCGAGCTTTTCGCCCTTTCCCCTCGCGACTGGGATTGCAGGAATATCTGCCTGCGCGAGAACTCGAAGCGATTTTCCCTGAAGCTCGACATCGCCCGTGGACATGTCGGCGTTGCGCATCTCCTCGGGGCGCGACACCACGGTACCCGAGATTTGAACGACGTACTCCTGACCGAGACTCGAGGCATCAGCAATGACCGATGCTTGAGCCCAGTCGGGATTGAACGAGACCTGAAGCAGTCCAGCCCGGTCTCTCAAATCGACGAAAACAATTCCACCAAGGTTCCTGACGCGATGAACCCAGCCGGCAACGGTTATCTCCTTCCCTGCATCGCTCGATCGAAGCGATCCTGCGAGACCACCAGGTCTCAGCTCGGTTGCAAAAACGTTCGGCTGGCTCAATTCAAACGAGGTTTCGGAATCGTGAGGTGGACCTCCGAAAGAGGTGGGTCGAAGTAGAGGTCGTAAGTCGTTAAACTTAAGTGTGACATACATTTGGTGGAAGGAGCCGAGAATTTGAGCGAAGCCGCGGGAGTGCCGGATTCGCGGGTAAATCTGCTCGACATGCTGCCCCAGGAAGCAGAGTCGGCGATTCGCTCATTTGCGATGGAAATCGGCCAGCCATCGTACCGGGCTGCGCAGGTGATGCAGCACCTGTGGAAATCGCCGCGCGAGAGTTTTTCGGAAATGCTCGAGCTGCCGAAATCCTTCCGGGAAGATATCGATGCGCGCTTTGAGATCCCGCGACTCGGGCTCGCGGCGCGTCAGCTCTCAACCGATGGAACGGAGAAGTTTCTTTTTCGGCTGCACGACGGCGAGCACATCGAGACTGTCGCAATTCCCGAAGGCTCACGGCTGACGCTCTGCATCTCATCGCAGGCCGGCTGCGCGCTGCAGTGCTCATTCTGCGCAACCGGTGCGATGGGATTCTCGCGCAATCTCAGATTGTTCGAGATAGCTGGACAGGTGCGCGAAGTCGTGCTTCTCACCGGCCGCGTGCCCACCAACATCGTGTTCATGGGAATGGGAGAGCCGCTCATGAACTGGAAGGCAGTCGATCCAACCCTGACGATTCTCAATGACGAGAAAGGGTTCGGGATTGGCGCTCGACACATCACCGTATCGACGGTCGGTGTGCTCCCCGGGATCGTCGCGCTTGGTAATCGTCCCGAGCAGTTTCGTCTTGCAATATCGATTCATGCGCCGAGCGATGCGCTGCGCAGAACATTGATGCCCATCAATACGAAATACCCTCTCGCCGACGTCATCGAAGCCGCGAGAGTGTTCGACCGTCGCGTTACGTTCGAGTACGTGATGCTCCATGGTGTCAACGATGAGCCGGAGCACGCAGTGCAGCTTGCCGAGCTGGCGAGACGCTGCAAGGCATTCGTGAATCTCATTCCATTGCACGCGGGCGGCGCAGGAAACTTTACGCCGACTTCACCTGAGTCGATTGCCGCGTTTGCGAGACAGATTCGCGCAAAGGGCGTCGAAGTCGCGATTCGGAAGAGCCGCGGCAAGGACATCGCCGCTGCGTGCGGGCAGCTACGGGTAGAACGGCAGCGCAGGCGGGCGCCAGTCGGCGCCAACTAGAACCGTAAGGTCGAGATAGCGCGACGTATCAGGTCGCGATTCGGCTTTCGCGTTGAATGCCTTGGCAGCAAGTGCTGCCCACTGTGGATGACCGGATCTGTCGAGCACCAGGGTAGTTCCCCGCTGCTCGCGCGATGTGCCTACAGCCACGACATCGAATCCGCGATCCCGGAGAAAAAACGTCGCTCTTCGCGCAAGGCCGCGCGTTTTCGTCGCGTTCAATACCTCGACTTTGATTCGCACACCGGGCGGCACGAGGGTTTCCGGAACGCTTTCAGTCTGAGTGAATGGTCGCTGTATGTCGCGTCCGTACTTTCGCCACGCGTAGAACCCCGCGCCCGCAACGACGAGAGCGAGGAGAATCCACCTTCCGATTTTCACCTCAGGCTATTCCAGAGCGCGACTGTTTCGGGGAAGATGTGATTGCCTTCGCGCACTGACCAGTCGAGGCGGAATCTCACGACCTGCCTGAACACTGCGTCGAATGAATTGGGCACCTGGGCGGCAAGAAAATACCGGTCCTCGCGCGAGAATTTGCGACCAGGCTCGAGATAGTCAGCCATGTAGAGGGCGCGACCCGTGCGCGTCCACTTCGGCCAGCCCACGGTGTGATAGCGAATTGCGTCGAGCAGATCGCGGCGAGTTTCGCCCTCGCTCTCGAGTTTCGCTGCTGCGGCAGGCCCGTGCAGCAACGCCTCGGGTGTCTCATTGTCGCCAGTGATTTCCCTGAGCTCTTCCTCGGATGCATCGCGCAGCGAATCGTGCCACGCCCCTGCATCGATCCATGCCTGAGCCTCCTTTGGATCGAGTCTCATCGACGCGCCCCATGCCCTCAGCAGCGAAGTGACGCGCTCTATGTGAGCGAGTCGCTTCTTTCCCACGCAAGCCCATTCCGGGAGTCCATTGGAATCGGTTTTGATCATTTATGTCAGAGAGTCATGTTGTCGATGAGACGAGTCGTTCCCACGCGCGCAGCAATGATGATGGAATTGCCTTTTTGCGCAACCGTCGGACGCTCGAAAGTCTTCGAGTCGATGACTGCCAGGTAGTCGAGTCCCACCTGGGGCTCGGGCGCAACGACGCTCACTCCCGCGTTCTCGAGCGCAGCGACGCGCGTCTCGCCTTCTTCGAACTTTTCCCGCACACGGGTCAATGCCCTGTTCAACGCCAGTGCCGCTTTGCGCTGTTCAGGCGACAGATACCGATTGCGACTAGACAGCGCGAGGCCGTCGTCCTCCCTCACAATCGGCGCGATCACGATCTCGATGGGCATGTCGAGGTCGCGCACCATCGCAGATACGAGCGCGGCCTGCTGCAGATCCTTCTGACCGAAGATTGCAGCATCGGGCTGCACGATATTGAACAGCTTTGCGACGACCGTCAGGACTCCGTCAAAGTGACCGGGCCGGCTTTTTCCCTCCCATTCCGATCCGAGCTTGCCTGCCGTAACCGCGATCGTTCTCGCGGGCGCATACATCTCCTCGACTGCGGGGCGAAACAGCAGGTCGACTCCGGTTTCCTGAGCGAGCCGCTCATCATCGTCAACCGGCCGCGGATATCTCGACAGATCCTCCGACGGGCCAAATTGAAGAGGATTCACGAAGATGCTCATCACGATGAAGCTGCCTTCGTTCTTCGCGCGCTCCACGAGGCTCAGGTGCCCGGCGTGAAGCGCGCCCATCGTCGGAACCAACGCGATTCGTTTTCCTGATTCGCGCGCTGCCTTGATCGCGGCCCGCGTCTCCGCGATCGTCGTCACGATTTTCATGTCAGTTGCTGTGATCGGCATCCGGATACGCTCCGGACCTCACTTCATCGCCAAACCGTGAGACAGCGTCCCGAACCGTTTCGCCGAGGTTTGCGTATTTCTTGAGAAATTTCGGCTCGAATCCATCGTTGAGCCCAAGCAGGTCTGGCAGCACGAGCACCTGACCATCGCATTTTGGACCCGCTCCGATTCCAATCGTCGGAATGTCCACTGCTTCAGTGATTCGTCCCGCGAGCTCGGACGGAATCAGCTCCAGCACGAGCGAGAAAGCACCGGCTTGCTCGAGCGCGCGCGCCTGGTCGATCATTCGCGCGGCTTCGGCCTCCTCGCGCCCCTGCACTCGCATTCCGATAGTTCGTACTGACTGCGGCGTGAATCCAAGATGAGCGACAACCGGGATGCCTATTCGCGTAAGGTGTCCAACGGTCTTTACCATCTCATCCGACCCGCCCTCGACCTTCACTGCGTCGGCACCGGTCTCCTGCATCACACGGCCGCAATTGAGAATCGCGAGCTCTTCGCTGGCCTGATAGCTGAGAAACGGCATGTCGACGACGAGCAGCGAGCGCTTGATTCCGCGTCGCACCGCCGCGCCATGATAGATCATGTGCTCGAGCGTCACTGGAAGCGTCGTGTCGAATCCCGCCACGACATTTCCAAGTGAATCGCCGACAAGCACGATATCCACACCTGCTGCATCGACGAGCCGCGCGAATAAAACATCATACGCAGTGACGACCACAATTCTTTTCCCATCGCGCTTCATTCGCACGATGTCGCGGATCGTCACACGCTTTCCGTCGGACGCGTCACTCATTCCC
>DATEDH010000301.1:0-8015 GCA_035281765.1 Gemmatimonadaceae bacterium
GAGCGGCGCCTACGCTGATTAACGCGCGCGCAAAGTCGCGCCGGCTCACTGTCGTGGTCCGGAAGTCAGTAATCACCGTGAAGCAATCGTGCAAATGACGGGCCGACGAGACGCCGATACGCCGCCGACCTATGGGCTCCCATATAAATCGGAGAGTAAGAAAGAAACACTCGTGATTGGAACGCAATCTGCAATTCCCCGGACGTCCGGCAGCATCGACCACGAGGACTGCGATGTACCGCGTCGGGAAAATCTCAAAACTGAACTTCTCGCTGAAAGCTTCGACCGCGCTCGTGCTATGCCTTGCGTGCTCGCGAGGTGATGAGCGCACTGTAACTCCAATACAGGGAAAAGCGTCGAGTGTTGCCGCGCCCGGCGCATCGGGCGGCGCAATCAACGGCGACGCATCTCAAGATGACGGGCAGTGGACGATGCAGGCGAAGAACTACTCCAGCACTCGCTACTCGTCTCTGAATCAGATAACGCCTGCGAACGTGGCGAATCTTCGCATCACGTCGACGTTCTCGACCGGAACGATTCGCGGTCATGAGGCCGCGCCGCTCGTTGTGAACAACACGATGTACATCGTCACACCGTTTCCGAACTACGTATACGCATTGGATCTCACGCAGCCGGGAGCACCGACAAAGTGGACATATAAGCCTCGCGTCGAACAGGCAGCTCAAGGCGTCGCATGCTGCGACGTGGTCAATCGCGGACTCGCGTACGACAACGGCCGGATTTTCCTGAACACTCTCGACAATCACACGATCGCGCTCGATGCCAACAGCGGACAGGAAATCTGGAACACCAAGCTTGGCGACATAAACCTCGGCGAGACAATCACGATGGCCCCGCTCGTCGTGAAGGGAAAAGTTCTCGTCGGGAATTCTGGCGGTGAAATGGGCGTGCGCGGGTGGCTCACTGCACTCGACGCAGGCACGGGCAAGATCGCGTGGCGTGCGTATCACACTGGTCCCGACAAGGATGTGCTGATCGGCCCTGACTTCAAGCCGTTCTACTCCACTGATCGAGGCAAGGATCTCGGCGTGAGCTCGTGGCCACCGGATGCGTGGAAAGTCGGAGGCGGAACAACGTGGGGGTGGATCTCCTACGATCCAGAGCTGAATCTGATTTTCTACGGAACGGCCAATCCCGGTCCGTGGAACGCAGATCAGCGACCCGGTGACAACAAGTGGACCGCCGGGGTCTTCGCGCGAGATCCTGACACCGGCGCGGCCAAGTGGTACGTGCAGATCAGCCCGCATGATCTCTTCGATTACGACGCAATCAACGAAAGCGTCCTGATCGACATGCCGATCAATGGCGTAAAGAAAAAAGTTCTCGTACGTGCCGAGCGTAACGGATACGTCTACGTGATGGACCGCGTGACCGGACAGATATACTCGGCGACGCCGTTCGGTTATGTGAACTCATCCACCGGTGTCGACCTCAAGACCGGGCGCTTGATTCCAGTCGCGGAAAAGACCCCACATGTTGGAATCGTTGCGCATGACATATGTCCCGCGGCGCCCGGCACAAAGGACTTTCAGCCGATGGCGTTCTCGCCGCGCACCGGTTTGTTCTACATCCCTCACCAGAATCTGTGCATGGACTTCGAGGGACTGGAGGCGAATTACATCGCGGGGACTCCGTACGTTGGCGCGAATGTGAAGATGTATGCGGGACCCGGCGGTCATCGCGGTGAGTTCACCGCGTGGGATCCTGTCGCGCAGAAAGCGGTGTGGAAGATCAACGAGATGTTCCCGGTGTGGGGCGGTGCGCTAGTCACCGGTGGTGATGTTGTCTTCTATGGAACGATGGATGGCTGGTTCAAGGCGATCGACGCGCGAACCGGAAAGGAATTGTGGAAGCAGAAGGTGGCTTCAGGGATTATCGCGCCGCCGATCAGCTATCGTGGTCCTGACGGAAAGCAGTACATAGCCGTGATGGCCGGTGTCGGCGGATGGTCAGGTGCCGTGGTCGCCGGCGACGCAGATCCTCGTGATTCCAGTGTGGCACTCGGCTTTGGCAATGCAATGAAGGACCTTCCGAAGTACAGCACGAAAGGCGGAGTGCTCTACATCTTCGGCCTGCCATGAGAGCGCGTTCGTTGCTGCGATGGCCGGCGATTGCATGCGTGTCGCTACTGACAATGGCGGCATGTGGCCGCAAAACCGATGTTCGCGCAGCAGCTCCAGACCTTCGTGTATGTGCTGATCCCAACAATCTCCCCTTCAGCAATGCCAGGCGCGAAGGGTTCGAGAACAGGATCGCTGATCTCATTGCGCGTGATATGGGGCGCACGGTGAAATACACGTGGTGGGCACAGCGGCGCGGATTTGTGCGGAACACGCTGAATGCTGGCGATTGCGACTTGATAGTTGGAGTGCCCGCCAGCTTCGACCTGACTGCGGTGACCAACCCCTACTATAGAAGCAGCTACGTATTCGTAACGCGGCGGGATCGCAATCTCGACATCGAGTCGTACGACGATCCGATACTGCGCAAGCTGCGCATCGGAGTGCAGCTCGTAGGTGATGACGGCGCAAACCCGCCGCCGGTTCACGCACTTGGTAATCGCGGCATCCGCGGAAACCTCAAGGGTTACTCCGTGTTCGGCGACTATCGTCAACCCAATCCGCCTGCGCAGATCATCGATGCGGTCGCAAAAGGCGAGGTCGATGTCGCAATCGTGTGGGGCCCGCTCGCCGGATACTTCGCGAAGCGGCAACCGGTTGCTCTCGACATCAAGCCAGTCGCACCGCAGATCGATCTTCCCTTTCTGCCGCAGGTGTTCGACATCGCGATGGGAGTTCGCCGCGAGGACAAAGCTTTCCGTGACTCGCTCGACGTGATTCTCGAAAAAGAGAAACCCGCGATCGCGGCGATTCTCGACGCCTACAGCATTCCGAGGACATGACAATGCGTCCTGCCGGCTACTTCGCAATTGGAATTGCGCTCGCTGCGGTGAGCGGATGCAAGCGCGAGACAAGGCGGTTCAGGGAGATGGCGCCCGCCGCGACTGCAACGTCGGTTGCACAGGCCGTGAATCTTCAGCCTGGTCCGACGTATACGGTAACGCAGACACACGGACCATATCAGTACAACGCGTACGCGATCTCTGAAGGAAAGATTCTGTACAACCAGTTCAACTGTGTCGGATGTCATTCCAATGGCGGCGGTGGGATGGGCCCGCCGCTCATGGATGACAAGTGGATCTATGGCAGCGATCCAGCGAGCGTGTTCGCGTCGATCGTCGAAGGGCGTCCGAATGGAATGCCGTCATGGCGCGGCCGGATTCCCAACTATCAGATATGGCGTCTCGTTGCGTACGTCCGCTCGATGAGCGGTCAGGCATCAAAGGATGCATCGAACGGGCGCGACGATCACATGTTCACGAGGGAATCCGAGCAGCGCCTTCAGGAGCTCAAGCCAAAGCAGGCATCAACCCCTCAGCTTCGCTGACGCACATGGCGCTGTACAAACGCTCACTCATTCTGATTCTGGCAGCATCAGCAGGCGGCTGCATCATGGGGAACGAGTCTGCGTTCAATCCTGCGGGTCCACAGGCGGGACGCATCAACAGCCTGTGGTTGTACATGCTCGTTACGGCGACGATCGTGTGGGTTGTTGTGGTAATCGCGCTGCTCTATGCAGCGCGACGGGGTCACCGCCGCGCCGCTCCTGAAGTCAGCGACGAGATCAACCATCGAATGAAAAAACCGGTGATCGCTGCCGCGGCGATCTCGGCGCTCATCCTCGTCGGGACCCTGGTTTACAGCGTGAACACTGGCGAAGCGCTCGCATCATTGCCGAGTGAGAAGGCGCTGCGCATCACGATCACGGGTCATCAGTGGTGGTGGGAAGCCGAGTACATGGACCCGGTTTCAGGCAATCAGGTGACGACCGCAAATGAGATTCACATTCCCGTTGGCAAACCTGTGCAGATCATCGGCACGTCACCCGATGTGATCCACAGCTTCTGGGTTCCGAACCTCACGGGCAAGAAGGACCTGATCCCCGGACATACAACCGCGTTGTGGCTTCAGGCCGACAAGGCGGGGATCTATCGCGGGCAATGCGCGGAATTCTGCGGGCATCAGCACGCGAAGATGGCGGTGCTCGTTCTTGCCGAGCCACGGTCGCAGTTCAACGCGTGGTACAACTCGCAGCTTCAGCCCGCCGCGCCTCCGTCCGATTCGATGTCGCAGGCGGGCGAGAAAATCTTCATGTCAAAAGGCTGCCCGCTCTGTCACACGATTGGCGGCACTCGCGCATTCGGGCGAATCGGACCACCGCTCACACACATCGCAAGCTCGTACACCCTCGCCGCGGGAACGCTTAAGAACACTCGCGGCAATCTCGCCGGGTGGATCGTCGATCCGCAGAAGATCAAGCCCGGAGTACGCATGCCTCCGAATGATCTCTCCGGAACCGAGCTTCAGGCGTTGCTCAGCTATCTGGAGACTCTCAAGTGACAGCGCCGATGCCCGTTGTAACTCAGGAAATCGCACTGAGCGCAGACGATCTCAAAACCAGAGATGAGCTCGAGAAATCGTGGGCATACCCGCGTGGTTTTGTTGGATGGCTCAAGAATACGAGTCACCTCTCGGTCGGCAAACGCTACATCATCACCGCCCTCGTGTTCTTCATCCTCGGGGGACTGGAAGCGGGATTGATGCGTCTCCAGTTGTCGCGCCCCGAGAACGCGTGGATCGGCCCCGATCTGTACAACCAGATCTTCACGATGCACGGAACCACGATGATGTTCCTGTTTGCGGTTCCGGTGATGACCGCGGTGGGACTTTATCTCGTGCCCTTGATGATCGGTACGCGCAACGTTTTCGCTCCGCGGCTCAATCTCTTCGGATACTTCACCTACCTGATTGGCGGCGCATTTCTCTACGTCGCGTTCTTCGTCAACAACGGACCCGACGCTGGATGGTCTGCCTACACTCCCTTGTCAGGCCCGGGATTCAGCCCCGGCAAGCGCGTAGACGTGTGGGCACAGACGATCACGTTTACTGAAATCGCAGCACTCTCGGCGGCTGTGATCATCATCGTCACGGTTTTCAAGCAGCGGGCTCCGGGAATGTCGCTCAATCGCATTCCGTTGTTCGTGTGGGCGATGCTCGTCACAGCCTTCATGATCGTATTCTCGATGCCCTGGGTAGCGACAGGATCGCAGATGCTCGCTGCAGACCGCCTGATCGACACGCACTTCTTCAACGCAGCGGAAGGCGGCGACGCTCTTCTGTGGCAGCACCTGTTCTGGTTCTTCGGGCACCCTGAGGTCTACATCATCTTCATTCCAGCTCTTGGAATGGTGTCGGCAATCGTCGAGACATTTACGGGACGGCCAATCTTCGCGTATCCGGTGATGGTGCTCTCGCTGATTACGACAGGCTTCATGGGATTCGGCCTCTGGGTTCATCACATGTTCGCCACTCCCATCCCGCAGCTCGGCCAGAGTTTCTTCACTGCCGCGAGCAGCATCATCGCGATTCCAACCGGAGTACAGATCTTCTGCTGGATCGCGACGATCTGGGCGGGGAAACCGCGCTTCACGACGCCGCTGCTTTTCATAATCGGATTCATCATCACGTTCGTAATCGGCGGTGTGACAGGCGTGATGATCGCGTCGGTTCCATTCGATCTCCAGGCGCACGACACGTATTTCATCGTTGCGCATCTCCACTACGTTCTGATCGGCGGCGGGTTGTTCCCTCTCTTCGGCGCGTTCTACTACTGGTTCCCGAAATTCACCGGCCGGATGATGAGCGAGCGGCTTGGCAAAGTGAATTTCTGGCTGTTCTTCATCGGTGTGCACGTGACTTTCTTCCCGATGCACATTCTCGGTCTCGAGGGAATGACGCGTCGCATTTATACGTATCTCCCGGAAACAGGATGGGGACCGCTCAACATGGTCTCCTCAGCAGGAGCTGTCATAATAGTGTTGAGCGTTGCGTTGTTCCTGTTCAACGCGATCACATCGTGGCGGCGGGGCGCGCCGGCGGGCGACAATCCCTGGGGCGCAGCAAGTCTCGAGTGGGCTACTGAATCACCACCACCACCCTATGTGTTCCTGCATGTTCCGGTTTGCACATCGGAGCATCCACTCTGGGATGAAACTGACAAGCGTCCCGTAGTGACAGGTCTTCGCACAGACATACGCGAGAATCTGTACACGACGATGATGGATGCCGAGCCGGATCATCGTCACGATTCACCTGAGCCGAACATCTGGCCGTTCATCGCTGCGCTCGCAACGGGAGTGATGTTCATCACTGCAATCTTCACTGCATGGGGATTGGTGATCGGTATCATCCTTCTCTTTTTCCCATGCGTGAAATGGGGGTGGCCGGTGCGCGCCGAACAGGAGAAGCGTCTTTCCGGCGAGCGTGACCCGCTCGCGCTGGCGGGCAGATGAAGACGTACGAGAAAGTTGTCGACGTGACTGAGACGCCGACGGTGGTATTCGGCCGGCGCGCTTCGACGTGGATGGGGACGACGGCGTTCATCGCCATCGAAGGGACTACGCTCGTGATCTGCATCATGACGTATCTCTACGTTCGAAAGAACTTTCATCGATGGCCGCCGCCACCGCTTGTGGTTCCCGACCTGATCAGGCCCACGATATCGGCCCTCTTTCTCGCGCTCACAACGATTCCGAACTACTGGCTGCACCAGAAGGTGAGAAAGCTCGATAAGCGTGGAACGCAAATCGGTCTTCTTGTCATGTCGATCCTTGTCGCGATTGCAGTCTGGCTCAGGGCTTACGATTTCCGAGATCTCAATGCGCACTGGGACACGAACGCGTATGGCTCTGCAGCGTGGATAACTGTTGCGTTCCACAGCACGCTGCTCGCTCTCGAAGCCCTCGAGACCTGGGTGTTCACTGCACTCTTCTGGTTCGGCCCGCTCGAGGGCAAACATTTCAGCGATGCTGATGACAACTGCGCCTACTGGTATTTCATGGCAATCGCATGGCTGCCGATGTATGCGCTCATATTCTGGGTGCCGAGGCTCGTATGATGCCGCGCAGCGACAATCCGTCTGATCGGGTTCCCGGAAGTCCCCTGCCTGAACTTCCGATCTGGTTCGCGACTCTCGCTCCACCGATCGCGGCACTGTCTCACCTCCAGTTTCTGTACATAGTCGAGCACGCGGCTTGCGCGACCCAGAATAAAATCGGTCTTCATCTCGTCTCGATCTTTTTCATTGCTCTCGATATTGCCGGTGGTCTCGTTGCAAGACGCGAGTGGCTCAAACTTGGCGCGGATGATCCAGGACAGCTCCCGGCGCCGCTTGGTACACGCAGACTGATGGCACTCATCGGGATGATCGGCGCGCTGATCTTCGGGTTGTTCATTCTCGCGCAGTGGTTCCCGAATTTCGTGCTCGGAGCCTGCGAGCGAACATGATGCTGCACGCTGGTGAACCGCTTGCGCCTCACGATCTGTGGAGTGCGTGGAGCTTCGATCCCGGAGTGATTGCTGCGCTCGGTTTGACGGCAGGTCTCTACGCCCGCGGAATGCGTGAAGCGATGTACAGATCGACGCGCGGAATCACTCAGCTCGAGCGCAATCGCAACTGGTTCACTGCGGGGTTCCTCGTTCTCGCGTTCGCGATGATCTCGCCGCTTCATGCCGCAGGCGGTGCGCTGTTCACAGCACATATGATCCAGCACGAGCTGCTGATGGCGATTGCCGCACCGTTGCTCGTGCTCGGCCGGCCCGGCGTCCCTCTGCTGTGGGGTATTCCCAATCGTGTTCGCCCGCGCGTCAATGAAGCGATCGCCTCGCGCGCGGTGCGCTTTACATGGGGGGCGCTTTCGAGCCCGCTCGTCGCATTTCTCCTTCACGGTGCGGCGATCTGGATCTGGCATGCGCCATCGCTCTACGATGCCAGTGTGAAGAGCCCGCTCATTCACTCGCTGCAACATCTCAGTTTTACCGGAACCGCGATTCTCTTCTGGTGGTCAGTGCTGGACTCCAGAAACAGGAACGCTG
>DATEDH010000302.1:0-15679 GCA_035281765.1 Gemmatimonadaceae bacterium
GCATGCGGTTGTCGGACCGAATGTGCAGTACCCCATCGACGACTTTCGTGTCGATTCCCTTCCCGCCGATCTGCATCCACAAACTGTTGCGCGCTTTTGATCTGACCTGAAACACACCGAGCTCGCTCAGGCCATAGGTCTGGCGGAAATCGACGTTGGGCAGCTTCTCACACAGCCGGTCGAGAGTGCCCTGGTCCATGCGCTCCGTGCCATATGTGATCACGCGCAGATCGGGAAACTCCATGGCGTCGAACACGCCCGCGAGCAGCATCATTCGCAGAAACGTCGGAGTAGTCGGAAGCAGCTCCACCCGGTGCGCAACCATATCCGCCGCAATCACCTCGGGCATTCGCTCCGCAGGAACAACCACAACGCCGCGATTGAACAGCGTGTGCAGCATCGTATTGATCCCGCCTGCGTGATCGAAGAGCAGAAAGTTGAGCGCGCGAAGCGGCGGACGCGGAACGGCGTATCGCTCGAGAAAATTGTTGAAGTCGTGCAGTATCGCCTTCGGCCGTCCCGTCGTACCGGACGAAAAAAAGATGATGCCCGGATGCGAGCGATGCCGTACTTCCTCGATCAGCGGGTGATCTTCTGCCCGGGGGGCAAACCGTTCCACCCTGTTGTCACGGATAACCCACTCCGCTCGCCCGCTCTCAAAAAAATACTGGTGATCGGCCGCGGTCCCCGATGTCAAAGGCATGAGAATCACACCGCGATCCAGCAGCTCGAGCATCGTCGCGATTGTCGGTCCGTCAAAATCTCCAATGAGCGCTACGACGTCGCCGCTTTTTATCTCTGACGTATCATATCCGGGAGCCGCAGCAGCCTCGCGAATATCCTTGAACGCAAGCGACCCGCCTGGTCCAATCAGGAAAGGATTATCGTTCCCTTCGTTTCGCCGCTTGAGCTCGTCCAGCAGTCGCATCGCTTGCAGTATCAAGCTCCGCCGACATGAATCGTCTCCCCGGAAATCATCGAGCCCTCAGGAGACAACAGCATCGACACGATGTTCCACACGTCCTCAGGCGTACCCTGACGCGGAATGATCTGCTGCCGGACAACATCGTCCACTTTCTCCTTCGGCACCTTCGCAATCAACGCGGTCTCGATCGGGCCCGGCGCAACCGCATTCACCGTCACACCATGCGCGGCCATCTCACGCGCAAATACTCTCGTGAATCCTTCAACCCCCGCCTTCGATGCGATGTAGATCGCCTCGCCCTTGATCGCGAGCGGAACTCCAAGCGTCGAGAAGTTGATGATTCGCCCGGAGCTGCGGCGGATCAACGCTGGCGCCACCTGCTGCGAGCAATAGATCGTGCCGAGCAGATTCGTCGCGATGATAGTCCTCACCGTCTCCGCCGGCGTCGTGACGACGAGATTCATCGACGCAATACCCGCGCTGTTGATCAACGCATACACCGATTGATCGCGACGCAGATCCTTGAATGCGGCGGCGACTGATGCAGGGTCTGCAACGTCCACCGATCGCATCTCGAATGGCGCATTTGAATCAACCGAACGGCCCATCCCCACCACACGATACCCGCGCGACGCGAGCTGCTCGGCGCAAAATCGGCCGAGTCCCCGCGAGGCGCCCGTGACGATGACGGTGTCCATTACTTTGCGGGCGCCAGCTCCGAGAGATGCCGCGAAAGCGACCCGACACTTCTTAGAACGCTGCGCGCCGCAGACATTGCGCTGTCACTTGTCCAGTCGAACGTCGCGCCGAGTTTGTCCTGCGCGAATTCCTCGACGGAGATCAGAAGCATCACGAGATCAGCTGAATCGACAACACGATTCGTTCCGATGAGAACCGTGTCCGGTGTGATCTCATCGAGAGGCTTGCCGGTGAGCGCGGCCACCTCGTTGCGAACGTATTCCTCGATTTCGTTGTAGTCAGCCATTCAATTGGAGATTCAGGTTTTGCGGCAGATCAATAGAGTGCGCGTCTCAGGATGCGATCGCACTTCCTCGACCTCATTGAAGTGCCACTTGAGAGCAGCGATGAAATTTTCCTTCGCGTACCATGTAAAGTTGTCAGGCGCCTGATTGTACGACGGGAAAAATGTGCGCTCCCCCGTCACCATTGGATCCTGGATGTCCACGAATTCGACGCAAAGATACTTCGTCGCGAGCCGGTCGAATATCGTGGCGATCTCGTCGAATGAATGCCCCTGCCCGAGCGCCAGGTGATGCACGATCGCCAGAGCAATTACCATCTCGCACTGCAGCCGCATATCGGGAGGAGTCACGACGTCGCCACCCTCTCCAATCAGCGAGAGCGATGGCTCATTGGCAAAAGTCTTTGCCTTCAGAGGCGGAAGCGGCCGGACGAGGTTCGCGACGAGCGGAAGGATGTCCATTCCTTCGCGTCTTGCTTCAGCGAAAAGTCGGTCGATCGACGCCTCGTCGAGATCCACTGCGACAACAGTCGATCCGAGCTTCGCAGCAAGCATCGAGAACCAGCCCGCGTTGCTGCCAAGGTCGAGAACGGTTGACGGCTTGAGCTGCACGAGCGCGTCATACACACCGTGCTGCTTGTTCGTCCACGCCTCACTCGGCTCCGGTGAGAACGCTTCGTTCTTGTCCTCGTAATAGCTGCTGTAGGCGCTGCCCTTGAGCGCCGCCTTGCGCCGCGCAATCGAGTGCCGCACGGCACGCAGGAACGCGCGCTTGTCCTTTCCCGTCTCACGCAAAGTGAGCTGCAGCCGGCGGTTGTCGATCTCATAGAGAACACGTCGCAGCAATGAGTCGCCAAACACTTCGCGGCGCGTGATGACGTCGTCGCCCGTATTGAGTGTCGTCTCGTAGATCCTTCCCCTGGCTCGCGCCTGATGACCCCGGTCCATCATCGACAGCGGCAATCCGAAATACGGCTCGTACATGAGACGATACATCTCATAGAACGCCTTCGATGTCGCGTCCCACATTCCGCCGATCCACTTCGGAGGAGCTGCATCCTTGAGATGTGGCTCTGACGCAAGCGCATCGATCGGAACGATCGACGTGAAATCGACGAACACCGGACGCGTACCGGAGAACAGGATGTTGAGCGGATGCCAATCCTTGAGCGTGAGCCCGTGTTCCGCGAGCCGCTCATACAGCGCGACGTGAAGCAGCGCTGCCTCCTTGAACATCGACGCTGACCACTCGTGCGGGTACGACACAAACGGGATGCGCTCATGTTCCAGAACAATCTCGTAGTCGAGATGCGGAACGGGATTCTCGAACACCTCGTGTGTTTTTACGATTCCGTGCGCAAACAGATCGTGCTTCTGACAAACAGAAAGGATATGACGTACCGATGTGCCATGCCCGCGATAGATCCCTCTCAGAATCCTGTCGCCATAGGCAAACGTCTCACCTGCCGTGTCGAATCCAACAAGGCGCGATATCGCCGGCGCGTTTGCGACTTCCGTCACGTCAGAACAACCTCGCGCTCGGACATCGCCACGAGCTCTTCCGGCATGTTGAAGTCCTTCCCATCGACGAGCCGGTCACAGATGAACTGGATGAATGCATCGTTGCCGGGCAGGAGAAGATCCCGCTTCTCCGGCATGAGTCCCCACCACTTCGTTCGCGGATCGTGCACGACCTCGAGCGGAATCTCGCGCTGCACAAAATGCGAGTATGCATATTTGCGGACGTCGTCGTGCTGCTCCTTCGTCAGCGAGCCCAGTCGCGCGGCCCGGCTCAGCAGCTCACGATATCGCTCGGGAGAATGTCCCTCGTGCGTGAAGCCGAGTCCGCCGTAGTGCGCCTCGCCGGCAAGTATTACCGGCTTTCCCATCAGCGATAGCTCGAGCCCCGCTGTTCCATAAACAGTCACGCCGCCGTCGATCAGCTCGTAGAGATTCGCGGGGCTGATATCCTCTTCCGCGGGAATCACGCGCACATGATCCGGCAGCGAGGGGAAAACGCGCTCGATGAGCCGCTGCACTCCGCTCGCCGGATTATCCCACGCTTCAACCGGATGAATCTTGATGAGCCATTGCACATCGGGCACGGTGATCGCGTGCTCGATGGTGTCGATCATCCAGTCGTCGAACGACGGATACGCCATCGGCGCATAGTCCGACACGCTGTCCCAGTTGATATGGGCAAATACGGCCCATACCGGCTTCTCCGTTGGAGCGTACTTCTGCTTTAAATCGCTGACGTCCTTGCGGTACGTTTTGCGCTGCTTCATGTCGAAGCTGATGTTGTTCTGATATCTGTCGATGAGGAACTTGTCGAGCCGCGCCTCCGCTTCGGGAGTGAGATCGCTGTTCTTGATCTGGCTCCAGCATTCGCGGCTCAGCTTCTTGAAGTCGATTCGCGTTGGATCTTCGACGTGGCGGAGATAGAAATGCCACGACAGATACGATGCCTTCCACCCCGTCACAGGTATCCCGCGACGGAACGCAGTGTGAAGCGCGGGGCCCCAGTCGATGTAAACTCCGTGCGACATGAAAACGCGCCACGGCTTGAAGCGGTCGTATGCGCGTGACGCTGCGCACGCCGAGACGAGTCCGCTATATGCATACTCATGGATGACAGCTTCGTGGCCCGTAAGCGCAGCACCCTGTAAATACCGGGTGATGGAAGATTTGACGTTCCTGCCGACGTTGAGTCCTTCCCACGAGAGCGTATCGAGCGAATCCCAGGTTACGTCTGCCGTCTGACGCCAGATCTCCGCTCGTTCCGCTTCCGTCAGGAAATCGCCGTTGTATGAATACGGGATTCCCATCGTCTCGAGCACTGCAGTTGTCTTGCGCGTGCACGTCGGACACACGTCGCGCCAGCGCGCGATAGGAACACCTTCCTGCACGGTGCGAATTGCGCAGCCTCGATATGGGGCGTTGCAGATGATCGCATGCACGTTGTATCCGCGCAGCTTCATCGCCGCCGCTATCGATGTCTCGACGTGAAGCAGGAGTGGCATTCCGCCCGGCACCCAGAACAAGAGCGTCCCCCGCGATGGATCGATGGGCGAGCCCTGCTCGTACAGCCTGAGCATGCCGCGCCGCTGGTGCTCCTCGGTATGCTTGAAGAGCGCCTGCACCGGCTTTGGTGATTTTTGTATTGCAATGTGCGCGGCCATGCGCGCATACCGGTTCAGCGATTTGATAGCAGAGCGCAATTTCAGTTCGAGTTTGACCGGGCTTCCGCGCAGGGCGGCTGTTCGAAAATCAGCCCCGCGGCTCCCAGGCGATCACCGACGCTGCAAGCAGCGGATTCGGCCCAAAGCCCGGTATGCTCTCGTGAATAATCTCGAGCGGCCCCCTGGCCTCGTGATCGTGCAGAATGGTTGAGAGGTTCTATTTATATCCGTTGGCCTCAATATAACGCTGCCCGATGAGGCCGAGCAGGGTTGACGCCTCGCGGATTTCAGCCCTCAGCCGAGCTCCAGAGCCTTGGCCTGCACGCCGGAGTTGATGGCGGCAATGAGGGGCTGGGACGCGAGAAGCTCGACGACCTCACGCCACGAAAAATCGTTGCGGCCATCGAAAACCTTGAAGACCTGCCGGGCGAATTCCAGGTCCTCGCGAGTGTCCACGGTCCACCGCATGTGATGCAGGTTGGGCGTCGTCGTCACCGGCATCAACCTGAGCTCGACGGGAGATGAATACATCCGCACCGTCACATGCGACCGCTCATACGGCTCTTTCGCATCGCGCCACGTCCGCTCCAGCGCATCGCGCGAAAACGCCTCGACATCGAGACCAACCGGAAAACTCGGCTCGAGCTTGTTGCTCGCATAGTCGACATCGTTCGACAGCAATGCATCGACAACCATGTCTGTCACTTCAGGATCGACAAGCGGTGAATCTGCCGAGATCCTGACGATGGTTGCTGCACCCGATTCAATCGCTGCCTGGCGATAGCGGTCCAGCACGTCCTCTTCACTTCCCCGTGTGACATGGACACCAAGGTTCTGCGCTGCGACGGCGACCATTTCATCCTCGCTCTGGTCGCTCGTGGCCACGACTATCTGATCGATCGTGCTCGCCAGCTGAGTGCGGCGAATGACTCTCTCGAGCATCGTCTGCCCTTCGATGTCCTTGAGAACTTTCCTCGGCAGGCGCTGCGAGCCCATTCTCGCCTGTATGATTGCAACTACGGGCTGCTTCACGCGAGATCTTCCCACTGAAGTACGTGATCCTTCTCGAGATCGCGCGAAACTTTCCGCCCGATCACTGAATCCCAGTGAATCGGCGATACTCCTGTTCCGGGTCGCTTATACGTAAGCATCGACTCGACAAGAACGTCTCCCTCGCGGACATCCGCATCGAGCACGATGCTGCGCCGCGCATTCAGTCGCGCGATCTCCTCGCTTTCGAGCGGTTCCTTCTCTTCGTCGGAGCCGATCATCGTCCGCGCCCGGCTGACATTACTGACAAGCGTCCGAAGATCATTCACGTCCATCGCGTGATAGTGATCGTTGCCGGGAAGCGACTTGTCATGCGTGAAATGCTTCTCGATGATGCGTGCGCCGAGCAGGTATGAAGTTGTACAGGCCGTCATCGATGCGTCAGGAACTGTATGATCCGAGTAGCCGATCACGAGTGACGGATAATCGTGCCTCAACCCGGTGATCATTCCCAAGTGCGCGTTCTCGTCTGCCGTCGGATAATTCAACACACAATGCAGCAGCGAGAGCTCGCTGCACCCCGCGTGAAGTAATGTGTCGACAGCGGCCTTTACCTCTTCGGATGTGGAAGCTCCCGTCGACAGAACAACCGGCTTACCGGTGCCGGCGACCTGCCTGAGCAGTGGAACGTTCGTAAGATCGGCGGATGCGATCTTGAAGAACGGCATCAGTGGATCGAGCAGCTCGACCGCACTGCTGTCGAATGGAGTCGATACAAAGTCGATCTCGACATCCTCGCAGTGCTTCGCAAGCGCGCGATACTCGGCCGGCCCGAACGCATCGTACTTCTGAAAAAGCTTGTGCTGGCTCGTCGTCGGCTCTTTCGACAGGTCCCAGTACGCGGGACTGTGCTTCGATGCAATGCGATCAGCTTTATAAGTCTGGAACTTCGCCGCGTCCGCGCCGCCGTCCTTTGCAAGCTCGATCAGCTTCTTCGCGAGCTCCAGGTCCCCGCCGTGATTGACGCCAATCTCAGCGATGATGTACGGCAGCGACTCATCAGTTATCAGTTTCGAGCCAAGTCTTATTTGTCTTTCAGCCACGTCTCACGATCTCGTTAAATCATTATTAACAGGGAGCACAGTGAGCGCAGTGAGGTTTGGAGGTTTTGTGTCACCTGCTCTGACAGTGGCGGTCGGCTTGGGCCAAACACAATAGCCACTCGGACAACCTCCAAACCTCACTGTGCTCACTGCGCTCCCTGTTAATTTTTTTTTGAAGGTTTCAGGTGTGACCGTTAACCTTTTCTGCTCCGTGCTTTGCTGACAGCTGATTCATGTAGCCGCTCATTGACGCATGATCGTTGGTCATGTTCTCGTCGTGACGGCGATACCGGTACAGCGGCAGAGCAACGCGGTCGATGCGGTGCTTCTCCAGGAAGCGAATGCGCAGATCCTTGTCCTCATGCAGAAGGAACTCCTCATCGTACAGGCCGAGCTCCACCAGCTGGTCGATCCTGAACATGATTCCGCAGCCGATCGGGTGCGTCTCACAGTTCATGCGCTCGATCACTTCGTCGTTGTTCCTGACGAGGTAGTAGTCGCAAGCAACTGCGTCCATCCATGGATTGAGCGCGAGATGCAGGCTCAGGATGTTGACGTACTCGGTATTCACGTAGTCATCGCCGTCGATGCGAACTACAAAGCGGCCGCGCGCGGAGCGGATGCCGACGTTGAGCGAGCCGGGCAATCCCTTGCGTGTCTCGTTGTTGATCAGGCGGATCTCGTTCTCGAACAGCTCGAGTGCGAACCGCGTGTTATCCGTGCTCGCGTCGTTGACGACGATCACCTCGTAGTCGTTCCTCGGATACGTCTGGTTGAGGATCGAGCGGATGCAGCGTCCGATGTATTTCTCCTGGTTCCGCACGGCGACAACCAGGGAGACTGTTGGCAAATGTGTCATTCGAATTTCAGCGAACTATATGCGGGCGTTTGACGGCTGACTCCGGCGCGTGTTCTCCGGCTTCCGACTCGTCATCGACAATTCTCATAGTAGACGGCACGGAGAACACACCGAGCGGGCGGGATGGATCGAAGTTGTCGTGCATCACGCGGTTCCCCGGCACGATCACGAGCGGCGGCGTGAGATCGTCGAGCACATCGTAATTCCTCGGCGACTGGCTGGCCTCGCTCACATGCAGATACAGCGGATACTCACCTGGCCTTATATACACACTCGGCAGATCGACAATCACCGTCTGCTCTGTTCCGGGATCAACCGCGTCTTCGCGTACGACATGTCGTGCAGAGGTGATGATCTCCCGAGAGAGACCTGAACGCAGAGCAACAAATACCGCGAGGCCTTTCATTGGAGCATGCACGATGAACGAAAGACGCAGGCGAACCGTATCACCCATCGCAAAGGTGTAACGCTCACTGCCCTCGAGATCTTCAACCGAGACCGCGCTGAATCGAACAGCACCCGATCCGCGGCGATTCTCGGGATTGTTGATTCCCGTCTCCGTGTCGACTCGCATCTCACGCAAACGCTGGTTGTAAACCGCGAGAGTGGAGTCAGTCGGGCCATCGGCGGCAACGCGCCCATGCTCGAGCAGGATGCCGCGAGTGCAAAGCTGACGCACCGCCTGCGTATTGTGGCTCACGAAGAATACCGTGCGGCCTTCGCCCGATACCTGCTCCATCTTGCCGAGGCATTTTTTCTGGAACGCCGCATCGCCGACGGCAAGTACTTCATCGACAAGAAGAATCTCCGGCTCGAGGTGCGCAGCGACCGCAAATGCGAGTCGCGTGTACATGCCGCTCGAGTAGCGCTTGGTTGGCGTATCGATGAACTGCTCCACTTCAGCGAAATCGACGATGGCGTCGAACTGCCGCGCGATCTCCGCTTTGCGCATTCCGAGTATGGCGCCTGAGAGGAAGATGTTCTCGCGACCTGTGAGCTCGGGATGAAAGCCGGTTCCCACCTCCAGCAGCGCGCCCACGCGACCGAAAATCTCCGCTCGTCCGCGAGTGGGCTCTGTGATGCGCGAAAGAATTTTCAGAAGCGTCGACTTCCCTGCTCCGTTGCGTCCGATGATTCCAACGACTTCGCCTTCATTCACCTCGAACGAAACGTCATCGAGTGCCCAGAAGGTCTCCATCGTGTCGGAGCGGCCCATCGCGCGCTTCCAGAGATTCTTCGGGAGCGCGATGACTTCTTCCTGAAGCGTGCGATACGGCTGCCGCCCGAGCGCGCGAGCGATGCGATACGATTTGGCGAGTCCTTCAACGCGTATTGCAGTCTGACTCATACGGCGTCCGCAAACCCTCTTTCGACCCTGCGAAAGAAGAAAGCCCCCGCAATGAACACAGCAATTCCAATAACTGCCGCAATCACAACCATTCGCGGATCGAGCGCGCTTGTGCCGAGTATCGACCACCGCGCGCCTTCGATGAACGCAACAGCAGGATTGAACGAATAGAGAACACGCCACCGCTCGGGAACTATCGACGTTGCGTATGCGACGGGCGACGCGAACATCCACACCTGCAGGAGAAACGGAGTCGCGTGGGCGAAGTCACGATACTTCACGTTCAATGCAGACAGCCAGAGACTGACACCAGTCGCTGTGAGAGCCGTGAGAACGACAAAGCCTGGCAGCGCCAGGAGTCGCCACGTCGGGGCAATGCCGTAGATGCCCATAAATACAGCCAACACGACAAGTCCAACACCGAGGTCGATGAGGGCTGAGAAGGTCGAGGCGAGCGGAATCGCAAGACGCGGGAAGTAGACTTTTGTAATCAGTCTCTGATCCGTGATGAGACTGTTCCCTGCTCTCTGCAACACTGACGCGAAATACTGCCAGACGAGAATCCCGCTGAAAACGAACAACAGGTACGGATGCCCGTCACTCGGCAGCTTCGCAAAGCGGCCGAACATGAGACTGAAGATGAGGGCTGCAACAAGCGGCTGAAGCACCACCCACGTCACGCCAAGTCCGGTCTGCTTGTAGCGCAGCTTCACATCGCGGCCCGCGAGAATCATCAGCAGGTCGCGATAAACCCAGAGCTCCTTCAGGTTGATCGCCGACCATCCGCGCGTCGGCTCGATGATTACTGTCGGGCGACGCTCGGTTGCTGGACCAGTGTGTGCGACAGAAGTCGCAGGAGCCGTCACGCGCCGCGTCGCGAGCGCATCGCGCGCGAAATGGGACGCCACGGATGCGTGAGGTCGCCGATCGCTTCGCGCTTGAGCTCGGTGTACTCGAGGAATTCGTCCGTCTGCGCCTCGCGATTGCGCGCCATGCGGTCACGCGCGAACGCAATGAGGCATGCGAGGATGAATCCAACAACGAGTCCAATGAGAGTTTTCTTTGCGCCGCCGCGCCGATTCGGCTCGATTGCCATCTCGGGCTGCTCGATAACCGTGATCACCGGCAGGTCCTTCACTTCCTCGATGCGCGCAGTCTCGTAAGCTGACAAGAGCGAGCTGTACACGAGATTGCGGCGATCCACTTCGCGCTGAAGGCGATTGTACTCGAGCGAAAGCTGCGGCGACTGGCGATACAGCCGGTTTGTCTCGAGGAAATTCTCCAGCTCTGTCTCGGCCTGGCGAAGCTCCTGCCGCTTCTCGAGAACCTGGCGCTCAGTAAAAGCGCGCTCGGCAGCCGCGGTCTGCTGCCGGTTGTTGAGATTGTAGACGTTCACCTGATTGAGAACGTTCTGCGCGATCTGGAGCGAGAGCTGCGGATTGCCTGTCGTTACCGAGAGAGTGATCACTCCGGTCTTCGGCGCGACACTTCCCTTGATCTGGTGCTGAAGCGATTCGATGGTCTTGACCTTCATCACCTCGGGCCGGTCCCGCTTGACGCGATAGATCTTCATCAGGTTGCCGGTGATGACGCCCGAATCAGTCGTGATACGGTATTCCTTCTGAGCGACCGGCCACAACAGCGGCTTCGCTTCGAGGAGGTCGATGTAGAACGCTGACGACTGCGTTGCATCGCTCGGAATGTTCACGCCGAACTGCGCAGCGATTCCGCTCAGCTGCCCCTGACCGCGAGCGCCCTTCGGAATGAACTCGGCCTCACTCGTATAACCCTTCGGCGATGTCACGCTCTGTAATCCTGCCCAGAATCCAAACAGGAGAGAGATCAGCATGACCATCCAGCGGTATCTGAGCAGCACATTGAACAGAGCGACTGCCGAGATGCGCGACTGATGGTAATCGGGCGGAGGTGGTGGCGATGCAGGCGCGATGTTTGGCGTCCCCACCGAGAGCGGTTCGTTTGGAAACGGCCTGGTCATGATGCCATCCTCGCCATGTTCGATTCGCGCGCTTCGAGATACCAGTCATACGTCGAGCGGACGCCATCCTCGAGCGAAATCCGTGGTGCCCAGCCGCGACTGCGAAGCAGCGAGGAGTCCATCAGCTTCTGCGGAGTTCCATCGGGCTTCGACGTGTCCCACTCAACCGGCCCATCGTATCCGACCACGCGCGCGACGATATCGGCAAGCTCGCGAATCGTCAGATCGGATCCTGATCCAACGTTGTACAAGCCGGTAACTCCCGACTCCATCATCATGATCGCTGCGTTGGCAGCGTCATCGACGTGAAGAAATTCGCGGCGCGCGGTTCCATGTCCCCACAACGTGACGGTTGCATCGCGTCCATTTGCGCGCGCCTCCTTTGCATCGTGGAATTTCCTGATGAGCGCGGGAAGAACGTGCGACTTCTCGAGATCGAAGTTGTCGTTTGGGCCGTAGAGATTCGTCGGCATGAGCGAGATCCACTTGCGGCCGAACTGCGAGTTCGCCGCATCGACGAGCTTCACTCCAGCGATCTTCGCAATCGCGTATGGCTCGTTGGTGTGCTCGAGAGGTCCGGTGAGGAGATACTCTTCCTTGATCGGCTGCGCCGAAAGCCGCGGATAAATGCACGAGCTTCCAAAAAACACGACGCGCTCCACACCCGTGTCGAGTGACGCGCCAAGCACGTTCGTCTCGATCACGAGATTCTCATAGAGAAAATCCCAGCGGTACGTGTCGTTCGCCTTGATGCCGCCGACTTTTGCAGCGGCAAAGAACACGACGTCGGGGCGCTCCGACCGGAAGAAATCGCGCACCGCCGCCTGGTCGAGAAGATCGAGCTCATCGCGTGTGCGCACGATCGGCTCGGGATAGCCCTGCGCTTCGAGCGCCCTGACTATTGCCGACCCAACAAGCCCGCGGTGACCCGCGACAAAACAGCGGCTCACCGCCTTGTCCTTCATTTCAGCACCGCGTGCAGCGCTGCGTATGACGACTCGATCGTAAACGGAATGCCGGATTGAACTGCGCTGACATCGGCATCGACCATCATGTCGACGAGCTCATTGAATGAAACGCGGGGCTTCCACCCGAGGACGCGCTGCGCCTTACTTGCATCTCCAAGGAGCAGCTCGACTTCAGTGGGACGATAGTATCGCGCATCGACTGCGATAACCTCGCGGCCGGTTGCTGAATCGATTCCGACTTCGTTCTCTTCGCTCCCGCGGAACTCGATTTCCATTCCAACGCGCGAGAATGCGAGCTGACAGAATTCCTGCACCGTGTGCTTCTCACCTGTCGCGAGCACGTAATCGTCGGGCTTTTCCTGCTGGAGCATGAGCCACATGCCCTCGACGTAATCGCCGGCAAATCCCCAGTCGCGCTCCGCATCGAGATTCCCGAGGAAGAGCTTGTCCTGCTGCCCTTCGCGGATCTTTGCGACCGCCATGGTGATCTTGCGGGTGACGAATGTCTCTCCGCGAATCGGCGATTCGTGATTGAAAAGAATCCCCGATGAGGCGTGAACTCCGTATGCCTCGCGATAGTTCACTGTGATCCAGTGGCCGTAGAGCTTCGCGACGCCATAAGGCGATCGCGGATAGAACGGCGTGTTCTCATCCTGCGGAATCGCCTGGACTTTTCCGTACATCTCGGAGGTCGACGCCTGATAGAACTTCACGCGGTCGAGCATGTTCAGGATTCGCAGGGCCTCGAGAATCCGGAGAACGCCGAGCGCATCGGAGTTCCCCGTGTACTCGGGGGTCTCGAATGAGACCTGAACGTGGCTCTGGGCGGCGAGGTTATAGATCTCGTCTGGCTGAACCTCCTGAATGATGCGGATGAGGTTCGTGGCATCCGTCAGGTCACCATAATGAAGGTGGAACCTGGCATGGACGTCCTGAGGCTCGGCATAGATGTGGTCGACGCGCTGCGTATTGAATGACGAAGCCCGGCGTTTGAGCCCGTGGACGTTATAGCCTTTCGCTAGCAGCAAGCGCGCAAGATAGGCCCCGTCCTGGCCGGTGACCCCCGTGATCAGCGCAGTTTTCATTGATTCCTTTTGATACAGATTAGCCGGGGAAATGTCATATGGGCTCTAGCATGAGTCAACATTGGAAGCTAGCATGGAGAACTCCGTAAGTCCGCATCAATGTGTGACATCCGGATTGTCTTGGAGTCTTTATCGCGTAGATTCCGCAAGGCATGACCTTTGCCGATATCACATTCCAGCGGCAAAGGGTTTTTTTCGCGCTGTTACAAATTCCGAACTACCCAGACCAGAAACACGTTTTGCTCAAGCCAATTCGAAACAGGCACCTGTTCGTCGCGGACTTCTTTTCCGTTATAGCGGCGACCTTCATAGCGTTTCTGGTGCGGTTCGAGCAGCCGCAGTGGATCAGTGACAACCTCCGGCTGGTCACCATATACCTGGCGATCTCAGTCCCCCTTCGCCTGCTGGTGTTCTTTGCCACGGGGATGTACCGCCGCCTGTGGCGCCACGCGTCGGTCGGCGAGCTCAAACCGATTCTTCTGGGCGCAATCGGGGCAGGAATCGTCTGCGCCGCGGTTGGCCTGGGACTACTCTCGATTACAAACCTTACGACCACTCGGGTGCCTTTCTCGGTGGTCTTTATTGACACTATGGTCACGGGCGCCCTCATCGCCCTGCCCCGCCTCATGGCCCGCATCGGCCGCCGCGGCTACATGCGCCGCCGTAAGGACGATACCGGCAAGCGTGTTCTCATCGCGGGCGCCGGCGATGCCGGTAAGCTCGTCGTAAAGGAGCTCTTTGCCTCGTCACAGCAGCTTGGTCTGGAACCCGTCGGATTCGTCGATTCGGATGCGACCAAGCATGGCCACATGCTCGCCGGGCTCCCGGTTCTTGGCCCCCTCGCTCATATCCCCGAAATAGTCGAGAAGTACGGAATCGCCGAAATCATCATCGCGATGCCATCGGCTCCGGGAACTGTTATCAGGCAGGTAGTCAGGGCTGCCCTTTCCTGTGGGATACCCACGCGAACAGTTCCATCGCTTCCCGAGATCATCTCCAAGCAGGGCAACGCGACTGGACTTCGCGAAGTGCAGATCGAGGATCTTCTCCGCCGCGATGCGGTCGAGACCGACCTTGCAGCGGTTGCAGAGCTTGCAACGAGCGAGACGGTTCTGATTACGGGCGCCGGCGGATCGATTGGAAGCGAGCTCTGCAGGCAGCTCGCGCGCCTCGCCCCATCGCGACTGATTCTCGTAGGACACGGCGAAAACTCCATCTTCGATATTTTCCAGGAGCTTTCGCTCACCTATCCCGATGTGACGATCATTCCGGTGATCGCCGATGTGCGCGACCGCGGAAGAATTCTCTCGATCTTCAAGGAATACCGCCCCCACGCCGTCTTCCACGCGGCCGCGCACAAGCATGTGCCTCTCATGGAGGACAACGTTCTCGAGGCGGTCACGAACAACGTCCAGGGAACGCGGAACGTCGTCGATGCATCGATCGATGTGAACGTGCAGCACTTCGTTCTCATCTCGACTGACAAGGCCGTCCGCCCGACGAGCGTGATGGGCGCAACGAAGCGAATCGCGGAACAGCTCGTACAGCACGCGGCCACAAAGCATCACCGCAACTTTGTATCAGTGCGTTTTGGTAACGTGCTTGGCTCACGCGGCTCAGTGGTTCCAACCTTCCTGCGCCAGATTCGCGCGGGTGGTCCGGTGACCGTCACGCACCCCGAGATGCGCCGTTACTTTATGACCATCCCCGAGGCAGTTCAGCTTGTTCTGCAGGCCGGTGCGCTCGGACGCGGTGGTGAGGTCTTCGTGCTCGACATGGGCGAACAGATCCGTGTCTATGACATCGCGACTGACCTGATTCGTCTATCGGGTCTCGAAGTCGGTGCCGACATCGAGATCAAGTTCACCGGCGTGCGCCCTGGTGAGAAACTGTATGAGGAGATGTTCTTCACCGCGGAGAATGTTCTTCCTACTGATCACCCGAAGGTGCTGCGTGCCCGTAACGGACTGCTTGCGGAGGGCACGGTCCGCCGCATCGATTCGTTGATGCGTGCGACGGAGACGGGTCGCCCCGAGGATGAGATCCGTAAGCTGCTGCAGACATTGGTGCCCGACTTCCATCCCCATGGAACGTCTTCGCACGATGATGATACTCCTTCGCGTGGGTCTGAGGCGGTTTCGCGCAGGGCATAATTGGTGGCGACAACTGCTTTGGCGCGCGGATAACACGGAAATTCAGGGATTATACGGATAAAAGCGGAACGGCGGTGCATTTGTACCG
>DATEDH010000303.1:0-8371 GCA_035281765.1 Gemmatimonadaceae bacterium
CCTGAAACTTCCCCAAAACCGATGCCGTACCTCTCGGAAGTGGGCATCTCGATTCATTCTCTCTGACATACAGCGTGACTCACAACCATCTCCCTTCGCGCACTGCACGCAGGGCAAGGTCTTTATTGAGCCTTGCCCTTATCGCGCTCGCGTCCGCGTGCAACCCCGAGAACCAGAAGGCAAAGCAGCTCACTGCCTCATGCGACACCGGTGATGCAAAGGCCTGCTACGATCTTGGCGAGAGACTCGAAGCAGGTCGATTCATCCTTCGCGATCGCGGTCGAGCCGCTCAGCTCTTCGAGAAATCCTGCACTGGCGGCGTAGGCAATGGATGCTCGAACCTGGGCGTCATGACTCTCACGGGCAGCCGTCCGAAAACCAGTCCATCGGCAAAGAAAGGCGGAAACGCAAAGGCCGACACTGCCGAGGCAATTGCGCTGTTTAGAAAAGGCTGCGACCTGGGCGGCACCAAGGCATGCACGCGACTCGGCACCTTCTATAGAAGAGGTATTCGCGTGACGCATGACGATGCGCAAGCTGCAGCTCTCTTCCGTAAGGCATGCGATGGCGGCGACTTCGTCGGCTGCGCGAACCTGGTGCCGCTTTACGTCGCCGGAGAAGGTGTCACGCAGGACATCGCGGTCGCGCGCGACTTTGCGCAGCGATCCTGTGACAAGGATGTAAAGCCGGGATGTATGGAGCTCGGAAAGCTTTATCTCAACGGCACCGGTTTCACGCAGAATGATTCGATCGCGGCTACAATGTTTCGAAAGTCATGTGTCGATCCGGAAGCAAAGGAAGACGAGCCGTACGTCCGCTTCAGCGCGGACCGCGACACAGAAGGCTGCTTCCAGTATGCAAAAGCGCTCGAGCTCGGAAAGGGATTACGGCAGAACTACGATCGAGCCCTGGATGTATATCGCGAGATGTGCGAGGACAGACACGCTGAAGCATGCTTCCGCGGCGGCGAGCTCTATGACAAGGGCGCGGGTTCTTATCGATCTCCCAAGCAGGCTGCAAACATGTTCAAGGAGGCGTGTGAGCTCGGCTATGCGCCCGCGTGCAACAGACCTAAACCAGCGCCAGTCACATGAGTCACAACGGCGATGCGCTGATCACAGCGACGAATCTTACAAAGAAATACAAGGACGTTACGGCTCTCGATAACGTCAGCTTCAACATCTCCGACGGCATCACCGGAATACTCGGTGAGAATGGAGCAGGAAAGAGCACAGCGATCAAGATCTTCCTCGGCCTGATACCGCCAACATCGGGCACTGCGACTGTCCTCGGAGAAAATGTTTCGGAAAACGTAAATGCGCGCAGTCGCGTCGGGTACATGCCTGAGCACGATTGCCTGCCGACACAGGTAAGCGCATCGGAATTCCTCACGCACATGGCTGAGCTGAGCGGTCTGCCTCCACGTGCTGCGCGAACCCGGGCCGCTGACACGTTGCGACACACGGGATTGTTCGAGGAGCGGTATCGCGCAATCGGTGGATACTCGACGGGAATGAAACAACGTGTAAAGCTCGGCCAGGCGCTGGTGCATGATCCTGCATTCGTTTTTCTCGATGAGCCAACTGCAGGTCTCGACCCGGTTGGACGTGAAGAGATGCTGGATCTGGTTCGCAAGACACACCGAGACTTTGGAATCAGCGTGTTGTTCTCGTCGCATCTCATGTCCGACGTCGAGCGCACATGCGACCGCATCATCGTGCTTCATGGCGGGCATGTCGCTGAATCCGGTGAAGTCGGTCAATTCATCAGGGAGACAGAAACTGTTTTTATAGAAGTCGATACCAACCGCGACGAGCTTGTGAAAACTCTGGAGCGTCGTGGAGTTGCAGTGACACCGCAAGGGAGCGGACTGACTATTCAGGGAACCGAGAAGATCTACGATGAAGTGCGCGATGCTGTAGTCGAGGCAAACGCCGCGCTTCGCAGAATGACCCCGCAGCGTCGCGCGCTGACAGAGCTGTTCGAGAAGGAGCACGCATGACCGCAACAGGAACTGTTTTCGATATTGGCTATCAGAGCTACAGTGGCGCGCGCGAAGGACGCATGCGGGCGCTCACCGCAGTCTATAAAGACGGTGTTCGCATCGCACTCGGACTTGGCCGTGGACCGCGGGCAAAAGCGCTTCCGTGGTTCTTCATCGCAGTCCTCTCGATGATTGGACTCGTTATGGCCATCATCGCCGGAGCCGCCAACACTCTCGGCGGAGACGGAACGGCCGAAAAAATGAGCCTGCCGACACACTCGGATTATTACGGCATCGCGTCGATGATTCTCTTCGTGTTCGCGTCGATCGTCGGACCTGAGCTCCTGTGCAGGGACAGGCGCGAGGGAACGATCAGTCTTTATCTCGTGCGACCGCTTACCGGCGCCGACTACGTTGCAGGACGCTGGCTTTCATTTCTCAGTGTATTGCTCCTTGCAACGTGGCTTCCGCAGACGATCCTGTTCCTGGGATTGTGCGGCGGGAGTCCGGAGCCGTTGAAATACTTTCAGTCGCACTGGCTCGACATTCCGAAGTTTCTTGCGGCAGGGCTTGTGCTGTCGGCGTTTCTAACGACCATCGCCCTGCTGGTTGCATCGTTCACGACGCGGCGCGCATACGCAGCGGTGTTTCTCGTTGGCCTGTTCCTGATCACCACCCCGTTTACAGTCGGTGTAGCTCAGGGCATGCAGGGAACGCTGGCACAGTGGCTCTCGATGTTCGCGCTGTCGAACATTCCTCTTCACATAAGCGACATGATCTTCGCCAAGCCGAGCGAGCTGACAGAGAATAATCATGCTCGCGAGCTCGGCAGGAATGTTCTCATTCTATGGTATCTCGCATGGATTACGGTGATGGGCGCAGTGATCTGGTTCAGATACAGGAGGCTCACACCATGACCGATAAAGCATCTCCGGTTATCTCCGTTAACGGAGTATCGAGGTGGTTTGGAAGCGTAGTCGCGGTGAGCGATGTGAGCTTCGACATCAACCCGGGAATAACCGGGCTGCTGGGGCCTAACGGTGCCGGCAAGACAACACTGCTGCGAATGATGACGGGCCTTGCTGAGACTTCGACCGGAACTGTGACGATGTTCGGCGAGAGCGTGAGAAATAACCCTCCGCTTTATCAGCGCATCGGTGTGATGTCCGAGCATGAGACCGTATATGATTTCATGACCGGTCGTGAATTCGTCCTGATGATGGGCCGCGTTCGCAAGGTGCCGAACATACAGAAGGCGGCCGATCATGCTATCGAGCTCGTCGATCTCGTCGATGCGCAGCATCGTCCCATGCGCACGTATTCGCGCGGAATGCGGCAGCGAATGCGGCTGGCGGCGACACTCGTTCACGACCCTGAGGTGCTCATTCTCGACGAGCCGTTGAACGGAGCCGATCCAAGGCAGCGCGTTCACTTCAAGAAGCTGCTTCAGCAGCTCGCGCAATCCGGTCGCACGATCGTTCTGTCGTCACACATCCTGGAAGAAGTAGAGGAGCTCGCCGACACGGTGCTGCTCATCATCAACGGCAAGCTCGCAGCATCTGGTGAATTCCGTGCAATACGTGCGGCGCTCAATCAGCGCCCCTATCACGTGCGAGTGGTGGCAAGCTCACCGCGCGCTCTCGCTTCGATGGCCGTCAATCTTCCGTCGGTAGACGCAGTGCATATCGATCCCGACGGAGGCGTGGTGATTCTGAGTCGCAACGTGCAGGACCTTCAGATGGAGCTTCCTCGCCTTGCGCAGCAAGGCTCGATAACGCTCAAGCGTGTCGAGCCGCTCGATGATTCACTTGAAAGTGTCTTTGGCTACCTGGTGGAGAACTGATAATGGGAACGGTATACAGGTTGTCCCTCAGGCAGCTCACCGGTAAATGGCGCCTTGCAATAATGACGGTGCTTGCAGTGCTCCCGATCATCATCGCTGCAATAATGCTGGGCGCGCGTGAAGCGCCATCACTGCAGGAATTTGAAACAGGCGTGATGGGAGCGATGCTTCTGGGCTCGATCACTCCGCTCGTTGTTCTTGCGATTGCAGCCGCTGCGTTTGCGAATGAAGTAGAGGACAGGACGCTGGCGAACCTCGTGCTTTCACCGCTTCGCCGATGGGAGATCGCAATTCCGAAGCTGCTTGCAACGATAACGATTGCCGCTCCATTCATCGCAGCCAGCGCTTTTGCAACGAGCTACATCGCTTACCTCGGCGACTGGCGCGCCGTTTTCGCCGTCACGCTGTCATCGGTGATCGGCGTCGCACTCTATTCAGCGGCGTTCGTGTTTCTCGGACTCATCACGACGTACGCAATCGGTATCGGACTGCTGTACATCGTGGTCTGGGAAGGATTTTTCTCGGGCTTCGTTGCGGGAGCAAGACTGCTCAGCATTCAGCATTATGCGATCGCGCTGATGCACGGCATCGATCCCAGACGGTTTGCGTTCGATAACCATCTTGGCTTCCTGGCAGCGTCGATAATCACCCTGGTATTGTTTGCCGGATTCGCCTGGCTGTCGGTGCGCCGGCTCAAGACAATGGACGTTCCCTGATTAAGTAGCGAATTATTACTAAATAAGAGGTTTTTCCAGTACCTCGAATTCAAGCCCTTCGACCTTGGCCACTCCGTTCACTCCGTATGATACGAAGGGCTTGAACTCACCAGTTCGACGATACCCGCGGCGCTCGTAGTAAGAGAGAAGCTCAGTGCGAACAGTGAACACCGTCATCGTCATTTTTTCGGAGCGCCAGGTGGTGCGCGCGTAATCTTCCGCTGCCTGCATCACCTGCCTGCCGATACCGCCACCCTGCAGCCTTGGCTTCACTACGAGCATTCCCAGATAACAGGAGCTCCCCTCTTTCTGGATGTGAACGGATCCGATGATTTCATCGTTCTCGGTGAGAAGGAGAAAGATCGAATCGCCGGCCGTCATCAGCCGCTCGATGTCATCGCCATCGGTTCGCGTTCCGCCAAGCAGGTCGGCCTCTGTCGTCCAGCCGGCCCGGCTCGAGTCACCGCGATAGCAGCTGTTGACGAGCGCGGCGATTTCCTGTGCGTCGTCAACAGTCGCGGTGCGTATTGCTGTCACGAATGATTTATGACTTGCTGTGTGGCACAAGACCAAACGGACGGACCGACTTGATCTGTCCCGGATAGCCGAATGCCTTCAGATCCGCGATGCTCGACCGAAGCTTGCGGCATTCACCAGTGAAGTTCGCGCCAGTGCAAAGCTCCCATTGCCCAATGATGATGACACTTTTGGCGCTCGCCCACTTCGGCTCCACGCTCGCAATCGGTTTCGCGATGGTTTTTTCCGCACCGCGGTACTTTGTGCTGCCAAAGAATGTCACACTCCAGTCCTTCGGGATCTTTTGAGACTGTTGAGTCTGCGACCGCGCAGGCGAGGTAGAGGTGAGCGCGGTCAATGCTGCCAATGCAATAACGTACGCTTTCATGATCCTGTTAAATCGGGTTCGTCGATTTTTACACCAGCTTCAAATCAGGGTTCGTCGTAGCTCGGACCATAGATCTGCGGCACCTTCGCTCCCATCGGGCGCAGGTACGTCGTGATCTGTCCACGATGATGAACGATGTCGAACAGGAAGCTCCACGCCATTGGCGACGAGGGACGCTTGTGCCCGAAGAACTCCAGCTCCCCCTCCCATTTCTCCTGGGGCAGATCGGCCCACCGGCGCGAGATCTGTTCGTTCTGCTTCTCGTAGGTGTCCGCAACCTCTTTCATCGTGGCCGGAATCGGGGGCGGATTCCATTCAGCCTTGCCGTTCTCCACCGCCTCGATGATCATCTTCTCCTCACACACAATCTGCCAGGCAATTTCCTTTGCAGTGCGTGACTTGGGGTCGGGCCTGTAACTGGAATCCTCGGGAATTCGCGAAAGAACTTTCGCTGTGGTCTTCGCTTCCTGGTTCCAGAAATTTGTGAATAGCGCTTTCTCGTCCACTTTGTCTCCTGTCTGTTTGCAGAGTACTACTATAGTATAGGCGGCACTTCACTCACATGGCCGCCAGCCACTCGCCAGCTGCTGTTTTCGCGCACCCATACGCGCGTGTACCGATAGGTGCCACGAACTACCGCTCCGCCAACTTCAACGGCGAGTCGCGTAAGTAAAGCGGAGATCGCCGCGTTCACGCTTATCTTGAGCACTCGAAGCTCGATTGGCTCATGCTCGAGGAATTTTACCGCACCGGAACGATACGCTTCGATGTCCTGAGCCTTGGTACCGAGCTCTCCCGTCGGGCCGGTGAAAAGAATTTCATCGGCGATCAGAGCGTCCAGCTCGTGCAGATCTGCGTTCAGCTGGGCAGCTCGAATTCGCGATTCGGCATCCACTATCTCGATATCGGCTCCCGCTGCCGCCTTCATCATTTCCGAGTTCGTCGACGGAGTCATTGGATATAAGTATAAAAAAAACGCCGGCTGAAAAGCCGGCGTCTCACCGCGTCTCGCTCACCACCAGAGCTGCTCAGGCGGATGCTCGGCTTGCGATATTCCCGCGCGCGAAACCTGAAATTGAATGCTCGCCGAGGCAGTCGGGTCGACAGAGACAGTTCGAACGAGGGGATCGGTGCCGCGCAGATATCCCTCCCGCGGGGTTACGGAAACCTGATAAACCCCCGTGCCGGCTACACCGAGATGTACCGTACCGTCCCTGCGCGTAACGCCTGTCACGGTGAGACCATCGGATGTCAGTGCCGTGACCGGCATGCGCCAGACTCCTGCACCGACATCATCGACAACGCGAACGTCGATGGTCTTCGCCGCTGGATCTGTCGTGCCGCTGGAGCTGCACGCAGCGAGCAGTGCAGCCACTGACAGCATTAACATTTCACGCATCGGAGCTCTCTTTGGGTCGACAGGTCTAATCTATATCAAAAACTCAAACTCGCATCGAGTCCGTACCTGCGGTGGCTTATGGTTGGTGAGACCCTGATGCGGTCGAGCTGGTGCCGTTGGCTCGATACGAACCATGCGCCTGCGACGGCCCCGGCTCCGGTCAACGACCAGAACGTCATTTCATCACTTCCCAGTGGAGTGCCGGAGCCCTCGCCATTGATCATCGTCGATGAAATGAGGGCGCCGAGGGTCAATCCGCCGACGATCCCGCCAAGCTCCATGGCAGCTTGATGACCGCGGGTTATCCCCCTCCCTTCGGCGACCGCCTTGCGTGCATTTACACCGAGCATTGCACCTCCCGTCGATCCGAGAATTCCGCCTCCAAGAGCCATCAGCACGGCTCCCATGCACGGGCCAAAGCCGCAATCACTACCGGACGTGGCAGCAATGCCGACGGCTCCACCGACGACGAATCCGAGTGTCCCGTATCCAAGGGCATCAGCTACGATCCATGCACGGGATGGCTGAGTCAATGGCTGCTGGGCCTGTATGCTTTCCGGCGAGATTGCAGCAGTTGCGAACAGAGCAAGTGAAAGACAGAATCGACGCATCGACATGCAGCCTCCGAAAAAGGATGGCTCAATGTCGGCTGAGAGCGATGCGTGTCACATACGTCACCTGACGTAGCAGCCGCAATGTGTGACGGGAACGCATGATGCTGTAGTCTTTAATCATTAGGCATGGCAAACCTGTCAGATCGCCCGGACGCCAGCATCGTAGCTGCAGTGCTCACCGGAAACACCGACGCGTACAGCGTCCTTGTATATCGATACCGCGATGCATACACGCGGTTCGCGGCGCACATGCTGGGCAGCCTGGAAGATGCTGACGACGCGCTGCAGCTCGCATTCGTGCGCGCGTACAGGAACCTTGCTCAGTGCCGCGATCCGGAGAAGTTCGGATCGTGGCTCTATCAAATAGTAGTGAACGAATGCCGTACGCTCGGCGCACGCCGGGCGAAGCGCGATCGCAGGATGATACGCGATGAAGAAAAAGCAGCGAATGCATCGACTAATCATCCCGCGAACGACATGGCATTGCATGATGAGATAAGCCACGCTCTTGGAAAGCTCGAGTCGGGACAACGCGAGGCGTTCCTGTTGAGACATGTCGAAGGGATGAGCTACGAAGAAATAGCTGAGATCACCGGAGTTGGAATCTCCGCATTGAAAATGAGAGTGAAACGCGCAACCGCACGGCTGCGTGATCTCCTCGAAGGAGTAGTTACATGATGGATTGGAACGACGAGCCTGACCGCGCTTCGATGGACAAGGTCATCACGAGACTTCAGGCACCGGTTACTCTGGATGAAACTTTCGACGTGCGCGTGATGTCCGCGGTGCATGCGGCCGCACTTGCAAATATCGACGAGCGCGCCTCAGTGGAGCCTGACGCAAAGCATTGGTGGAATCGCCGTTTCACTGTTCGCTTCACGGCAATCGGCGCACTTGCGATGGCGGCTTCA
>DATEDH010000304.1:0-2523 GCA_035281765.1 Gemmatimonadaceae bacterium
CCGAGCGCCCAGACCCTCACCGGTCTTGCTGCGCGAACCACGCGGTCGCTGCCTGCACTCAGATCCTACCTGACAGGCGAGCGCGAGCTGCGAGCGGGCAGACATGTCGCTGCGCTCGATGCGTTCCGTGAAGCTGTGTCGAAGGATTCTGCATTTGCACTCGCATATTATCGACTGTCATCTGCCGGACGCTGGACAACTGAGTATCAGCTTGCAGAAGACGCGACAGACAAGGCTGTCCGTTACGATGAATCGCTGCCGCCATATGCGCGCCGTCTTCTCGACGCTGCAACCGCTATGCGTGACGGTAATTATGCGAAGTCCGAAAGTCTCTATGTCGCGAGCACGCGAAGCCGCCCCGGCGACGCGGAAACATGGTTTGGACTTGGAGACCTCTACTACCATTACAATGCGCTTCGCGGACGATCTAAGCGTGAAGCACGACGGCCTTTCGAGCGAGCGCTCTCACTCGATCCCGGCGACGGGGAATCGCGGGTTCACCTTCTCGAGCTGGCTGCATGGGAAGGAAAGGTGCGGGAAGTTGATTCGCTCCTCGCTGCACTTCCACCAGGAAGTGATTTTGCCGCGAAGTGGCCAATCGTTCGCGCGCTCATAACAGATGATAGACTGGCCGAGAATCAGGCGCTTTCGACTCTGAAGACAGGAGACGAACGCTCGCTTGTGCTGATGGTCATTCATTCTACGAGCGCGTTCCCGAGCAATCTTCCGGGAGCGCTCCGCGTGACCGGCATGCTCACCGATCCTGCGCGGAGTCCCGCGAGGCGCGCATACGGTTATAACCTGCGCGCGCAGGTCCAGCTCGCTCGTGGACGCTGGATGGATGCAAAGCAGGACCTCACGGCAATGGCGACGATCGAGCCGGCCGCAGCGATCGAGTACGGGGCGCTGCTCACTCTTTCTCCGACTGCTTCAGCGTCGAGCGACGACCTGCGCCGCCTGCGTACCGCACTCGCAACATGGGATGCAGGCCCGACTCCGCCGAGTGCAAGTCCTGTGTTTGGAATTCACAACGGATTCCATCCACAGCTTCGCCTGTATCTACTGGGACTGGTGAGTGTTCGCCTTGGCGATGCAGCTGCGGCACTCGCATATGCCGATTCGCTCACGGCCGTTCCCGCCGATTCGATCAAAGCTCTCCTAGGCCAGAATCTCGCACATGCCGTCCGCGCCAGAGTTATAGCTCGCCGGGGTGACGTGAACGGAGCGCTTGCGGAGCTTGGACAACCGTGGATCGACCCGCGGACACACCGGTCGCACTATTCGTCGATACTCGCACAGGTAGGTGACCGCTACTTCCGCGCGGAGCTGCTGCAAAAAGCCGGGCGTCTTGCGGAAGCCCTCGACGCATACAGCGCTGTGAGCGATTACTCGCTCGACGGGCTCATGTACCTGCCGCTTTCGTCACTTCGGCGCGGTGATATCTATCTGCAAATGCGCGACAGGCCTCAGGCAATCGCGCATTACCAGCGCTTTATCGAACTTTGGAAAGACTGTGATCCCCGTCTCGCGCCCTTGCGCGATGCGGCAGTCAGGAAAGTTGCGAGTCTTCAGCGTTAGGTAGACGGCAGAGCCAATTCGTGCGGATTGAGCGCGCTGACTTCGCGTTCCTGCATTGCGTACGGATTGAAAGCGTTCTCGCTCTTTGCGACGACAACAGTCGCAACTGCATTTCCGATCACGTTCGTAATTGCGCGCGCTTCGCTCATGAACCGGTCCACGCCGAGTAACAGCGCCATCCCTTCCACGGGAATGACCTTCGTAGCTGCGAGTGTGCCGGCAAGTACGATGAATCCTGAGCCAGTCACGCCCGCTGCTCCCTTCGATGTGACCATCAGCACCGCCAGAAGCGAGAGCTGCTGTGCAATTGAAAGATCGATTCCATATGCCTGCGCGATGAAAATCGCCGCCATCGAAAGATAGATCGAAGTTCCGTCCAGATTGAACGAGTATCCGGCAGGAATCACGAGCCCGACGACACTGCGATCACACCCGTACCTCTCCATCTTTGCAAGCATCCTCGGCAGCACTGCCTCCGAGCTCGACGTCCCGAGGACGATCAGGATCTCGTCCTTTATGTACTTGAGAAGATTCCAGAGCGAGAAGCCATAAATCCGTGCTATGAGATTCAGCACAACGAAGATGAAGATCGCCATCGTCAGGTAGACGTCGCCCATTACCCGCGCGAGAGGTATGAGCGCCTTCAGGCCGAAGTTGCCGATCGTATATGCCATCGCGCCGAACGCGCCGATTGGAGCGACGCGCATGATCATCGCCGTGAGCCGGAAGAACACGGTTGACAATCTCTCGACGCCCGTAAGGATGGGCTTTCCTGCATCGCCAACCGCAAGAAGAGCAATCCCGAACATCAGCGAGAAGAAAACAATCTGGAGAATCTCGCCGTTCGCAAATGCTCCGATGATACTCGATGGAACAACGTGCATGAGGATTTCCACGAACCCGAGCTGTGCGCCGGGCTGCGTGTATTTCGTGATGTCTCCTGTT
>DATEDH010000305.1:0-8377 GCA_035281765.1 Gemmatimonadaceae bacterium
CGAGGAGTTTCCTGAACGGGCGGAAGTGCTGTTGGTACCGCCGATGGTGCAATCACGCGCGGCGCCGGCGTCCTGGATATCGGAAGATTGTCACCGCCGCTTCTCCCCTGAACCGCGGGGCTGGTGGACTTTGGAAGCCGCAGGAATCCGATTCGTTCGGCGGGCACTTCGACGGAACGATGCTTCCCGAATATCATCGTGAACGCAGACGGTGAAATCAGAAAGCGAACGAGTGCCATCGCAATCACGGCGTGAACAGCGACCGAAACAGCAAAAGAGCGCGAGCGTTTTACGCCGCGCTGCTGCCCGATATCCCTGTCACTGCCGCGAAGTGTGTTCATCTACTCAAGGAGACACCGTGGAGGCGTCACGCTCCAACACTGAGACGCGTGAGCACTCTGCCCGCGCGGTTGGCTGCTTCACGCAGACGATCAGGCGACGTGACGAACGATACTCTGAAAAATCCTTCCCCGCCTTCGCCGAACGATGAGCCTGGCAGCACAATGACCCCTTCTTCCTCCATCAGGAATTCCGCGAACTCCGCGCTCGTGATGTGCTCAGGCAGCGGTATCCACAGGTACATCGTCGCCTTCGGCGCGATGACGTCAAAACCATTTTCGCGAAACGCCTCGACAGCTGCGTTTCTTCTTTCTTCGAATACCGCAATGTTCTGCGGAACGAACTCATCGTAATTGTCGAGCGCCGCGGCCGACGCCGCCTGTACTGCCATGAACGCGCCCGTATCGACGAAGAGCTTCACTTTCGCAAGCGGCGCAACAAGCTCCCTCGCTCCGACTGCCCATCCACATCTCCACCCGGTCATGTTGTAGGTCTTCGACATCGAGTGGAATTCGATTGCAACGTCCCGCGCGCCCTCGATCTCGAAAATGCTCGGCGGCCGATATCCGTCGAACGCCATCTCCGAGTACGCGTTGTCATACACCAGCAGGATGTCGAGTTCCCTGCACCGCGCTACAACTCTCGCCAGATAATCCCGCGGCGCAATAGCCGCTGTGGGGTTGTTTGGATAATTGAGATACAGGATCCGCGTGCGCTTGAGCACATCGTCCGGAATGCGGTCGAGCTCGACGAGGAAGTTGTCCTCCGCGCGCAGCGCGTAACGATACGGCTCGCCCTGCGCGAGCTGAGTGCCTCCCACATAAGCCAGGTAACCCGGCTCGGGAATTATCGTGACGTCGCCATCCTCGGCATACGCGAGCGCAACGTGGGAAATCCCTTCCTTCGATCCGATCAACGGAACGATCTCGGTCATCGGATCAAAATCCAGGTCGAATCGCCGCTTCATGAAACGGCAGATCGCTTCGCGATACTCGACGAGACCGAGGCCGAAACCGTAGCGGCTCATCGACGGGGTTCTCGCAGCGCTTGCAAGACGCTCGACTGCGGCCGGCGGTGGAGCAAGATCAGCGTCACCCGCCCCGAGATCGATCACATCGACACCGCGCGCAATGAGCTCACGTTTTTTCTGTGGATATTTGCCGAGCGGATACTCGGGAAGCGTGAGAAGCCGGTTCGCATATCGTGGCATCAGCGCGCCATCCTGACTGGATTCGACACTTTACTGAGACCTTCGACTTCGATCTCGACGACATCTCCATCGCGCAACGGGGCGACACCAGCAGGAGTGCCTGTCGCGACAACGTCTCCGGGCTCGAGCGTCATCACATGCGACACGTACGACAATAGAAATGGAATCGAGAAAACCATCTCATCGGCTCTCGCGCGCTGTTTCTCCTCACCATTCACGCGAGTGATCACAGTCAACGCAGAGAGATCTTCGAACGTCGCACACATCTCACCGATCGGGCAAAACGTGTCGAAGCCTTTAGCACGCGTCCATTGACTGTCCTTCCTCTGAAGATCGCGCGCAGTTACATCGTTGAGCGCGACGATTCCTCTCACAGCGCTCCTTGCCTCTGCTTCACTGGCCTTCGTCAGCGTCTCGCCGATTACGATTCCTATCTCACCCTCGAATTCGACGCGCTCTGACTGCGGCGGGAGAACGATCGTATCGCCGTCGCTTATCACGCTGCTTGGCGGCTTGAGAAAAAAGAGCGGCTCCACGGGAACGTCGTTGCCGAGCTCCTTTGCATGCTCGCGATAATTGCGGCCAATGCACACGATCTTCCCGGGCCGCGTGGCACGCGGTCGCACGGCTGCCGGAATGTCGCCACCTGTCAATGGATCGTCGAATTTCATTCCCGCCATCGGGAGCGCTCCGGTTCGTGTAATCCCGCGTCGTGAGACACCGCGTAGAAGGTCAGCAGTTGCTTCGACACCTCATCCCAATTTACCTGGATTCGCCGCGCCGGAGGGAGCGCACGCAGGAGCGTTGCGCCATAGCCTTTCGTCGCGATTCGTGAATCGGCAATCACAATCGCACCGCGGTCTGTCGACGACCTGATCAACCGCCCGAATCCCTGCTTGAGACGCAGCGCCGCGTGCGGAACCATATACTCGCCGAACGGGTCTCCGCCGCGCTCGGCGATCGCTTCACAATGTGCAGCGGTCAACGGTTCTGTCGGTACGCGGAATGGCAGCTTCGCAATGAGAAGTCCGCGCAGCGCATGGCCTGCAACATCCACACCTTCCCAGTATGAAGACGTGCCGAGGAGAACGGCGCGCTTTGACTCGCGGAATTGCGCGAGCAGCGAGTCGCGCGACTCCTCACCGTGAACAAGCAGCGGACGCTCCGCATTCATGCCGCGTGCTCGCAATTCGATCGCCATCTGCTGAACGTCGCGATGACTCGTGAACAGCACGAATATCCCGCCGTCGGATGCTGATGTGAATTCCTCGACCATCTGTATCACACGCTTGAAATGCCCAACGGGATCGACGTTCGGCGCGGGCGTGTCAGTTGGAATTGCGAGAAGTGCCTGTCGCTTGAAGTCGAATGGCGACGGAAACGACTCAGTGATCGGCGGAATCTCGAGCTGATCGACACCGAGTCGTTTGCTTACGAATTCGAATCTCGAATCAGTTGTGAGTGTTGCGCTCGTGACGACAGCGGTCTTCACACGCGCAAAGAGATCGTTGCGCAGAATTGGCGCGAGGTCGAGCGGCACCCACGTCACGCCGACGTTTCCTTCACGCCCCCGCGATTCGACCCATCTGATCCGCTTGCTCGAATCCGGCCCGGGATCGAGCGCGCCATACACTGCGCCGGCAAGAGCTTCAATGCGGCGAACCGCGCCGCGCAGCTCACCGACGAGAGCGACCGTTGCTTCATCGGGCTGCTGCTCCGATTCGAGTCGCTCCCTGATCATCCCGATACTGTCAGTGAGCGCAGCGGATTCTCTTACGAAATCATCCAGTGCACCGCCGAGGCCGTCTTTCCAGACTGGGTGCGTCGCGAAGTCTTCGGTGAGACGCACGGTCTGTTGACCGCTGTCGCGCAGCACCGATTCCATGAAGTCGAACACGAGCGCGCCCTTATCACGCGTTGATTCAACGGCAGGTAAAACTCTCTCGCTGAGGAGATCGAGGCTGGCAGAGCTGAACATTTCACTGCGGCGTGCCCTGAGGCTGTCCTCGAGTGCAGCGAGCAAGCCCGCGCCGCTGCGCCGAGCTGTTGCCGTGCGAGCGAGCCGCGACATGAGTCGCTGAAGACCGCGGCGCGTTCCACTCGCGCCAAGGTGCGCTGCAGCAGCGTCCTCGAGATGATGTCCTTCATCGATGACAACTCGGTTCCACGATGGAATCACTGCGGAATCATCCCAGTTGCCGGCGACGCGACGGATCGCGATGTCCGACATGAGAAGATGATGATTCACCACGACCACGTGAGCATCGGCCGCAGCTTTTCTTGCGCGGAATAGAAAGCACTCAGGCATGTGCGGACATGCGGCGCGCATGCAGAGATCCGGCTCTGCAGAAACTTCGTCCCACACCTCAGCGCTCGGCGGATATGCAAGGTCGCTCAGCGATCCGTCTTCGGTTTCTTCAGCCCACTCGGCGATTGCCTCGATTCCGTTCTGCTCGCCAAACAGGTTCGGACCAATGAGCTTTGCCTGCTCGAGACGAAGAATGCAGAGATAATTACGCCATCCCTTGAGAAGCGCGAACCGGACTGGCTGTTCACCCGCAAGGGCAGATGCGAGAAATGGAAGGTCCTTTCTTACAAGCTGTTCCTGAAGATTGATCGTGTTGGTCGAGACAACAGTGCGCTCGTTGTGCAGGTGTGCCCATCGCAATGCGGGAAGCAGATAGCCGAGCGATTTGCCAACCCCTGTGCCCGCCTCGATGAGACCGACTCCGCCGTCGTTGTACAACGTGGAGATCGTACGAGCCATGTCGCGCTGGGCAGGACGATCCTCATACTGCTGCATCGCAGCAGCGACCGCGCCGTGCGGGCCAAGATCATCAGCTACACCATCAGGATCGAGACGAGCCGGATCGGCAGCAGCTCCAGGAAACGCGATCACTCTTTGTGCGCCAGCCGGTACGCGAGGTTGCGCGATGCGCCGTAGTCACGCGTCAATCGCTCCATGATCTCGCGTGCAGGAATGCCGTGCGCATGAAGCTCTTCCGCGATCGCAACGAGTTTTTCCTCATGAATGATCTGCTGCGGTGCGCCGCCGATGAGGATCACCACTTCACCTTTCGGTGGATGCTCAGCGTAGCGGGATGACAGCTCTGCAACCGTGCCGCGAGCAAACTCCTCGAATTTTTTCGTGAGCTCGCGCGCAACGACTGCGTATCTGTTGCCCGCGCCTGCGGACGCAATTTCCCCCATTGTCGCTGCAACACGAAGCGGCGACTCATAGATAATCGCCGTATGCTCGAGCTTCATTATCTCGGAGAGCACCTTGAGCCGATCCTTTCCCTTTCGCGGAAGAAATCCGAAAAAAGTGAAGTGCTCTCCGGTCATTCCGGATGCAACGAGCGCGGCGAGGAGCGCCGATGCACCGGGGATTGGAACAACATCGATGCCGGCTTCGATGGCTGCACTCACGAGGCGCGACCCGGGATCGGAGAGAAGCGGAGTGCCCGCGTCGGTGATCAGCGCGATCGATTCTCCTTCGAGGAGGCGCGATACCAGGCGAGGAGTTTCACGCGCTTCGTTGTGCTCGTGATACGCAGCGCATTTTGTCGTGATCTCGTAGTGATCGAGAAGCCGTCGCGAGTGTCGCGTGTCCTCGGCAACAACAAGCGCGGCCGAGGATAGAACCTCGACCGCGCGGTAAGACATGTCTCCCATGTTTCCGATGGGAGTGCTGACTACATACAGTGACCCTCGCGCCGCGTTTGCGATTCTCGGCGTCTCTGCGCTCGCAACGCGCGGCTACGCCGCGTGCTGCTTGAACTTGGTCTCGAGGTGCGCCTTGGGCACTGCACCAATGACCTGATCCACGAGCTTTCCGTCCTTGAAGAACAGGATTGCCGGAATCGAGCGGACCTGGAAGCGCGCGGGAGTGCGAATGTTCGTGTCGACGTCGAGCTTCGCGACCTTCGCCTTGCCGGCGTATTCGACGGCAAGCTGGTCGAGAACCGGCGCGATCATGCGGCACGGACCACACCACGTCGCCCAGAAATCGACTACAGCGAGTCCCTCGTGTTTCTCGATCTCGGTCTCGAAATCGCTGTCTGTAACCTCGAAAGCATTCGACATTTAATTCCCTCGTCGGCGGAGTCCGCCTGGTTTGGCCCTGATTACTTTTTTGTTGTCCCGCACATTGAAATCTAATGCAAGAATCAACCCCCAAATCCGCCCGCATCGCTCATGTTGGAATCGCCCTCGAAGGCCTGAGCGAAGCGATGCCGTTCTACCGGGAAATCCTGGGCCTGGAAGAGATTCCGATCGCCGATTCCGACGGTGCGAGAATCGCTGCGTTCCAGGCGGGGGAATCTCTCGTGGAGCTTCTCGAAGCGGAACGGCCGGACTCTCCAATAGGGAAATTTCTCGCGAAGCGGGGGCCGGGAATACATCACATCTGTTTCGCCGTGCCCGATCTCGATGCGGCGCTTCAGCGTTGTCGCGATCGCGGCGTCAGGTTGATCGACGATGTCCCGCGAATCGGAGCCGAAGGAAAGAGGATCGCATTCATCCATCCTTCGGCTACGTCAGGAATTCTGATCGAGTTGTCTGAGCTCTAATCAGGTACCTGGAGCTTTCCTGCAGAAATCGCGCACCGCAGCAATCTCCATATTGTTCACGTACCATCGGTTCGACGGACCCTGAACTGCGTAGAAGCTCGGCGTGCGCACAATTCCCTGCTTGGTGACCTCGACTTCGATCACCCGCTGACCGTCGTCTCCCGGTGATTCGCCGAGGATGCGAGATTTGTCGTGATTGAAATAGCACTGAAGAATCACGAGTCGCTTCTCGTTTTCATCGCGGCTCATGTTGTCGCGCGAGGGGCCGCTCTTCGTTCCGAACAGGACCGACATTGCCTGAATGTCGCCGGCACGAACCGCGGAGAGAAATTCCTCGACAGCCGCGCGGGCAGTTGCACCGCCCGTCTGGTTCGCCGCGCGCGGCGGCTCGACCGATGCCGGGGATGCGGGCTCGACGGGAGTTGTTTTAGTTGTCGTAGTAACCTTCGGCGCGCAGGCGGCGGCGAAAATCAGCAATGCAAGAAATTTCTTCACTCGGTACTCCACGAAAATTGTGCGAACCTGATGAGGCAATAATATGGCAGCAAGGCACCTTCGCCTCTACATAAACATCGATCACGTTGCGACGCTGAGGCAGGCGAGGCGCGGCATCGAGCCGAGCGTGATCGAAGCTGCCGCGATGTGCGAGCTCGCGGGCGCCGATGGAATCACAGCGCATCTCCGCGAAGACAGGCGTCACATTCAGGACGCCGACGTCGAGGAGCTCGCAACATCAGTAACGACATATTTCAATCTCGAAGCTGCGTGCGCCGACGAGATGATCGACATCGCTCTCAGGATCAAGCCGCAGCAGGTGACACTCGTTCCGGAGAAGCGCGAAGAGATTACTACCGAGGGCGGACTCGATGTGTTCCGAGAGAGCTCACGCGCTGCCAAGGCGATCGAGCGGCTCAAGGCGGGAGGCATCCGCACGAGTCTTTTCATCGATCCAACGCGCGAAGCAGTGGAACAATCAATCAAGCTGGGCGCCGATGCCGTCGAGCTTCATACGGGCGAATACGCACATCATCCCGACGACCCACGCACCTTGAATGCGTTGAAAGCAGCATCGCTTGCGGGCGCTCAAGGAGGAATCGCAGTTCATGCGGGGCACGGCCTCACTGTGAGAAACGTCGGCCCGGTCGCAGCAATATCAGAGATCGAGGAGCTGAACATCGGACACTCGATTGTCAGTCGCTCGATTTTCACCGGTCTCGTCGAAGCGGTGCGCGAAGTGCGGAAAGCAATGGACTCCGCGCGCAATTCGACTGAGATTTGATCCCGATGACAGCGACCGACGAAATCGTACCTATCTCAACGCTATTCTTCGACGGACCCGGCCCGCACGTTGTGCGCGCGGGATTTCCGCCGCGCAATGCGTCAGGGAAATACACTCCGGCGCGAGGACAGGAGCTCCAGGCCTTGCTCAACACGAGCATCGTGCAGCTCGGCGCTGTGTCGGGCGAAGGCAGACGACGGACTCCGGTGCGACCGCAGCCTGCGGTGAGCATCGACGCTCTCCTGTATCGTGGGCGCGCTGCACTCGAGCGCGCGCTCGAGGTTCGCCAGGAGATCGTGACAGGCGGCGGCCAGTCGCGCGAGCAGGTCGAAGAGCTGCTCGATCTCGTTGCACTTGCAGCAACGGAGTAGCGCTTGCGACTAACGTGGCGCGGCGCGATCGGCATCGCGCTGAGCGCACTGCTGCTGTGGTGGACGCTGCGTGACGTATCGCTTGCTACCGTGTGGAGCGAGCTCACGCACGCGAACCTTTTTCTTTTTCTTCTCTCGTCGCTCTGCTGCACGCTGATCTTTCCGCTTCGCGCGCGCAGATGGCGAACAATCCTCCAGCCGGTTGCTCCCAATCAGCCGTTCGGCGCGCTGTGGCGGTCGACCGCGATCGGGATGATGACGAATAACCTCGTCCCGGCGCGCGCCGGCGAAATTGCGCGCGCTTACGCACTGACACGCCAGACGGACGTTCCGTTCTCGACTTCGATTGCGTCGCTGGCTGTCGATCGACTGTTCGACATGCTGGTTCTTCTTCTGCTCGGCGTCGCGGCGTTTTTCGATCCTGCGTTTCCGCGCGATGCACAGATAGCGGGTCAATCAATGGGCAATCTCGCTCAGGGCTCGCTTGTTCTGCTCGCACTGATTCTCATCGCACTTTACTCGCTCGCGTTTTTCCCGTCACAGATAGTTCGCATCTTCGAGTTTTTCACGCGGAGGATTTCTCCCAAGGCTGAAGAACGTGGCAAGG
>DATEDH010000306.1:0-35939 GCA_035281765.1 Gemmatimonadaceae bacterium
AGCTCAGGCTACTAACTGAGGCATCTCTTTTTTAACAGGGAGCGCAGTGAGCACAGTGAGGTTTGGAGGGGTTGTCTGAGTGTCTACAGTGGCCGGCCCAATTGGACGGCCACTCTCAGTGCGAGTGATTAAACCTCAAAACCTCACTGTGCTCACTGCGCTCCCTGTTAAAAGAGGGAAGATGCCTCAGTTTGTAGCCTGAGCTGACATTGGAGTTTCGCAATATCGGTCGAATGCTCCAACAAGATCTTCCGCAATCTCAGTTGCAGTGCGGCCTTCGATCTGATGACGTTCGAGCATGAACACCAGCTTGCCGTCCTTGAGCAATCCGATCTGCGGCGATGAAGGCGGATAGCCAGTGAAATAGGTGCGCGCGCGCTGTGTTGCGGCAACGTCCTGACCCGCGAAAACCGTCGTAAGAGCGTCGGGCTTGACTGCATGTTGAAGCGCCTTCGCAACAGCGGGGCGCGCATTGCGCGCAGCGCATCCGCAAATCGAGTTCACGACGACGAGCGCCGTTCCCTTCGAGTCCTTGAGCTTTGCATCCACTTCTTCGGGAGTTCTCAGCTCCTCGACACCGATCTGCACGAGCTCCTGGCGCATCGGCGTTACATATCTTTCATCGTACATCGTCGTATTTACCTCAGCTTGTCGTGTTTCCTGCGATTACCGAATAATAAGGGATCGTACTCGTCCTTCCTACCGGCTCGGCGCTCGATGAAGTCCTCGCCCGGAATTCCAGCTTTGACTGTTCCTTCGCTCCACGCGGCGTGCTCCTTCTTGAGGATCATGTAGCGTACCCACTTCACAACACCTGCAAGAACCAGTGCGAAAAGCGAGATAGTTGCCAACCGCCACGCGACCGTGTTTCCGGCGATTCGCGGCCAGTCGGAGAATTGCGCGGCAGCGCTCGAGCCGAGCGGCTCACGCGCGGCCCATATGAGTATGAGGCTTGTGAGCATCTCCCCCGCGCCTTCGATAAGCGCAAAGAGTGGAGCGCGCCACAGCCACTCGCGAATGGGAAACCGGCTGATGTGAAGTGTTGCCATCAGCAGGAGAAAGAAAGCGCCGAAAGTGAGCGCGATCGCCACCGTTGTCGGAGTCGTCGCGCGAGTCAGCACCATCATGCGATAAAGCCGCGCGATTATCCCTGTGACAAATGCGATCTCGACAATCGATCGGGCGAGCCGCGCGAACGCAGCCGGCTCGCGCACGCGAACCGCACCCGAGAGGCGCTGCCGCAAACGCTCCGAATTCTGGCTCGCGATAAAATCGCGCATATGCTCAATGGTAAACGGCGGAATGGAAATCGGACAGCGTAAAGGTCCGACTGCTGTCGTGTCCAGCTTGCGACTGGGTTCAGGCGATGTGGGTCACTCCGTGTGAGTTTTATCTCATTTGTGTAACGGAATGACGTTACCAATCCTGAGCATGGCCAGTCGTAGAATTACCATGCATAACCGACTCTGGATTGCCGGCATCCTCGCGGCCTCGCCGATTCTGGCGTTGAGCCCCGCAGCGTTCCCGGCGTCAAACGATGCCGGCTGCGTACGTACAACGGCCGGGGCACGGCACAACCAGCGCCTTTTCACCTCACTCATGCGTCGCAAGGACGCACAGGCGGAACGGACTCTCTCGGTCTATCGAGTTGAGCGCGTGAAAGCCCGCGAGATCAAGCCTGTAACTGATCCTGTTGTCTGTGAGAGAGCAGCCTTGGCTTATGGGCACGCAGTTCGCCAGGACAATCCGGCTAGGCGCGTGCACATCGTTCGCGTGGGTGACAGGTATGTTGTCGTGGATCCCGCGTTCATTCCGGACGACTACCATCGTGCGGTGACGTTCGATTCGACTTTTACAAAGACTCTGGCAGTAGTAGCAGAGTAAGTCTTATCGAATCCAGTGGCCGATGCGATTCCACCGGATGTCAGTAATGAACGGCATGGGCTTGTCTGAATCGTCAGCGTTGTACGCGTAGTACACGAACATCGGCTGACCCCGGACGTTTTCTCGCGGCACGAAGCTCCAGTAACGCGAATCCTTGGAGTTGTATCTCGAATCGCCCATCATGAAGTAGTGATCGGGCGGAACGACGAGCGGGCCCCAGTTGTCGTGCGTCGGTTGCGCGGGCGCAGCGCCGAATCGTGACGAGGTCAATCCCGCGCGCTTCTGCCAGTCGAACAGTGGGTCGACTGAATCGAACACCTGCGATGAATCCTGCGGCTTGAAGTTGTACTTCGAGACAACTCCATTCTGATATAGAATGCCGTTGCGCATGTAGAGCGTATCGCCGGGCTCGCCGACAAGTCGCTTTACGAGTGTCGGATTCGGATCGTACGGCTGATCGATCTGGTCGGGCGACTTGAATACAACGACGTCGCCACGATGAGGATCTCTGTAACCGGGCAGATGACTGTTGGTGAACGGGATATGCGGCCCGTACACGAGCTTGTTCACGAAAAGCCAGTCGCCAACGAGAAGAGTCGGGATCATGCTGCCCGACGGAATGCGATAGGCTTCGATTATGAACGTGCGGAGAAAAATGAAGAAGATGAGCGCGCTCAGGAGCGCCTTGAAATTCTCCCAGAACTTGCGCAGTCCCGACTTCTGCGCAAAAGGGCGCGCCCCTTGAGCGCGCCCTTTGCCCGATGATGCGACAGCCAATTCCTGTTACTTGAGGTGCTTGTTCACGAGCCGTGTCATCTCGAACATGGAAACCTGCTTGCTTCCGCCGAACACGGGGCGGAGGTTGTCGTCAGCATTGATCATGCGGCGGTTCTTCGAATCCTGAAGTCCCTTACGCTTGATGTAGTTCCAGAGTTTCTTCGTGACTTCAGTGCGGGGCATCGGATTGGTTCCGACAACTGCGCCAAGCTGCGCGCTCGGTGTCATCGGCTTCATGAATGCTGCGCTGGGCTGGCGCTTGCCTGCCTTCTTAGCTGCCTTCTTCGCGCCTCCCTTCTTTGCAGATGACTTCTTTGCAGCTGACTTCGAGGATGACTTCTTAGCAGCGCTCTTTTTCTTGGTTGCCATCGCTTCTCCTGGGTGGGTTTTAATCGGGCGACCGATTTTTCACTCCGACGCACTCACGCGTCACGCGAGCAAAGTATAACCGCTGAAACCAATTGCAAGAGGGAAACCAGCCATTTTTCATAGGAGAAATCAAGATCACTGCGAGAGAAGCTCCATCATCTTCACATCGTAAGGATCAGGACTCGGGTCATCGTCGTCGATATCGTAGTTCTTCTGAGGCGTCTCGAGTATGAGTGGAATGTCCTTCGATCGGGCATCCTGCATCAGCCACTTGAACAGCTCAACTCCGATCAATCCGTCGCCGATGAGAACGTGTCTGTCCTTGTTCGAGCCGAGTGCATCGGCGCTGTCGTTCAGATGGAAAAACGATGGCGGCTCGCCGATTTTCTCCTCGAAATCATCGAGTATCGCCTTGAACATCGCCTTCGATTCGTTGATCTCATAACCCGAGCACCATAGGTGACATGTATCGAGTCCATACCCTGTTCTCGGCCTCAGCGATTTCGGCACATGCGAAAGAATCTCGGCGATTTCCTCCGCTGTTTTTCCCATCGTTTTTCCTGCGCCTGCTGTGTTCTCGACAAGAAGCTTCGTCTCGGAATCGACCGCTTTCAGAGCGTCGGTTATTGCCTTCCCGATTCGTTTCGCTGACTCCGACCTGTCTCCAGTTCCTGCGGATCCCGAGTGAAAACAAACCTGTCCCACTCCAAGCGCGCTCGATCTCTCGAGCTCCTTTTTCAATCCGCCTGAGGCTCGCGCGTACTTCTCGTCGTCCGGAGTTGCGACGCTCAGCACGTATGCCGCATGCACCACCACGTTCTGCGGCTTGATCTTCGTCTCGGCCAGTGCGCTCCTGAATCTCTCAACGCGCTCCGGCTTGATCGAAACTTTGTCACCGTAATACGTCGGAATCGCGGTGAAAAGCTGCATCGCCGTCATGCCCGCGTTGCCCGCGCGCTTGACGGCCATGTGAATGCCGCCGTTGTTGATCGTATGGGCGCCGAGGTAGCGGGGCATCAGCGAATCTTGAATCCGACGGAGAGCAGGAACATTGCGCGCGATCCTCCGTCTTCGAGTGCGTCGCGCATGATGCGATGATAGCGTGCCTCGAAAAAGGCTCTGATGCCGACGATAGGCGCCGTTGCCCCTGCGCCGATGTTGAGTCCCCAGTGAGTCTTGATTTCCGGTCCCTCGAATTCCCCGCATTCGCCTGCGCACGTGACTTTATAATCGAGACGATATGCTCCGATACCACCCACGAGATGCGGCGAGACGGAATTGTCGCCGGGATATGCCGCAGAATCGGGGCCGAGGTTCAGGTGAAGGTCGAGTGTTCCGAACGTTGTGCTCGCATCGGTCGTAAGAGTCGCGTCCTCGAACACGAGATTCTTTTTCCCGAACTTGGAATACGTGCCGTCGATTCTGCCGTCGAGAGCGCCGTAGACGCGCATCTTGAACAGTGCGCCGGCATGCCATCCGTTGCCGACTTCATCTCCAAAGTCGCCGGTCGCCGTTGTGTATCCGCCGAAGATTCCGGCAGTCGGGCGGCCTAATCCCGGTTGAGATTGCGCCAGCGCATCGCTTGCCGAGAGTGCGATGAGCGTGGTTGCCAGTAACGACAGACGAAGCTGGTGCATTTGCTTTCCTGTTGGAGGTTTGAATTACGGTTTCCAGAGAGCGGCGCGGTACATCGGGCGTGTTGCACTGACTGCGGGATTCTGGGAGTACTCGCTCCACCACAGCTGAATCGAGTCCCCTTTTAATCTGACCACTGGCTGCCGCGCGCGTCCGTTCGGGCTTGTTGCAATCGTTCGCGCTTCAAAAATGTGTCCCATCGTTTTCGATAATGCGACGCCGATCATCGGTTGCAGCGAATTCGGGTCTTCAAATGCGACGACGACTTTGTCGCCGCTCGAGGCAACGCTCACTCTTGCCGGATTCCTGCCAAATACTATCGGGACAGGCGAGTGGAACGTTTTGCCGTCATCCATCGAGTGTTCAAAGAATATTCCCGCGCCGGATTTTGGCTCCGCAAAATATGCTATGTGGACGTAGCCGCTCACGGGATCGGCAGCGATTGCCGGTGCCGGGCGGCCGCAGCCTTTCACGCTCTTATCCGTTGAATCGGCGATGACCGGCATCGTCCACGCGTTATCGTTTGTACCTCGCCGGGCCGATAACAGCACTCCGCTCGAGTCGGGGCGGACTTCCCACCATACTGCGTAATTCGCGGTGTTCGTTTCTGCGATTCTCACTGATGCGGGGCAGGCCGATGCTGAGGGCGAATCGCTATTCCTGGGATAATCCTGCGGTTCCGTTGGTGCTCCATTGAACACGATATCGCCCCATTGCACTTGGGGGCTTTTAGTGCATGCCGCGACTGCAAAGATCAGGAGTAGTGTTTTCCGCATGTTTGTCTTGTCGGGAAACTAGCGGTCTGCACGTGTGAGTTGGAATGTTGCTGCCTGCTGTCTGCGTCCTGCTATCTGCTTGAGCTACCTGCTACCTGCTACCAGCAAGACGTTCCGCTTTGCGGGCAGCAGGTAGCAGGTAGCTCAAGCAGGTAGCAGGGCGCAGACAGCAGGCAGCACGCAGTTTTTCCGCTCTCGCACAACCGAGTATCTTTCAACAAGTAAAGTGAACCAGAGAAGAGTGAAAAAAAATGACAGCGACCCTCCCGCCTAAATCCGATAAAAAGAAGCAGCAAAAAGAAGATTCAGCTGCTTTTGCCCCGAAATCTGCAGCCCCCGCTGTGATCGCCGGCTTCAATGGCAACAGACGAGTGCCGCCTCCAGTAAATGAGCCGGTAAAATCGTATGCGCCTGGCTCTCCGGAGAGAGCAGCGCTCAAAGCACGATTGAACGAAATGTCGAACGAGAGAATCGACATTCCGGCAATAATCGGCGGCAGGGAAATCAGATCAGGTGACACGGCAACGAGCGTGATGCCGCACAACCATCGTCATGTTCTCGCCGACTGGCACAAGGCAACGGCAGGTGACGTCGACAAGGCAATCGAAGCATCACGCGTCGCTCAGAAGGAATGGCAGAACTGGTCGTGGGAAGATCGTGCGGCGGTTTTTCTCAAAGCGGCCGAGCTGCTCACCACGACGTGGCGCGCGACGATCAACGCTGCAACGATGCTCGGCCAGTCGAAAACGGCGTTCCAGGCCGAGATCGATTCAGCATGCGAGCTCATCGATTTCTGGCGGTTCAATCCGCACTACGCGCAGCAGCTCTACGATGAGCAGCCGCTGTCGGATCACACGATGTGGAACCAGCTCGACTACCGCGGGCTCGAAGGATTCGTGTATGCGGTAACGCCATTCAACTTCACGTCGATCGCAGGAAATCTTCCGACCGCTCCTGCGCTGATGGGCAGCACGGTTATATGGAAGCCCGCGTCGAGCGCGATGCTCTCGGCCTATTACCTCATGAAGCTTCTCGAGGAAGCAGGCCTTCCGCCTGGCGTGATCAACTTCGTTCCCGGCGATGCGGGGATGATCTCGGATAAGCTGCTGAGCAACCGGGATCTTGCCGGTGTTCACTTCACAGGATCGACCGGCGTCTTCAACTCCATGTGGAAGACAATCGGTGCGAGCATGTCGAACTATCGCTCGTATCCGCGAATTGTCGGCGAGACTGGTGGAAAGGATTTCATCGTCGCGCATTCATCTGCTGATCCCGTTGCTCTCTCAGTCGCGATAGCCAGAGGTGGATTCGAGTATCAGGGACAGAAGTGCTCGGCAGCGTCGCGGATCTATGTTCCGGAATCGATCTGGGGTGAGGTGCGCGATCGCACTGTCGCGATCATGCAGGATATCCGCATGGGCGATCCCATGGATTTCCGCAACTTCATGGGCGCGGTGATCGACAAGAAAGCGTTCGACAAAATTGGCGAGTACGTCACGCACGGTCGCTCGAATGCGAAGATCATTCAGGGCGGCGGCGTGAAGGGCGAAGATGGTTATTTCATCGAGCCGACATTGGTCGAGACGCGCGATCCGGGATACAAGCTCTTGTGCGAGGAAATTTTCGGTCCAGTTGTTACTGCGCACGTATATCCTGATGCGAAGTACGAGGAGACTCTCGCCACGGTCGATCAGACTTCGCCATATGCGTTGACCGGTGCGATCTTCGCGCGTGACCGTGCTGCGGTTCGCACGGCTGCCGTTGCACTGAGAAATGCTGCTGGAAACTTCTACGTGAATGACAAGCCGACTGGTGCAGTTGTCGGTCAGCAGCCATTTGGTGGAGCGAGAGGGTCGGGCACGAACGACAAGGCGGGATCGAAGCTCAATCTCACCCGCTGGGTAAGCGCGAGGAACATCAAGGAGACGTTCTCGCCGCCGCTGGATTATCGCTATCCCTTCATGGGCGAGGAGTAACAGGAGATCACGATCCGATCGCTCGCGATTTTGTGAAAAAACGACAGTGGCTTATGCTCGGGGCCTACACGGCCCTGATCGTGGCGCTGTCGTTCTTTCACGAGATGTGGCGTGACGAGGTACGCGCATGGACAGTTGCGACTGATGCGCCATCGTGGGGTGCGATGTTCGCCGAGCTGCATCATGAAGGACATCCGGCGCTGTGGTATGTAGTCCTCCGGCTTGGATATCTGCTCACGGGTTCGAGGTTTGTGCTTCCGGTCTCCGCGCTACTGATCGCAATTGGTGCGGCGTATGTCATACTGCGATACTCACCGTTCCCGGACTGGCTCAAGGCATTTGCAGTATTCGGCGCGTTCCTCGGTTACGAGCTGAGCGTATCAGCTCGCAACTACGGAATTGGTGTTCTCCTCATGGTCATCGCATGCGCGTTGTATCCAGTGCGCGGCCGCGGACCAATTCCATTTGCGCTCGCGCTTGCGCTGCTTGCCAATACGAGCGTGCTCGGCGCCATCGCCGCAGCGGTCATTCTTGGATTGTGGCTCCTCGATTCATCGTCAAGGCGCGAGGACGCCCCAAAGTCCATCGCTGCGGCATTGATAGTCGTTGCAGGAATCGCCATCGCTTTCCTGATGGCGCGCCCAAGTGCAGATATGACGTGGGCGACACCGTTGTCCGCAATCGATCCATCGAAAGTTCTCAAGTCAATTCTCATCGACCCCGGAAAGGGATTGCTCGGCGTCGCAGGAGCCGACCTCGCTGCTGTTTCGGAGTATCCATGGCGACTGACGCCGATCGATCCATTGATCGCGTCGCGAGTGGTCGTCGACCTGTGTCTTCTCTGGCTGCTCTGGAACCTGCGCTCATCAGTGAGGGCGATGATTGCGTTGATCGGGGCAGTTGTTGCTTTCGAGATCTTTTTTCGAAACGTCTACACCGGTGGATTGCGGCATGAGGGAGTTCTTCTCTTTCTGATTTTTGCGATCTGCTGGATTGCTGTCGCAACAACGGATGACGCAGCAAAGGTTCGCGTGCGACGGCAGATAGTGATGGGACTCGCGCCGCTCTTCGCGATTCAGGCGCTGGCGCTTCCAATCTTTATCAACCGCGCGATATCACATCAGCAATCGAGCTCGAAGCGCTTCGGCGAGTTCATCCGCGAAAATTCCAGGTATCGCGATGCAATACTCGTTGGCGAGCCTGACTACGTCCTTGAATCGATGCCGTATTACGTCGGCAATCGGATCTACATGGCGAGGCAGGGTGAATTCGCGCGCCGCGTTTATTTCGGTGAAAGCCGCCGGCGCAAGGACTTGACTCTGTCCCAGCTTCAAGAGGCAGCGATCAATCTGAGCTGTCGCTACAAGGTGCCTGTCCTTCTCGCAATCGGCGCTCGCGAATTTCCTGATCGTCGCGAGGGCACGGCGCAGGTCTCATATCGCGCGACGTTTACGTGGACAGCAGCAGAGAAAGCTCGACTGCGTGCCGAGTTTCCCAGAGTGGCGTGGTTTGGTCGAGCGAATACTGATGAGGTCTATCAGGTGTTCGAAACGCCGGCGTGTGGGGCGACAGCGGCTAGCGCCCCTTCTTCCTCAGGAGGAAATCGCCAATGACAAGAACATCGAGACCGTTGTCATAGAAACAACGAATCGCCTCGCGCGGGTGGTTCACAATCGGCTCACCCATCACGTTGAATGAAGTGTTCAACACGAGCGCCTCACCTGTTCGCTTCTCGAACTCGGTGATGAGGTCGTGAAAGCGCGGATGAATCTGTTTGTTCACCGTTTGCGGTCTCAGCGTGTTATCGGCATGAACAACAGCTGGCACGCGATCACGCTTCTCCGGCTTGCACGTGAATGACGTGATCATGAAGAATTCATCACGCGCATTCTCGAGATAATCTTCCTTTCTCTCCCATAGCAACGACGGGCAGAAAGGCCTGAACGCCTCGCGGAATTTTACACGCGCGTTGATGATGTCCTTGTTCTCCGGCTTGTTCGCACTCATCAGGATCGACCGCGCACCAAGAGCCCGCGGCCCGCTCTCCATTCTTCCCTGGAACCACCCGACAATTTTGTCCTGCGCCAGCGCTTCGCCAGCAACTTCTGCAGGATTCTCGATGCGCTCGTACTCGAGCTGGCGGAGGTTCAGCGCATCCTCGATTTCCGTGTTCGAGTATTCAGGCCCCCAGTACAGATCCTGAATCGGGTGAATCTGTGCGTTCGGATTCGCCTGGAAATACGCGTGCAACGCAGCCCCGACTGCAATTCCCGAGTCACCGGGATTCGGATAGGTATGATGATTGTCGATCCGGCCCGACTCCCACAACCGCTGATTCAGCTTCACGTTCAGCATCACGCCGCCTGACGTCGAGAGATTTCGCGTGTTCTCACGATCCATCCACGGATAGATGATCTTCTTCACCTCTTCCTCGAGAACCCGCTGCGCCTCCGCTGCAATGTTCTCACGCCCGTGCTTGTTGACGAGATCGCGAATCGCATGCGATTCGTCGAAGTGATATTGAATGGCGCCGTTCTCATTCCAATATCCGACGCGGCCGAAATCGTGGTGCTCCTTTACCGCACCGTTCTCGAACTTCGGATGAAACGGCTCGAGCACACCCTGACATTTCGTGTAATCGCCATACGGCGCGAGCCCCATCGTCTTCCCTTCACCGTCGCCGTGCCACCAGCCAAGCGCTTCGGTCACGTTGGAGTAGAACCATCCAATCGATGCTGATGACGGATACGATTCGAGGCGCTCGATCTTTCCATTCTCACCACGCCAGATCCCGACCGATACACCATCGCCGACACCGTCGATAGTGACGATGAGCTGCTTGTCGCGCGTCCCGCTCGTGTAGTAGGCCGACGCCGCATGCGCGAGATGGTGCTCGACGTGCACCACTTCAGTCTTAGGATTCGCAGGAAAATTCCTGATGTAAAGCGGCGGGGTCTCATACGCGCGCCCAAGCCATCTCTTGATTCCCGACACCACTTCAGTGCGACGACCGGGCTTCTCCTGCTTTGAGCCCTTGAGATCGAAAAGAAAATTCAGCTCGGGCGCCACGCCGGCTGCCGGGATCGCGATGATGTCGATGTCGTTCATCGTGAAGCCCTGTGACTTCAGGCAGTAATCGATCGCGTGAATCGGCATCTTCGAGTAATGCTTGATTCGCGTGAACCGCTCCTCGGCCACGTCAGCTACGATTTTTCCGTCAGTAATGAGGGCCGCGCTGCTGTCGTGCCCGATGTGCACACCAAGAACGTTCATTCTATTGTTTTTTCGATTGTGGGTCGTCGAAATATAAAAAGGCGCTGCATCTGTTATCTTGTGCCCCGGAAATGAAAAGGCGAATCGGAATAATTCTCGGATCGAGCCCCGGCGGCGGCGTCTTTCAATACGCCCAGGCGGTACTCGACGCGTTCCTGAGACTTCCGAAGGAAAAGTTCGAGCTCGTCGTCGCCTATTCTCATCCGGTGTGGCTTGGCCTCATTCCAAAAGAAAGAGCCGAGATCATCCACCTCGATGAGTCGCTCCGCTCGAGGATCTGGAACAGGATCTGGCACGAAGCAAGCCTGCCGATGAAACAGTGGCGGAAGCTTGCGCGATGGGTCGATCCAAATGCGGCGCTCATTGTAAACGCGAAGTGCGATCTGTGGATCAATCCGTCCAACGACAACTGGGCCTTTCGCGCGCCTGTGCCGTCACTCGGCACTATCCACGATCTGATGCACATCTACGAGCCGCACTTTCCTGAAGTAGGGTCGGCGGCAGAGCTGAAGGAAAGAGAGTTTCATTTCATCGAGACATGCCGGTGGGCACGCGGTATCGCGGTCGATTCAACAATCGGCAAGCAGCACGTCGTCGACGCGTACAAGGTCAGTCCGCAGAAAATCTTCGTTCTGCCGTACATCGCGCCGAAATACATCTACGATGCAGAGCAGTCACCTCCGATCGACCTGCCGTACGATCTTCCGAAGAAATATTTCTTTTATCCCGCAACTTTCTGGCTGCATAAGAATCACGCAGGGCTGTTCAATGCGATCGCACTACTAAATGATCGCTATCCCGAAATCCGCCTCGTCCTCGCCGGTGCAAAACAGAACGGCTACAGCGAAGCATTCAAACAGGTTCAATCGCTCGGCATAACGGACAACGTCGTCTTCCTCGGCTACGTTCCCGATTCGCACATGTTCGAGCTCTACCGCCGCGCACGTGCGCTGATAATGCCGAGCTTCTTTGGACCAACGAACATTCCGCAGCTCGAGGCATTCGTTGCGGGATGTCCCGTCGCGGTTGCCGGTATTTATGGCGTTCCCGAGCAAGTCGGAGACGCGGCGCTGTTGTTCGATCCAAAGTCAGTCGATGAGATCGCCTCGACGATGGAGCGGCTGTGGACGGACGATGCCTTGTGCCGCGAGTTGAGTGAAGAAGGAAAGAAAAAAGCGGGCCTCTGGGGGCCCGCTCAATTCAGCAATCGTCTTCAGGAAATCGTCGAAGCGCTTATCTAGTCGATCGACGCGATCGAGTGCGGCGCGCCCTTGATCGCAATCAGCTTCGCCTCGTCACTACCGACACGCCGCAGAAATTCGACGACTTCCATTCTACGGGATGCCGCGAGAGTACCCTTCATTCCGGTGAGAGTGCGCTCGATGCGAAGCTCGTCGCCGACCTGCGAATACTTCACTTCATACCGCGCAACCGGTCCGTCGAGAAGCTCCGACTTTGGAAGCGTCGCCGTCCATCCCGGAGGAAGCTTGATCGTTATCACGGTGCGCGTCGTGTATGGGCTGATCAGTTTGGAGAGATCGAAGGGTAGCTTGCGCTCCTTCTCTCCCTCGAGTGCTTCCGCGGTTCCCAGATAAGCACTCATTGGTCGCAGCGGATTCGTCAGCAGGTTGATGTCGCCCACGCGCGTGACCATTCGTGCTCTCGTGATTCTCGTCGTCACTCGCGCTTCCGCAGCGAGATCCTTTCCGTCAAATCCAATCAGGCTGTCAGTTTCCGGCCGCTCGAAGTAAATGCTCGCGAGACTGTTGCCGACAAATCGCTGCCTCACTGAATCGAGGGGAATCTGGAATGCAGTGCGAAGAGTTCCTTCGAGATAACCATATCGCACCTGCTCGAATCTTCCCGTGAAGTTTCCATCTTCGCCGAGCTTGCCGGCGATTCTCGTATCGATGGATGCGGCGGGCGATTCCGGAAGCGTGATCTGCTCACCATCGCTTTCCTTCACAAGCACGGCGAGACTTCCCTGCTCGGGAAGCGGAAGCTTGCCGAGCGGATAATTGCCGGCAGTCAGATCGGCGAACTCATATCTGTTGCCGCGCTTCACGGCCGCGATCATGTGATTGAACTGGCCGAGCGATGGCGTCTCCTTCCGCTCGGCGCCGTCGATATTGAGAAGCACCGGGTAACCTGTAACGCCGATCTTCTTCAGCGCGGCAAGGAACAGCATTGCCTTGTCCTTGCAGTCACCGAATCCCGTTCGCACGACTGTCTCAGCAGATCGCGGCACATAGCCGCCACGGCCTAGCTCGATCGCGACGTAGCGAATGTCCTGCGCAACCCACTTGTGCAGCGCGCGAATCGAATCGTCGAGCGACTTCGCGTTTACGAGAACGGTTTTCATCTTTTCTTCGACCGACGGCGTGATCGCATAGGCATCGCGCGCAATCGGCACATACCATTTACCAATCCCTGCCCAGTTGATCGACGGGGAAACACTTATCGTCATCCCCTGCGAGAGCGAATCCGGAGCGAGCGCCTCGCCGCGGAAGCGGTCGACGTTCGATTTTCTCCATGCGTAGATCCTCCGGCCGTTGGCAGAAGTCTCCACGCGCTTGAAGTCGAGATTCTTCTCGATGATGCGCGGCTTCATCGACGCCGGAACATCGACAACGAGATTCGAGCGCGCGACGTACGTCGGAGTTGTAACGCGCCATGGCACGTAGAAATCGCCTTGCATCATCGGCGCTTTTGTTTCAGTCGTAATGCTGAAATCGAGAATCGTTCCCGGCTCGAGACCTGACAACGACATGCGCCGCACTTTCGTAGCGGTATACATCGGAACGCCCATCTCTGCGGGAACGTCGGAATCCTGGATCTGTTCCGGATGCTCCGAGATCACGTCGCCGTTTGGCTTCACGACGCGCATCCAGTTGACCGTGAGCTTCTGGGTCTCGGGATTCCAGCTGTAACGCTGCTCGCGATAGGGTTCGGCACCCTGTGGCTTCAGGATCTGAACGACCTGACGAACTGTTCTTTTCGTACTCCCATCCGCTTCGATCTTCCACACGCCTTCGTCGAGCAGCCAGACGTATGCGAGATCGGGATGCGCCTTTGGATCGACGGCAAGCTTGTAAAGAGAATCACTGGCTTTTGGCGCCTGGGCAGCAGCTGAGGAAGCTGCGACAAGAATCGGAAGGGCCCACTTCAGTCTCATTACTTCTCCTCTGCTCTGGGGCCGGCAAGCTTCCCCGGATTCGGGCAACGACTTTGCGTTAGGTCTACGATAGGGGCAGGTACCGCCCCTCGCCAGAGATTTCCTTGTGTGCGAACTTCCCCCTTAAGAAACAAAGCGAGACAACTGCTTGACCTCTACTGCAACTGAAGCCCGCGTCAAACTCGACCCGGGAGAGCTGGAAGTCACCCGTATCCGGGCCCTGCGCGGGCCTAACTACTGGCGGCTGGCGCCTGTAATCGCCTGCGATGTTCGTCTCGGGTCTCTCGAGCACGTCACCTCCAGCCAGATCCCGCGGCTGAACGAGCGTCTCGTCGAGGCGATACCGTCGCTTCAGCTTCACAAATGCACGCGCGGCAAGCCGGGTGGATTTGTAGAGCGGCTCGAGGAAGGCACGCACATCCCTCACATACTCGAGCACCTCGCGCTCGAGCTGCAATCGCTCATCGGCAACGAGGTCTCGTTTGGCCGCGTCGTGCCTTCAGGCGACGAGGGAGTCTGGTGGCTGATCGTCGAATTCCAGGAAGAGCAGGTTGGAATTCGCGCAATGAAAGATGCGGTTCGAATCCTCCGGTCATGCATCGCCGATGAAGACTTCGACATCGATGAGATCATCGATGACCTTCTTTCATTGTTCGAGTCGTCGCGACTCGGGCCATCCACCGGCGCAATCGTGGAAGAAGCGCGCCGTCGCGGCATTCCCGTTCGCCGGCTCAACAACTATTCGCTCGTTCAGCTCGGTCTCGGAAAGAATCTGCATCGCATCCAGGCAACGCTGACCGACATGACGAGCGCGATCGGCGTCGAGATCGCGCAGGACAAGGACGATACAAAGCGCGTCCTCGAGAACATCGGGCTTCCTGTTCCAAAAGGCGATGTCGCTCGCACGCCTGAGGGCGCCCTCGAGATTGCCGATGAAATCGGCTATCCGGTGATCCTCAAGCCGCTCAACGCGAATCACGGCCGCGGAATCTCGACGCGTCTCGCTGATCCTGATGCACTCCGCGCAGCGTGGACTAAATCGTCCCGCTACGCTCCAATCGTTGTCGAGCAGTTCGCGGAAGGTCGCGACCACCGGATTCTTGTCATCAATGGAAAGGTTGTCGCTGCGGCGGAGCGTGTGCCGGCACACGTTGTGGGCGATGGAAAGCGCACGGTGCGTAAGCTCATCGAGATTGCAAATCGTGATGAGCGGCGCGGGGTTGGGCACACCAAGTCGCTGACGAGACTCCCGAGTGATGTCACGACGGCTGAGTACCTCGCGCGCAGTGGAAAGAATTTCGATTCGGTTCCGGAAAAGGGTGAGTTCGTAGCGCTGCGACAAACTGCGAATCTCTCTACAGGCGGCACGTCGATCGATCGCACCGACGAGATGCATCCTGACAACATCACAGCGTGTGAGATGGCTGCCGGCGTCGTCGGACTCGACATAGCGGGGATCGATGTTCTCACTCACGATATCTCGGTTCCGTTTCGCGAGAACAACGCGGTGATCATCGAGGTGAACGCTGGTCCGGGTATCAGGATGCACACGCATCCGTCCGAGGGTCAGCCACGCAACGTTGCGGCTCCGATTCTCGACATGCTGTATCCACCAGGCGCTGAATCGACCATACCCGTCATCGCGGTTACCGGGACCAATGGGAAGACAACGACAACTCGCCTGATTGCCCATCTTTTCAGGGTTTCCGAGAATGTCGTCGGATTCACTACGACTGATGGAACATACCTCGGCAACCGCATGGTCATCGAAGGCGACATGACCGGACCGTTTTCGGCCAATGTGATCCTGTCGAATCCGACGGTGGATGTCGCTGTGTTGGAGACTGCACGGGGCGGAATTCTCCGTGCGGGACTCGGGTTCGATGAAGTCGATGTTGGAGTCGTTCTCAACGTGACGGCCGATCATCTTGGACTGCGCGGCATTCATACTGTCGAGCAGCTCGCTGATGTGAAGAGCGTGATTCCCGCAGTAGTAAAGCGTGAGGGACACGCGATTCTCAATGCGGATGATCCGCTCGTCTACGCGATGAAGGACAAAACTCCGGGTGATCTTGTTCTCTTCTCGACGAAACCCGAGGGGGAGAGTCCGGAGTTCGAGCTGCACTTGTCGCGAAACGGAATCGGGGCACGGATCGAAAAGGACACGTTCGTAATTCGGCGCGGCCGTTTGCGCATTCCGATTTCACCCATACGGGATGTGCCGCTCATGATGGGCGGAGCGGCGAAGTTCCAGCGGGAGAACATTCTCGCAGCCATTCTCGCCGCGTATGTGCAGGGCATGCGCTACGACGACATCCGTGCGGGATTGTTGTCGTTCTTCCCTTCACCATCTCTCACGCCCGGTCGCCTCAATCTCATTCGCGTTGGAAACGGGAGAGTTCTCGTCGATTACGCGCACAACCCTGCCGCGATTGCCGGGTTGCTCGAGTTTGTGCAGGGGCTGGATGCAAATCGGCGGGTTGGGATTATCACTGCTCCTGGCGATCGGCGTGACGAGGACCTTCTCACCGTCGGGCGACTGTCGAGCGTGCTCGATCACGTAATCGTCCGCGACGACAAATACCGGAGAGGACGGCCGCCTGGAGAAATCTCGCGCATCATTGCGGAAGGACTTCGCGAAGGCGGAATGAGCGAGGAGCACATCGACGTCGTGCACGATGAAAAGGAAGCGCTCCAGCACGCGATGTCGTACATGAAGGACAACGATCTCATTTTCATTCTCGCCGATGATGTTCCAACTGTGCTCGAGCAGGTAAGACAGTTAGCGAGCGAGAAAGCGTGATGGCTGATCGTCCAGATCCAGCAGCTGAAATCCGGATGACGACTCTTCATGCGACGCGCGGCCCGAACTTCTGGTCCACGCGCTCGATCACGAGAATGGATATCGCTGTCGGCGCATATGACGACATTTCATCCGCAGATGTGCCTGGATTCACCGAGCAGCTTATGGCGGCGATGCCCGGTCTCATCGAGCATCGCTGCAGCATTGGTGAGCGCGGCGGTTTTCTCATGCGTCTTCGCGACGGCACGTATGCGGCCCACATAATCGAGCACAGCGCGCTCGAGCTGCAGACGATGATGGGACACGACGTCGGTTACGGCCGCACTCGCGGCGGCGACATTCCCGGCGAGTATACGCTGGTATTCGAGCACATGCACGAAGCAGTTGGTCTTCGTGCAGCCGCGCTCTCGCTCGATATCGTGCAGCAGGCCTTTGGCGGTACACTTACGCCGGCAATAGTCGAGCATGCCGTTGCGGAGCTCGCATCGCTCGCGCAGAAACCGGATGTACCTTTGCTCCATCAGCGTGTGCGGTGCGGCATCACGGGTGGTGCCGACCGTGCTGCAACGCGCGATGAGATCGTTCGTCGCGGATTCGGAACTGATGATTTGATCATCGACATCGCGCCCGCGTTTTTATTGACCGCGGGTCTTCCCTATTCGCGCTCGGATATTGCGATCATCACTGATGCCAATCTCACCGACGTTCCGGAGCGATACCGGGAGCCGGAGCGGGCACAGCGACTTGTTGCCACACTTGCGGATGCAGTTGACCGCGGCGGCATCGTAATCGTCCCTGCTAAGGAGTGGGAAGTACAGGAGAAATGCAGGGATGCCGGATGCAGAATTGCAATTTTTGCGACAGATCACAACGTTACGCGCCGTGACAGGAAACTCGCACGCGCAGTCGCGCTCGTCGTCAACGATCACATCATGATCGACTGGCGTGGGGAACGATCGGACCACGGCCCGGTGCGGAAGGACGCGCCGATTACCGCTCAGGTAGCGGGCGCGCTTGCCGCGTTCACGCTGAATGAGCTGCAGCCGCTCCAGGCGGCCGGGTCGGCAGCAGGGACAGCGAGCTGACGACTCCGCCGCGCACGCCGCCGACGGATCGCCCGCCGATCCGCGCAGGTTTCGAGTCCGGCGATCAGTACGAGGCAATGCCCGTCATTCGCGCGGGCACACTTGTCATGATCGGGGGAGCGTGCACCGCAACCGGCGAGGCACTTGGCGCGTTTGTGAATCTTGCATCCGCTGCCGATGGCGGGCCAATTGTCGCGATTACGTCGGCGTCACGCGATGTGCGCGGAAGCGCTGCTCACTGGAAAAACGATTTCGTCACTGCAAAAGCGGGCGACGTCGTTTTTCCGATCATCGAGACGCGCGATGATGCCAACGTTCGTGAAACCGCGAAAATGGTTTCTCGCGCGCGTGGCATTTTCCTCGGCGGCGGTGACCAGGTGAAACTCATCACGACGTTGAGCGGAACTCCAGTTGGCGATGCCATCTGGGACAATTACGTGAGCGGCGGAATTGTCTGCGGAACGAGCGCGGGCGCAGCCGCATTGACTGAGCTTACGCTTGCAGGAAATGAAGTCGATGAAGAGGGCAACCTCGTCGAGCAGTACATCGGGCCCGGACTTGGGCTGCTGAGCTTTAAGACCATTATCGACACGCATTTCTCGCAGCGCCGGCGGCTTTATCGCCTGTTCGTTGCAATTGCAGGGTATCCCGACATCATGGGACTCGGGATCGATGAGGACACGGCGATGGTTGTCCGTGGAGAAGTCGGTAAAGTTGTCGGCAGCGGCGGCGTAACGTTCGTCGATGGTCGCACCGTCAAATTCGACAACGCCGAGGAAGTTACGAAGGGTCGCCAGCTTACTCTCTCGGCTCTCCGTGTCGGGATGGTCGGCACGGGCTACACTTTCAATTTGCGGCGCCGTGAGCTCGAGGCACTACTCTAGTCACTCAGTACTGTCTACTGAATCAACATCTGACGACCTGGACACGGAGCAACGGAGTAACGGAGTCCCCACGGAGAACTGTTTTTTTGTTTTTGTTTTTGCTGTTAGCAGATAGCAGGTAGCAGGTAGCTATTGCCGGAGTCTGGCAGCAGGTAGCAGGCAGCGCAGTTGTGTAGTTCCGCAGTTGTGTAGTTCCGCAGTTCCGTAGTTCCCCAAAAAAACTCCGTGCGGACTCCGTTACTCCGTGACTCCGTGTCCAGGTCGTCAGATGTTGATTCAGTAGACAGCGAGAATGTCTACGCGCATTTACTCGTAGCTGTCGGGCGATTCCGCGTTCGATAGGTCGACGAGAAAATCAGCGATTGCAGTCGTGACAGCATCGAGATGACGGATTCCCTTCTCGCGCGTTGCAGCAGCCGGATCTCCCGAGCCGGTATCGTCAGTGACCTGCGTCCATGACCGCGGAGCCCACGCAAGTCCCTGTCTCAACGCGGGAATCCTGAACTTCTTCGCGTGTCCATCCCCTGCTTCGGATAAGGGCAGGACGAGATCAGGCGTGATCTCCATCATCACGCTGGTCTCGAGCTCACCGGCGTGATCACCCGGCACGTCGTAGAATGATTTGACGTCGACCGAATTCCACCAGTTGATCGTCGCGATGAATACATCCGTCGATGACTGCAGCTCGCGAATCATCTGCCGGAAATCATTTCCACCGTGACTGTTGACGATCACGAGCTTTCGAACGCCCTGCGCATCGAGGGAATCGACAATGTCGCCGAGCACCATTGCCTGCGTGCTCGGATTCATGTTGATGGTGAGGCGGATATCCAGCTGTCCTGTGTTCACGCCGAAAGGAACCGTAGGGAGGACAACGACTCGCGCTTCTCTCTCCCACGCCTTTCGCGCGGATTCGATCGCTACATACCGCGATTCGTAATTATCAGTGCCGTATGGCAGGTGATAGTTGTGCGCTTCCGTTGCGCCCCACGGAAGAATGGCGACTTCATAGTCAGTCGCCTTTACGATTTTCCAGCTGGTTTCTTCGAGGACGTAGGGTCGGCCGGGCATCGGTCAAAAGTAACACCGGCCGGTAGCCCTAGAACCTCGCTTCTACATACAGGTTCGCACGAATCTTTTTCCCGGGCCAGATCCCTCGGGCGACGTCGAATCGAACAAGGCCATCCATGAGTGATGCACCAACTCCTGCTCCACTCATCGGCCGTCCCTTCGAAAACTCCGCGCGATCACCCGCCCAGCCTGCATCGTAGAACACGACCGGCCGGAACCCGACATCATCAGTTCCCAGCTCTATGCGGCCCATCCAGAATGCATCGCCGAATTGAGTGCCCGCGATCTGACCGCGAACGGTCTGACTTCCGCCGAGATACCAGAAACGCTGGAGCGGAACTTCGCCGACCGTGCTGCCGGCGCCGAGTGTGAGTGCTCCATCGACGCCCTTGAACAATCCGCGCGAAACGGTCGCGTCCATCATTCCGCGGCCGTATTTGAACGACCCCGCGGCTCCTTCAGCACGCGCTGATCCAAAGAAGCGAAGCTTGTTGGGATCGAGACCATAGGTCACGTGACGCTCACCCTGGAACCCGACAATGTTGCCGTTTCTCGCGTCGATGTTCTCGTCGAATCCATCCGACCCGAGCGATTTTGCGATTGAAAAGTTTGTCTTCTTTTCCGCATCGCTATGGTTTTCTGCAAACAATCTCCACGTCGTCGTTGCCGAATCATCGGGAGTGCCTGCGAGCTCGATGCCTGCTGTGCGGTAATAGAATCCCTCGTCGCGTCCAAACAGAACTGCTGACAACGATGCACTGAACGAGAACGGATCAGTCCAGTCGCTTGCTGACGAGAGTCTGCGATATGCATTCAGCTTGATGGTGTTGCGTCCGTTCGATCTCGCAATACCAAGCTCGGCGTTCGGCTGCCAGTCTCCAATTCCAATGCGTGCTGATCCGCTCGCAGTGTAACCCTGGCCAAGGCTCGCAGTCGCACTGATACCGGTCGATAGCGCTTCGATCTTGTTGTATCGGGTCATCGATACGCCATAGGTGTAGTGCGGCTTCTGCGGAGTCCAGCCGGGTTGTGCGCCGAGGCTCAGCGCTTCAGATATCAGCGCATCGGCTTCCGCTGTTCCGAATATTTCATCACCGGAATCGTAGATAGACTTCGGAAGCTCCGGTGATTTTGCCAGAGCTACAGTGTCGCAGGGAGTTTTTACCACCATCTGCAGACCGTTTTCCCAGCTGCGAATGGTCCGGCTCGAAGTCGCTCCTCCGTCCCTGCATTCGGTGCGACGCCGCGCAATACGCTCCGCGCGTGACGCAGAATCGCTCGCTGTATCGGCGATCGATATCTGTGGGATCGGGATCGGATTCGCACCATTCACGCTCGCGTATTTGAAGCTCTGCTCCATCTTGAAAGGCACTCGCATGAAGCCCGCCTGAGCAGAACCCTCGAGTGACTGCACACGCGGCATCCAGTATTTGCCCTCGTGCAAGCCATACTCGATGATGACTGCATTCACCTGCGCCTTGAGCGGAGAGATCATTCCCTTCACCCACTTGGGCGGCGGGTCATCGTCATGATCTTCTTTCGCTTCTTCATCAGCAATCGCCCAGATGTCCATCGGCTCGGCCATGCGGAACACTCCGCGCACCAGCCGCGCATCCGCGATGTCGAACCATAGCGATCCGACAGCGACATTCCATTTGGGAGCGCGCGGTCTTACAACGAGCTCGCGGAGCTGGATTCTCCGCCCGCCCGGCAGCTGGAACGCGACGGAATCGCCGGTTGAATACGTGTAGTATGCCTCCGCGCCGCGCGCGAGCGGATGAATGATCTCGCTGTCCTCGATGTCCGCTTTCGCGAGACCTGATCCAACCCAGAGTGTCTCGCGGCCAGGATAATATGGAATCGGAACGGCTTCATCGAGATCGATGTCAGCGTCGCCAATTCCGTCGAGCATTGGTGCAACGGCCCGTTTGCCGAGGATTTCGACATACGCAGGTCCGCCTCGTGACCACACGACGCGCGTTGCCCGCTCCGCGCGCATGAGAAGCCGGTCTCGAACGATTCTCTTGAAGCCGAGCCCGACCGACATTCTCTCATACGTAGTTGCATCGTATCCGACAATCGATGAGTCCTGCATCAATCGCGCTTTGCGGGCAGCGTTCAACAGATCACGCGCGCGAGTGTCCTTGAATGCGTTTGCAAGCAGTGCAGGAGTAAGTGCGATCTGCTTTGCTTTTCTCCGTGCCCTGTCGACCGAATCGTCATGGTTGTTCGCTCGTGCCGCGATCACTGAGTCGCGCCAGATTTCATTGCGAAGACGCGACGAATCCTGCTTCCGCTCGCGCTCAGCGCGCGCGCTGTCCTTTGGATTGTCTCCGATACGGAGATTGATCGAGGATTGAGCGAAAACAACTACTGTCAGAAGAGCGAGCATTATCGGTTATCGAGATGATGCGTGAGTATTACCTGCGTCCGCGCCTCAGCGACTGCGGAAATGTGTACGACACTCCAACCTGCCATGTAACGAGATCAGTCTTGCTACGGCGAGTGAGCAGCGTTACGGATCCATCATCGTTATCGATGATGTCACCTTCGCGCAGGTACGTCGCGTCTCCGCCGTAGAAGTAGCGCGCGCCGGCGTGGATCTTCCATGCCTTCTGCGTTCCGAATGGAACGTAGATTCCGCCGCCGAAAATCCATGCTGATGTTGCATCGTCCGAATTCGTGGTGCTCGCATATTCGTAATCGCTGTCAGAGCCGCGTACCGACGTGCTCGTCACGAGATCCATGAATCCGATCGCTGCGTTCATATAAGGCTGAACGGGACCGACAGGCACCGTGATCTGCGGACCGATGCTTCCCCAGAATGCGTTGTTGCTGGTTTCGACATCGAGCGACACCCTGCCCGTGATCGGCAGATAAGGCACATGCAGCGTTTCACTTCCATACTGCATTCCGCCAAGGTCGCCGCGGACGCTCAGGATTCCTTCGCGGTCGAGCCGGAACAGTGCGCCGACATTGATGCCGAAGCCCTCCGTATCGAGCTGTGTTGCGAACTCGCCCTTTGGCTGTGCGACGAGAAGGTCGCCGACGAGTGAAAAACGGGATGGCTCAGTGCGCCAGCCGCGCGGATCGCGGCGCTGGGCTTGAGCGCTATGTGGAACGAATGACATCGCAACCACTGTTGCGAGTATCGACGAACGAACGATTCGCATAATTTCTCCCTTGCAGGTAGTTCGACCGAGCCGAGGGCACCGCTCGTGCCGGGCCGTTAGTCGAGCACCTATCTGACGATACGGCAAAGGCTTGCGGGAGTTTCATGACTCCGGTGCGCGCCGATTCTGACACATACTTATGACACTATCTGTCTCACAATGGTGACACAATCGAGCGCGCTCATTGTTAAAGACCTCCGCAAATCCTACGGCGATGTAAAAGCAGTCGACGGTCTCGATCTGGAGATAAGGTCCGGCGAATGCTTCGGGCTCCTCGGGCCCAATGGCGCCGGAAAGACCACCACGATCGAGATCTGTGAAGGGCTACTCGAGCGTGACTCAGGTGCTCTCGAGCTTCTCGGAATGACCTGGGAGCATGATGGGAATCGGCTTCGGGAGAGGCTTGGAATTCAGCTGCAGGACACCCAGCTCTCCGACAAGCTCAGTGTTCGCGAGACGCTCGAATTATTTCGCAGCTTCTATAAGACGGGCCGTGAAGTCGACGAGGTGATCCAGCTCGTACAGCTGGAAGAAAAGATCAGTGCGCGTGTGGGCACTTTGTCAGGAGGGCAAAAGCAGCGACTTGCAATTGCCTGCGCGCTGGTTGGTGATCCCGACCTCCTTTTTCTCGACGAGCCGACGACCGGACTCGATCCACAATCGCGCCGGCAGCTATGGGCGCTCATCGAAGAATTCAAGGCAACGGGACGAACGATCCTGCTCACTACGCATTACATGGACGAAGCCGAGAGACTTTGCGATCGCGTTGCCATCGTCGACCACGGTCACGTCATCGCGCTCGGCACACCTCGCGAGCTGATCGACTCGATCGGCGCGACTGTGCCAGCGCCCCCGCCGCGTCCAACGACTCATACGCTCGAAGACGTATTTGTCGCACTAACCGGGAGAACACTTCGCGATGAGTGAGCGCGGATTCAGGGAGACATCGCTCGCACAGCTGACGCTGGTGCGATTCCGCGAATTCATTCGCCAGCCCGAAGCTGTGTTCTGGACTTTCGTGTTTCCGATACTGCTCGCTGTTGGACTTGGTCTCGCGTTCAGGTCGAAGGCGCCTGACAAGCCGAAGATCGGAATCGTCTCACCGACGATCGGTATCGCTTCGGCTCCATCGATTCCTCAGCCCGTGGTTTCGCTGAGGAAGGATTCATCATTGTCGGTCGAGATGTTCAGTGACAGCGCGGCTGCTCGCGCTCTTCGCACCGGCAGGGTTTCGCTGCTCGTGGTTGCCCAAGGCGATGGGCAGGTACGATATGTCTACGATTCGACGCGGGACGAATCGAGAACGGCAAAGCTTCTCGTGGACCGCGCGATTCAAACCGGGGCTGGAAGAACCGATCCGGTTCACGTGACCGAAACGAAAGTCACCGACAAAGGTTCGCGTTACATCGACTTCGTTATTCCCGGGCTTCTTGGAATGAACCTCATGGGAAGCGGGATCTGGGGAATCGGGTTTGCGATTGTCGACCAGCGCGGAAAGCGATTGCTCAAGCGCTTCATGGCAACGCCGATGTCACGCGCCCAGTATCTACTTTCATTTCTGTTGTCGCGCCTGTTCTTTCTGATACTCGAAGTAGTGACGCTGCTCGGCTTCGGTGCGCTTGTGTTTGGCGTTCCGCTCAGGGGCTCGCTCGTTCAGCTTGGAGTGATCTGTCTCCTTTCGGCTCTCTCGTTCAGCGCTCTTGGGCTTCTGATTGCTTCGCGCGCGAAGACAGTCGAGGGCGTCAGCGGGCTCATGAATTTAGTGATGATGCCGATGTGGATTTTCTCTGGTGTGTTCTTCTCGTCGAGCAATTTTCCGAGCGCAGTTCAGCCGATCATCAAGATTCTTCCACTCACGTCGGTGAACGACGCGCTGAGGGCGAACATGCTGGAGGGAACGCAAATCACCGCCCTCGGAATCGAGATGGCGGTGATTATGGGGTGGCTCGTAATCGGGTTTGTTCTCGCCCTGAAACTTTTCAGATGGCGATAGGAGTCTGATTCAGGATTTCATCCATGCCGCGGTGAAACATCATGACCTGATCGAGCCCGGCATCCTGCGCGGCGCGGAGTGCTATTGCTGCATCGCGTAGAACTTCGTCCGCAGCGAAATAACTGCCGCCAACTTTTGCGACTCCGACGCTGATTGTTGGATTGGGCACTCCCGCCTCACCCGCCATCATCTTGATCATGCCGACAACCTCAACGGCAAAGTCCTGTGGCTTGGCGCGGAGGCGGGCAGTCTCGAGGAGGATTGCGATCATCCCGTTCTCGAGGAGCGCAACCGCATCATGGCGGGCGAGCAGCGTACCTACCGGCTCGATTGTCGTGCGCACCACGAGGTCAGCGGCGGTTCTCCCCTTCTCGGTCAGGATCTGCGAATAGCTGTCCAGCCTGAAAAGAAGGACCGCGAATCTGGAATCGATCGATTTGCGTGCAATCTGGAGCTGCCGGTCAACATCATCGAGGAATTGCGCGCGCTGGAGGATGTTTGGCGCACCGCGAAGAAGGCCGGTGACATCGAATTCTCCTGAAATCCAGGGGGGCGGCGTCTCGTTGTTTGCTGTCAAATCGTTGTGGCCTCGGGCAGGACGACGTGGTCCTGCCTGCAAAAGGTGACCCTGAGCAGCGCCGTAATGTTACTGTTACATTATCCGCGTAGCAAATACCGGTTTTGTTAGCAACCCATGCCGCTATCTAATAGACCATGGACCTGAGGCAATTGCGGTCACTCGTGGCCGTAAGTGAAGAAAAGACATTTGTGCAGGCGTCCAAGCGCCTGCACGTGACTCAGCCTGCACTCTCCCGCCAGATTCGTACCTTCGAGCGGGAGGTGGGAACCGCTGTTTTTCATCGCGGTCGTCATGGAGTAACTCTGACGCCCGCCGGCGAGATCTGCGTACGTGCCGCGCGGTCGATTATTGCCAAGGTCGAGAAGTCAGTCAACGAGGCCAGGCTCGCCAGCGCGGGAAAGGCGGGAACCTGTACTATATATGCATCGCAGTGGTGCACCTGGAGCCGGTTCACCGGGAGACTGCTCGCCCATCTTGCCAAGTACGACCCCGGCATCGATGTCATCGTAAAGGAAGGGGAAGTCGGCGATCGCTGGAAATGCCTTCGCCATGGGGAAGCGGACATTGCCATTGCCACCGCGCCCCGTGAAGGATTCGATGACATTCATTCTGAATCCCTGCTGAACGACGTCGCGAGCATCGCCCTCCTGTCACCGCGGCATCCGCTCGCCGGCCGCGCATCGCTTCGCCTCGAGGAGCTCGCTGACCAGACGATGCTCGCATACGACTCCCGCATCATGAGCAATATCGACTACGATTTTGCGGGAGAGTTCAAGCGCATCGGATTCGCGCCGAAAAGAATTCAGCGGCTCGAAAGCTCCGAGTCGCTCCTCGCGCGCGTATCCGCCGGACTCGGCTGGTCGATTCATCGAAAATCGCTCAAGGGCAAGATCCCGGATGTCGCGACTGTTCAGATCGAGAACTTTTCAGTTCCCCTTCCGATCAGCCTCATGCACCGGGCGAACGAGACGCAGCCACACATTCTGGAAGTAGCGCGACGCGTTCGAGAGATCGCATCGGCGACGTATCCAGCGATGCGGCCCGGCGGAATTTTCGACCTTCCTCTCGAGCCATCATCCGCAGAAGCGCCGCGCGGCAGCGATATCGAGCTGCGCGACCTTCGATACTTTGCTGCAGTGGTCGAAGAGCGTGGCATCGGCCGGGCAGCGATCCGGCTCGGGCTCACGCAGCCCGCCCTTTCGCGACAGATACGCTCGATGGAGCAGTCGATTGGAGTGTCGCTCGTCGCGCGCGCGACGAGAGGAATCATCCCAACAATCGCAGGAAAGGGTCTCTACACCTGCGCGCGGGAAATCCTCGGCGACGTTTCACGATTGCCTGCCGAGGTTGAAGCTGGACAACGCGATGCGGCGGGGCGGTGCGTCATTGCGAGCATTGCATCGCCAATCGCGCGCGATCTCCTGAGTGCGGTGATGCGTGCGGCAGAGGAAAGGTATTCGCACCTCGAGATCTCGGTGAATCACGTTGCGTCTCCTGACCAGGCACGCGCGCTTGCTGACGGAGAAGTCGATGTCGGCGTGTGTCACCCGTTTTTCAATCTTACGGCAGACCATCCGGAGATCGAATGCCGTGAGCTGCTGACCGACTGGATCGATGGCGCGCTGCTGCCGGAGTCTCATCCGCTCGCGCAGCACGATTCGATTGCGTTCGAGGATCTCGCGGCAATTCCATTCCTCTGCTTTCGCCGCGATTTCCGCCCGGCGTTTTACGACTACCTGATGGAGTCGTTCAGGAGACTCGGATATTCGCCGATGCTCGGACCGACGCAGAACGGCCTCGATACTCTCTGGTCGATGTGCGAGCAGGGAGCGGGCTGGTCGCTCGCATTCTCATCGCATCGCACCAATCCGCCGCCGGGTCTCGTAGCTGTGCCTGTCGATGGGTTCCGCATACCGTGGGGAGTGAACCTGCTCAGTAGGAAAACCGAATCGCGGCCTGGAGCGCGGGCAATCATCGAGCTCCTGTTTGAAGAATCCGCAAAGCGAAACGCGCTTTCTTCACAATCACCTGTGCGCCGGCTGGCACCCGCGCTCGCGGGCTGACCCCAAATGCGGCAGTAATTCGTTATCCTTCGCCCATGCAAGGCGAGGAAGCTCCGGGCATCGAAGGCATTCGCGTGAATGAGTCCCTCATCATTGCGCGCTCGGAGCTGACGGTGCGGGCATCGAGATCATCGGGTGCGGGCGGCCAGCACGTCAACAAGACTTCGTCTCGAATTGAGATCGAGTGGAACGTTGGCCAGTCGTCCTCGATAACCGACGACGAAAGAGCAAGACTGTTCAAGCGTCTTGCCTCGCGACTCAGCGAAAACGGAATCATCCGCGTGGTTGCGAGCGACACACGGAGCCAGCTCAGAAATCGCGAAGCTGCGGAGAAGCGTCTCGCAGAAACGATTGCGAAGGCACTGATAATTCCGAAGAAGCGCAAACCAACGAGACGGCCGCGTTCAGCAGATGAGCAGCGGCTCACCGAGAAGAAAAAACACTCAGAAAGAAAACGTGAGCGACGGCGCCCCATCACGGACTAAAATCATCGCCTCATTCGCGGCCATTTATCTGATCTGGGGCTCCACTTATCTCGGAATACGATTCGCGATAGAAACTATCCCGCCGTTTCTGATGGGCGGCTTGCGCTTCATGATAGCGGGCGCAGTGCTGTATCTCTACATGCGCATGCGGGGCGAGCCACGCCCGACGCGAATTCAGGTCCGCAATACGGCGATCATTGGCGGCGCTTTCATCTTATGCGGCAACGGCACCGTCGTATGGACAGAGCAGTTCGTGCCATCGGGGATTGTTGCGCTGCTGGTATCGATCCTTCCCTTCTGGATTGTTGTCATCGAGTGGCTCGGACCACGACGAGTGCGTCCGTCGATTGCTGTATCGATCGGACTTGTGCTCGGAATTGCGGGAATGGTTTTTCTGATCGGGCCCGAGGCGCTGCATCCCTCGGCCGCGTCAGGTGGCCACCTGTTGACCGGCGCTCTGCTTCTCGTGGCAAGCTCACTGATCTGGGCGCTCGGCACGATTTATTCGCAACAGGCAGAGCTTCCCCGCTCAGCTTTCACCGCCACCGGACTCGAGATGTTCCTTGGCGGCGCGATGATGTTCGTTGTGTCGCTGATCGCGGGTGAGCCGATGCATTTCGACCTCGCAAGCGTTTCCGCGAGGTCGCTTGCAGGATTCGTTTATCTCACCAGTATCGGATCACTTGTTGGATTCACTGCATTCATCTGGCTGCTTCAGCATCAGCCGCCGGCGCGCGTCTCTACGTACGCGTATGTGAATCCTGTCGTGGCGGTGTTTCTTGGCTGGGCAATCGCCGGCGAAGCGCTGACGCTTCGCACGGTGATTGCCGCAGCCATCATAATTGCTGCTGTCGCGATGATTACGACCGCGCGGAGCTCATTGCGCCTTCGGGCGCGGGAGTCGTCGTAACCGCTGGGATCGGGTGCTCGGCAGTTCCTTTCGGAGTGAGACCGAATTTTCCGAGGATCCATTCGCGCCACTCGTCCATGATCTCATAGAAAGTCGGGATCACCACGAGCGTAAGAATCGTCGACGTGATGACACCGCCGATGACAGCGCGACCGAGCGGTGCGCGGAACTGCGCGCCTTCACCCCGACCGAGCGCGACGGGAATCATGCCCGCAATGAGAGCGAGTGTCGTCATCATGATGGGTCGCAACCGGATAGCGCCCGCTTGAATCAGTGCTTCACGACGCGACAAGCCGTCCCGCTCGCGAGCCCACTTTGCAAAATCGATGAGAAGAATTGCGTTCTTCGCGACGATTCCCATCAACAGAATGACACCGATAAGGCTCATGATGTTGATCGTGTCGCCGGTGATCATGAGTGCGAGCATCACGCCGATGAGAGAGAGCGGCAACGATGCAAGAATCGCAAGCGGCTCGAGGAACGATCCGAACTGCATCACGAGAATGAGATACATCAGCATGACAGCGATGCCGAGCGCCGCGAAGATTCTTCCGAACACTTCGTTCTGGCTGTCGACTTCACCACCCTGCGTAAGCCTCACGCCGGGCGGAAGGTTCATCTTGTCGATGTCGGCGTTGATATCCTTCATCACCTCACTCAATGACCGTCCTGACGTATTTGCTTCTACCGTAACGACGAGCTCGGCATCGAGGTGAGTGATTTGCGCAGGACCCAGTCCCTGTCGCACAGTAGCGATTTGACCGAGCGGCATCGTCGTCTGGCCGGTGGGCGTGTTGATGACGAGTGGAAGCTGCTGGAGATCCGATATACGCTGTCGTGCTTCAGGCTTGAGGCGCACGTTCACCTCGCGAAGCTCACCCTGCGGATCTTCCCAGTCGCCAGCTTTGATTCCAGCGAACGCGGGCCGCAGCGCCTGCGCGACCTGACCGATGGTGACGCCAATACTTCCCGCCAGATTCCGGTTCAGCTCCACTTCGAGCTCGGGCTTCTGGCCTTTCGTTGATAGACCGACGTCAACTGCGCCCGGCACTTTCTTGACCTTTGCAGCGAGCTGCTCCGCCACAGTTGTCAACGTCACTGCATTGGCGCCGCGCAGCTGAAGCTGGATCTGCTTCTGCTGTCCGGCAAACTGACTCGTATAAACGGTCATTGTAGCGCCGCCGATTCTTCCCACTTCCTTTCGTATAATGGTGCCGAGCTCTTCAGCTCCAATGTCACGATCGTGCTTGGGAACGAGGCGCACGTACACGTTGCCATTGTCGACGCTTCCTGTTGCAGCGCCAAGCGTTGTGTACGTGTAGACAACTTCAGGATGCTGGCGCGCAATGCGGCCTGCTTCCTCTGCCTTGATTCGCGTGTAATCGAGGTTCGATCCGGGAGGAGTTTCGAGAGCGATTGTCAGCTCCGACCGATCGTCCTTACCGAAGAAGCTTCCGCCGACGAGGCCGGTAGCAGGAAGCGCGATTGCGACCATGAACGACAGAATCGCCAGTCCCACCATTGCGAGACGGTGATCGAGTGCCCATCCAATGACCTTCTTATAGTTCTCAGCCTGGCGGTTGAACCACAGGTTGAATCTGTCGAGCGCGCGCGCGATTGGATTGCGACGCTCGTGTGCTTCGGTCTGCGGATCGGCCCAGTATGCAGAGAGCATCGGGTCGAGCGAGAACGAAACGAAAAGTGAAACGAGCACCGAGCACGCGATGGTGAGGGCGAATGGCTTGAACCACTGCCCTGCAACGCCGTACATGAATGCAATCGGCACGAACACCGATACGATCGAGAATGTTGTTGCGGCAACGGCAAGACCGATCTCATCAGTGCCTTCGTGAGATGCGGTCATGTGGTCCTTACCCATCTCGATATGGCGCACGATGTTCTCTCGAACTACGATCGCGTCATCGATGAGAATACCGATCGCGAGTGAAAGTCCAAGGAGCGACATCGTGTTGAGCGTGAATCCGAACGCCCACACGGCGATGAAAGACGCGAGCACCGAGACAGGCAGCGCGAGTCCGGTGATGACCGTCGATCGCCACGAGTTGAGGAAAATGAATACGACGAGAACAGTGAGCAGTGCTCCTTCGAGCAGCGCCTCTTCGACGTTGCGAACTGAATCGGCGACTCGAACACCGGAATCACGCACTACCCCGACTTTTACGCCCGGCGGTAGAGTTTTCTCGAGACGCTGAACTGTCTCCTGAATTTTCTTCGAGACTGCAGTTGTGCTGTAGCCCTTTGACTTTGTTACGTCGATGCCGATCGCTTCCTTCGCGAGATACGACTTGTTGGTCGAATCGCGCTGCCAGAACAACGCAAGCGAGCGTTGCTCCTGTGTGCCGTCGAGTGCATCGGCAACCTGGCCGAGGCGGATGACCTGCCCGTTCTTTTCGGCGACAACGAGCTGCATGAAATCTTCCGGGCCTTCGAGTCGTCCCTGAAGTCGAATCGTGCGCTCGTCGAGACTTCCATTCACTCGGCCAACCGGCGCAGCGAGATTCTGCGCCTGAAGTGCGCCAACGACCTGCGCGATTCCAATTCCTGCTGCCTGCAGCGCCTGCGGCCTGAGCTGAATCGTCATCTCACGCTTCACTTCTCCGACGAGTCTTACCTGCGACACTCCTGCGATTCCCTTGAGCGCGCTGGTGATTGCCGGATCCGCCATGCGCGTGAGCTGCGCAGGCGAATACGTATCGGATGAAAGTGTGAGTGAAACAATTGGAAGGTCGGCCGGATCCATCCGCTGGAGGATCGGCTCCTTCATTTCTACAGGAAGGTCAGCGCGAATCGACGAGATTGCATCGCGGATATCCTGAGTTGCCTGCGATACGTCTTTCTCGAACAGGAACAGCACAATGATCTGCGCATATCCGTCGTACGCTGTGCCATAGATCTGGTCGACGCCGGAGATTCCCTTGATTGCGTCTTCAACCGGCTTGAGTACCTCGCGCTCGACGCCCTGAGGAGATGCGCCGGGATACGGAATGCCGGTAAGCACCACCGGCTGCTGCACGTCAGGGAACTCATCCGTGTCGAGCCGCGCGAGTGCGAATAGACCAAAGACGACGAGGGCCACCATCGTAACGATGGTGATCATCGGACGCTTGATCGCAAAATCTGAGATTACCATATGCTGCTACTCCTTCGGACCGGCGGAAACCGGCTTATCGGACGGTGTCGAAACCTTGACGATCGTTCCCGGCGTGATGCCCTGCGCTGCTCCGAGGAGAAGCGTGTCGCCAACCTGCACCCCTGAAGCGATCTCGACTCTTTCATTTGCGTCATCGCGCAAGCCCAGCGTCACAGGCACACGCTCGACCTTGCCGCTCTTGATGCGAAACACTGCTGGTATGTCACTGCGCGCATCGACTGCCGTTGCGGGCACAACCATTCCGCTGTGGCTCTCGCTTGCAAGCCGTCCATTGGCAAAGAGGCCGCCGACAAGCCTGCCTTCTGCGTTGGGAATCGTGATGACAATGCGAACCTGACGTGTTGCAGGATCGGCAGTTGGATTCACTCGTGACACTTTTCCGGTGAATGTGCGTCCCGGATATCCATTGACTGTAAATGTCACTGATGCGCCGAGCTTCACCTGGCTGAGCTGTTCAGCAGGAACCGACCCTTCGAGTCGCATGCTCGATGGATCGACAACAGTGAAGAGATGTGCGCCGGCTTGAACGACATCTCCAGCCGATATCGGGCGTTCGCTGACAATTCCATTTATCGGTGACGAGATAACGGTGTTGTTCACCTGCTTCGATGCAGTTGCAAGCCGCGCTCGCGCGTCAGCCAGCGCCGCATTTGCAGCGATCGAATTGCGTCGTGCCTGCTCGATGTCGCGTTCTGCAATTGCACCCGCCGCAAGGAGTTTCTGCGAGCGCTCGAGCTCACGACGAGCGATGTCGGCGCTGTTGCTCGCGGAAGTCACTCCGGCCCTCGCAGAGAGGTAGACATCCTGGAGACCGCCGGCTTCGATTCTGCCAAGCGTCTGGCCCGACTTCACGGCCTGCCCCTGATCGGCGAAAACCTGGAGCACGCTGCCTCCGACCTGCGCGCGCACAACGGCTTCTCGCTCGGGCGTGAGAGTTCCCGATACAGTCGGTCCCGACTGAAGAACGCCGTTAGTAACTACGGCGATATTCTCGGTCCCGATTGTCGTCGCATCTGCAAGTGTGGAATCAGCTGCTTCAGCAGATCCGCCTTTGCAGCCTGCAACCAATGCTGAAACCGCGATGAGAGCCGCAGAAAATATTCTAGAAGATGATCTGTATGAGTCTTTCATTGATTATTGAACCGGTGGTATCTGCTGGTTTGCGAGTGTTCCCTGCTGGCCCTGCTGCTGTTGTCCGTTGGGCTGCGCCTGCTGAGTTGTCTGCTGCTGGATCTGCTGCTGCGTCTGCTGTTGAGCTGCCGTGCTCTGGGCCGATGTTCCCGATTGCAGCGGAAGATTCGGAAGCAGTGCAAGCTTGATCCGCGCGATCTGATAATTCCGTGCTGCAAGCGCGCGATTCACCGTTGCCTGTTCGAGGAGGATTCGCGAATCGTTGAGCTCGAGCTGCGTCGAGATTCCTTCGCGATATCTCACTTCCGCTATTTGATATGCGCGGGATGCCTGCTCTGCAGTGCCGCGGCTCGCTTCCCACGCCGAGCGTGCCTGATTCAGTGCGTTGATTGCGACTCGCGAATCGAGCGACGCGAACTCCGTCACCTGCTGAAGCCGCGATCTCGCTTCGGCGAGATTCGCCTGCGCAATCAGCTCGTCACCGCGAATTCGTCCGCCGGTAAAAAGAGGGAGCGATGCGGAAATTCCTACCGTCCAGTTGTAACGGAAATCGTTCGAGCCAGGCAATCCATTTAGCGGATACGCAACTGCGCCGTACTGCGAGTTGAAGCTCAGCGATGGAATGCGCTGCGCACGTGCGACTCGCACGAGCTGCTGCTGCGCGCGGACTGCTTCGCTCGCCTGTCGCACTGCAGCCCGATTCACAGCGCTCGTATCGGGCTCTTCCGCCGATGTGACCTTGAGTCCGGCTACGCGAATGCCAGCCGGCAGCGCGTCCACGTTGTCGATTGGAGTCGAGAGCGCGACGCTTTGCTCGAGCGGAATGTTGAGAAGCTGCTTCAATCGCAGATACGCGACCTCGCGATCGCTGCGCCGTTGAATCAAGAGCGGCCGCTGATTGTCGCGCGTTACCTGCGCGCGCAGCAGCTCGAACTCCGAAACATTTCCGACATCCTTGTTGAGCTGTACCTGCTTCAGGACGTTCTCCGTCTGATTGAACGAGCTTTCAGTGATCGATACGAGGCGGTCGGCGAGCGCAGCATCGTAATAAGCCTGCGTCACATCGAGAATGTTCTGCGCGCGCTGCGCTGTGAGCTCGATGTCAGCTGACCTTTTGCCCGCCTGTGCAGCTTCGTTCTGCGCGGATACGCGTCCGCCGGTGAACAGATTCTGCGACACCGAGAGACCGAGCTGATATTGGTTGGCCTGGCCGAAGGGCAGACTGCTGAATGCAGCGAAGGGATTGAGTCCCGACACGCATTTCGACGCTGTTTCGAGTGCAGCGACTCTATCTGCAATGCTTGCATCCTGCCCGAGCAGATAGTCTTCGCATGGAGGTGCAGGAGACGCCGGCTTTGTCGTATCGGGCTCTGCACCGCTGGAAAGCGATGAATACTGGGACTTGAGCGTGCGTGTGTATCCCGCCGATCCATAGATCTGCGGGAAGTACTGACTTTTCGCCTGAAGCCGCTGGCCTTCAGCGCGTTTCTGTCCTGCCCGCGCAATTCCCACTGCTTCGCTTTGCGACTCGGCCATGCGCAGCGCTTCATCGAGCGAGAGCTGAGCTACAGGTGCATTGGTCTGCGTGACAGCTTGGGTCTGTGCGGAAAGCGAGGATGCGAAAACCATCACCGCGCCAGCGAGCACGCGGCTCGTGATTATGGATTTGAATGAAATCATGTGGCAGAAGTTCTCTTTACTCCGATAGCACGCAGCACCATTCGCGCGTAACTCGCAGGTGCGGTGTCTTCCGGTTCTGGAAAAATTTCGGGCATCATTTCGCGGCTCATCGCGTCGTGGAACAGTGACGCGATGAACATCGCCGATGCGACAGTTGGGTTGAACTCGTCCCGGGTGAAGCCGAGGTCCTTGAGGCGGTCGAAGTAGGTGCAGAGCTCGTGTGTCGCGCGAGTTGGAAACTCAGCGGCTCGAGCGGTCAGCTCGGGGCGTTCCTCGATTTCCCCCATGCACTTTCGGATTACGCCTCGGCGCCCCTTGAGATGGGCGACTACCGCACCAGCCCAGTCCGAAAGCTCACGCTCAGGATCAACCGGATCGTGAGGCAGCGGGAGGATGTTCGAGCGGGATTCGGAGGAATTGATCGCTTCCTGGAGGAGCGCCTCCTTCGACCCGAAGTAGCGGAAAATCGTGACTTCATTGACCTCGGCCGCATCCGCTATGCGCCTAGTGGTGGAGCCGCGGAACCCGTGCTGGGAGAACACCTGCACGGCCGCATTCAAAATCGCTGTTCGAGTATCCATTGGGACGCGGAACCTAGCGGCCGAATGAATTGAAAGCAAGTGCCTACTTACATCAGTTTATTGGCGGCGGCCCTTCGGTAGTTACCGCGTTGCTCCCCTTGGTTGCGACGGAGTCCTTGCCAGCGATGGCGGTGGAATCCCCCGCTGCCGGGATCCACTTCAGGACCAACGTGCCGGGGGGGCCGGAATACAGGAACCGGTAAGTCAGCAGCTTCTGGGTCTCGCGGAATTCCTTGACCGGGATTTTTCCCGGTCCATTCGCGAGTGGCTGAACCGACCTGATCTCGTCGAACAGGAGGACGTTCGGAAGAATTTCCTTGTACGTCGTTGTCACTTCCATTCCGAGAATCGCCGGCTTCACGGAACCGCCGCGCGTCAGCTTGAACTGCGCGCGCTTGATGAGATATGTCGCACTGTCGAGGAAAATCGATCCCTCCACATCGGGTGCAACGAGTGTCGAGTC
>DATEDH010000307.1:0-2637 GCA_035281765.1 Gemmatimonadaceae bacterium
CGCAATGAAAACGAGGAACCCGAGAGTTGCACGAACCTCGAATCCGCTTGCGATTGCGACGCCATCGACGAAGGTATGAAGCAGAAGACCAGCGAGAGCTGACATGCTCACAGCCTTCGTCACTTCATGCACTTCCTCTCCAAAATGGAAATGCGGTACGAGTGTATGCTGCGTGAGATGCACGAGCAAAAATCCAATCAGTATTAGTGGAGCTGCACCCGCCCCATGCTGGACAATTGCTTCAGGCGCGAGATCGAGAATGGCAACCGACACCATGAATCCCGCCGAGAGCGCGATGAGCTTCTCGAGTGCAGGCACGCTCCACTTCGAGCGCCATGCAACTGCGGCCGCGCCTGCAACGTTGGCTACGGCCGCGAGAAGCGTGTACGCGACCGCAAGCCGGTTCACGCGTGAGTCAGCGAGAGTCGCTCAGCAGCAGCGGCAATTGCCGCCGAAAGTGAAGGCGCCGGCGCGCGATCCCATCCCTGCGAGCGCCACGATCTGTCAGCCAGAGCTGCACGCTCCTCGAGTCCCTTGCCCTGAAGCAGATACAACCACTTGTCGGAGCGCGAGTAGATGTAAAGCTCGAGCTGCGGAGTCAGCGTAAGCTGGTCGTCTGGTGTGTAAAGAGTGAATTCAACTCCACCATAAGTTGCGAGAGGTACTTTCAGCCTCGCGATTGCATCTCGAACATCAGGCAGAGCAACAGTCTCGGCCTTCCATGTGGTCTCCGAACGCAGATCCTCGATGACAATGTCGATTGCAGGAGGAAGCTGCTCACTCAGGACATAAAACAAATCAACCACACGCTCGGCATTTGCTCCGATGTATGCCTCGTACAGCTCGCCATTTTTCTCGAAGGTGAAGCCGTCAACGCCGGAGCGAAAACGTCTCCATACCGTTGCGTCAGGATTTCTGCCGCGAAAAAGCATCAGAGTTGATTCTTGAGGTTCATTGCACGTTCCAGCAGATCGGTGTGCGAATTTGCCGCGGGGTCATTAATAACCGTTTCCAGCAGCGAGCGTAACGTCTTGCCGACAGCAGGCCCTGTAATTCCGATCTTCTCGAGATCGCGGCCGTTCACCGCAAGGTCCCCAATCTCGATTGGATCGCGATACGCAATGCGAAGTGCACGGCGGTACACCGATCTCACCTGCTTTACATCGGGTGCACGCTCGCCCGCATCACGTTCTGCAGCCCATCTTGCGCTCGCCAAGCGGAGCACGGAGGCAAGACGCGTGCGACCAGCCGCGGCGGCCCACCTTCTTATCGCTGCATCGGAAACCGAGCCACCGGTGGTTAATTCGCTCCGCATTTGATCCTTGAGAGCCTGCCACTGTGCCACAATCGAGCTGATCCAGGCGACGTCAGCGTTGGAGAAGCGCAGCGATTTCAGGATTCCAGGAACACTGCCATGCGGCACTGACGCGAACAACGCGATCATTCTCATCACTCGTCGCGCTGGCCTGCCCTCATTTACAGGCCGACAGAGCTTATCGATCACCGCGAGATCGGTTGCCGAAAGATTTGCGAGCTCCGGAACAAGAGTCGCAAATGCGCCACTCGTCTTCCACATTTCGAACGCCCGGCTGGGCAGCTCGACTTGATCCATCGTCTTCTCGAGCTCCTGCTTTACCCGCTCTGCAGATAGCCGTCCCAGATGAGGCGCGCTCGCCGTGATCGCATTCCATGTCTCAGGCTCGATCGAAAAATCAAACCGAGCGGCAAATCGAAGTCCGCGGAGCGCGCGCAAACGATCTTCACGCATTCGTTCCTGCGGAACACCAACAGCGCGCAAAATCTTTTTCTCGAGGTCACGCTCGCCTGAGTAAGGATCAGCGAGGACTTTCTTCGCCGGAGAATACGCAATGGCGTTGATTGTGTAATCGCGGCGTGCGAGATCTTCATCAAGGGACGCGCCGAACTCCACTTCCGCATGACGCCCATCGGTGCGGACATCCCGGCGGAAAGTCGTGACTTCGTGCATCACACCGGAATCATCGAGAACACCGATAGTTCCGAATGCAACTCCAACCGGAACGGTGCGCGGGAAAAGCTTGCGTATCTGCTGCGGACGTGCCGCTGTCGCTAGATCCCAGTCGAGATGGGGATGGCCGAGCAAGGCGTCGCGAACCGCGCCGCCAACGCACCATGTTTCAAAACCCGCTCGCTCGAGCGTGCCGGCAATTTTGAGAACCGCTGCGGGTGGAGAAAGTCGCGACGGCAATCAGGTGTCCCGGAACATGTCGCGGATGGCATCCATTCTCATTCCCGCGCCCAGCGCGAGCATGAGATCGATGCGCGCCTGCTGCGCGCGGAGTGACCCTCCAAAGATCGCGCCGATTTCCTCGAGACGCCTCCCTCCCCCGAAATATCCGTACGTCTGCCCTACGCGGCCGCCCTGCGTTCGCGATGTGAGCACCACCGGCTTGTCGTCGGCAATCCAGCGTTCGATGGCAGGCACGAGCGCAGGCGGAACATTGCCACGGCCCATCGCCGCAATGACAACGCCCTTCGCACATTCGCGCGATGCATCCAGCAGGCGCGCGTCCGATCCAGCTGCGACGAAGATGATGTCGACGGGAGTCGCGAGGTCAGTCGGACGAATGATAGGCGGCATCGGCGGCATTTCGCGAT
>DATEDH010000308.1:0-4789 GCA_035281765.1 Gemmatimonadaceae bacterium
GGCAAAAAAATCGGATGTCGAGTTGTTTAAGCGCTTTTTTCACGCAGCTCTCGAGAGAGGCGTGTACCTTGCGCCATCGGCGTTCGAAGCGGGTTTTGTTTCCGCTGCCCATGGCGACAGCGAAATAGATTTGACAATCGATGTTCTGGAGGACGCAATGAGGATTGCCCGTGCATAGAACTCTCGTTATCGGAATGCTTGGCGCAGCCGCCTGCGCATCGGCGCTTCCGCGCGGTGGAAGCGAGCCGGTGATTGACGACAACGACCAGCCGGTTCGTATTGCGCTGTCCACCACCGATGAAAGCGCAAAGGTTGGCGGGACAGGGTCATGGCGCATCTACAGTCGCAACAGCTCGAATCTCGTCGTGAGCGGATCAGGCGCAGCGACGATGAAGATCGAGCCCCGCAGCGGCCAGCTCGTCGTGGTGCGCGATAATGGATCAGTGACCTCGCGTCGAGAAGGGCCGTTCCTCGTGAGAGCAACGACGCCGGGTTCGTTCGTCACCTACGAAGGCAAGCGCTATCGTGGGGAGCTCATCATCACGCCCTCGAACGGCGCGCTGCTCGTCGTGAATCGGCTTGGTGTCGAATCGTATCTGCGTGGTGTCGTGCCTCTCGAGATTGGTGACAGGAAACCAGGCGAGGAAGCCGCTGTCGAAGCGCAGGCAGTCGCCGCGCGAAGCTACACGTACATACACATGGCTGAATCGGGTGACCGCGCTTTCGATATGTATGGCTCCGTGCAGGATCAGGCATACGGCGGCGTGGATGCAGAGAAGCCAATGACCGATGCTGCGGTTGCATCAACACGCGACATGGTGATCAAGTACGCCGGGCGCATCATCAACACTCCGTATTCATCGACATGCGGGGGAAGCACCGCAGCGGTGAGTGAAGTGTGGTGGCGTCAGCCCGACCAGCCGTATCTTCGCCCGGTAAGCGATCAGATTCCCGGAACGAATTCCTACTACTGTGATCCGTCGCCGCGATTTCGATGGACGACGACATTCACGCAGGATCAGCTGCGTGCGACACTCGAGAAATACATTCTCACTGTAACGCCTGCATCCGAGCCGCCGGTTGCAACATCTGCATCCGCGCCGCGGGCATCACTCGGACGCATCACTGGATTCCGCGTGAACGGCAGAACCGCCTCTGATCGCGTCGCATCGGTATCGATACAGACTGAGCGTGGCAACTACACAGTTCGCGGAAACGATGTGCGCTTCATTCTTCGAACGCCGAGCGGGGGCCTGCTTGGCAGCACATATTTTACGGCCGAGACTTCGTCCGACGGAGCCGGTGCCATCGGTACTCTCGTGATCAAGGGCGGCGGCAACGGACATGGGATCGGCATGTGCCAGTGGGGCGCGATCGGTCGCGCTCGCGCTGGGCAGGACTATCGCACGATTCTCACGACCTACTTTCCTGGAACAACGGTAAGCCGCGTTAACTGATGAGCTCTGATCTTCGCATCGGACTGGTAGGGGCAGGAGCAATTGCCCAGCTGGCGCATCTGCCGCTTCTTGCCCGGATGCGCGGCGCGCAGCTCGTTGCGATCTGTGATAACGATGGCCCAAAGGCTGTCGCACTCGCTCAACGTCTCAATGTCCCGCACATCTTCACTGACATCGATGAGCTTCTCGATTCAGACAAGCTCGATGCGGTTGTAATTGCGACCCCGAATCACCTTCACGAGCCGCATGTATTGCGCGCGCTGAAGCAGAAAGTTCACGTCCTGTGCGAGCGCCCGCTGTCACTTACTACCGCCGGCGTAACGCGCATTCTCGACACTGCAAAGGCTGCTGACTGCAAAGTCGTCGTCGGCAACAACCACCGCTTTCGCAGCGATGTCCAGCAGCTGAGCCGGTTCCTCGAAGGCGGTGAGCTTGGAACTGTAATCGCCATGCACGCGGGACAGTATCAATTCCGCTCGGGGCAGCAGGGATGGCGGCAGCGCAAGGCAGAGGCTGGCGGGGGCGCTTTTCTCGAGTACGGATATCCGCTCCTCGATTTATCGATGTGGCTTTCGGACTTTCCCAAGCCAAAGCGCGTGACAGCGCATGCGAGCGCTGCCAGCGCTGGAGCGGTTGAAGACACAATGGTTGTCCTCATCGAATGCGAACGTGGACTGAGCCTGAGCATCGATGTCTCGTGGGCGTATGTCGGACATGAAGAGCGCTGGTGGTTCGAGGTTGTCTCGACCCGCGGAAGTGCGCGGCTCTCTCCATTGCGCGTCGTGAAGGAATTGAATGGCAGGCCCATCAACGTATCGCCGTCGGGAGCTGCCGCACGCGAAAGTGCATTCCTTCAATCGTACCGCGCCGAGCTCACGCATTTCGTCGCGATGCTGAAAGGTGACGCGAAATACGATCTGCCTCTCGATCAGCTCGAAGTCATGCGTGTGATGCAGGCAGTTTATCAGTCTGCAGAAGAGGGCCGCGAGATCCGTTTGTGAAGCGGCTGTTCGCAGCACTCGCGCTCGCGGCAATCATTCCGGCATGCCTCGCCGCACAGACCCCATCACAGCCTGAGCCTGGATCCAATCTCACGATCTATCTCCTCACGATGGGTCCCGGCGACCAGGTGTGGGAGAAGTTCGGACACAACGCAATCTGGATTCACGACGAAGCGACGCACACCGACAGCGCGTATCACTGGGGGCTGTTCGATTTCGCCGACAAGGACTTTGTTCCGCGCTTCATCCAGGGTCGCATGCGCTACGCGATGGGATCTTTCGGACTTGGCGAAACGCTCGAGATGTATCGACGAACCAATCGCACAGTGTGGATGCAGCGATTGAACATGACGCCGGCGCAAAAGCAGAAGCTCTTCGACTTCGTGAAGTGGAATGTTCGTCCTGAAAATCGCTATTACAGGTACGATTACTTTCGCGACAACTGCTCCACTCGCGTGCGCGATGCCATCGATATGGCACTCGGCGGTTCGGTAAGACAGGCGTCGACCGGAATTGCAACGAATACGACGTACCGCTCTCACACGTCGCGCCTCACTCAGGATGATTGGTCTGTATTCACCGGAACGATGATCGGACTCGGCCAGCCAACTGATCGTCCGATCGATGCGTGGGAGGAGATGTTTCTGCCAGTGCGAATGATGGAACGGTTCAAGACACTCCAGATTCCCACCGCGACAGGCAATGCACCACTTGTTCTCGAGCAGGAAATTGCGGTCCCCTCTAGTCGCGCCCCGGAAGATTCTACGATTCGCCGCGGAATTGCCGGCTATCTCGCGATCGCGGCAGTTCTCATTGCTATTGTTGCGCTCTCGTATACGCTGAGTGCGCGAGGGAAGGGCACAGGTTTCCTGATTGTTGCTGCGGCCTGGAGCCTGATCACCGGAATCAGCGGAACGGTGCTCGCCTTTCTCTGGCTCTTCACTGATCACCTGTACAGTTACCGGAACGAGAATCTCTTCTATCTCAATCCGTTCTCGCTCGTCTTTTTTGTTTTCATTGTGATTCTGCTGATTCGCAAGCGCGATCGCGACATGGACCGGGCGAATGTCACAGCGACGAGAATTGCCATTCTCGCCTTGATCGGATTTGCGATCCAGATATTGCCGTGGTTCAATCAGGTAAACGGCGACGTGATAGCAATGGTTCTTCCGGTTCACATCGCCGTTGGAATTGCATTCATCGCTCTTGGCAGAAAGCGGCTGCGAACTTCCACCGGGCCGGCATGAACCTTATCGCTTCATTAACTACCCTCGCCGCGATAGTCATCGCGCTCACGCAAAGAATGCCGTCACCTCCACAAGTAACTCTTGCAATTGTCAACGCCCGCGTCTGGACCGCGAATCCTCGCCAGCCGTGGGCGACCGGCATCGCAGTCAGTGGTGATCGCATTCTGACAGTGGGATCGAGCGCCGAGATTGCGAAGCTTGCGCGCGCTAATGCTTCGGCCCGCGTGATCGATGCGCATGGCGGAATGGTCGTGCCCGGGTTCATCGACTCACACGTGCATTTCGTTGACGGTGGATTTCGACTGGCGTCGGTCCAGCTGCGCGATGCAAAGACACCGGAAGAATTCATTCGGCGCATCAAGAATTACGCAGCGACACTTCCACCAGGCACGTGGATTACCGGCGGCGACTGGGATCACCAGGGATGGGGCGGAGAGCTGCCGACGCGCGCGTGGATCGATTCGATCACGCCGAAAAATCCTGTCTGGATTGCCCGGCTCGATGGCCACATGTCACTCGCGAATTCTCTCACGCTCAAGGCGGCGGGTGTCACGCGCGATACGAAAGACGTCGACGGCGGCACGATCGTTCGCGACGCGAGCGGGGAGCCCACAGGAATCCTCAAGGACAACGCGCAATCGTACGTCTACAAGGTCGAGCCTGCTCCCACGGTCGAGCAGAACGACAAGGCGCTCGACTCCGCGATGAGCTACGTTGCCGCGCAAGGTGTGACCTCAGTAGTGAACATGGGCACGTTCCAGGATCTCGCTGCCTTCGAGCGGGCGCGTGACGGTGCAAGGATGATCACCCGCATCTACGCAGTCACTCCGATTTCTCAGTGGGAGCGACTGCGCGACACCGTCGCGAAGAAAGGTCATGGGGACGAATGGCTGCGCATTGGCGGCTTGAAGGGATTCGTCGACGGATCGCTCGGGTCACACACCGCAGCGATGTTCGCGCCGTTTACTGATTCGCCGAAAGACTCCGGGTTTCTCGTCGAGACGGAAGACGATCTCTACAAGTGGGCGTCGAGTGGCGACAAGGCCGGGCTTCAGATGATCATTCACGCGATAGGCGACCGCGC
>DATEDH010000309.1:0-6072 GCA_035281765.1 Gemmatimonadaceae bacterium
ATGTTCGCATCACGCTCGAGCTTCTCGAGCAGCACACGCCTTCGCTGATTTTCGTTGCCGGAGATTTATCCGATCCGCACGGTACGCATCGCATGTGTCTCGAGACAGTCGAGGCAGCGCTCAAGCAGTATTCCGGAGACCAGCCGGAAGTGTGGTACTACCGCGGCGCATGGCAGGAGTGGGATGTCCGTGAAGCCGACGTGCTCGTTCCGCTCTCAGAGGATGAGCTGCGCTGCAAGATTCTCGCGATCTTCAAGCACCAGTCGCAGAAGGATCGCGCGCCCTTCCCCGGTCAGGATGATCGAGAGTTCTGGCAGCGGGTGGAGGAGCGAAACAAGAACACCGCTGCGGTTGTCGATCGCCTTGGGCTTCCGGAGTATTTTGCAATGGAGGCGTACGTCGTGAGACGTAATGGCGAGCGGGTGACACCTGAGCTGTTGCCGACGAGCGCGCTTGGGACCCCAGTTGCCAAGGATCCACCAAAGCCCCGCGCTCGGTAGCTAAGAGCAGGAGCTTACAAAAGCGCGTCGTCCGTCGCCCGTCACCCGACGCCCGTGACATTATTTCACGGGCGTCGGACGTCGGGCGACGGACGACGCGTTGTTTAGCTATTCGCTCAAGGTCCTGCCGAAAAGTCTGTCGCGCTCCTTCAGCATCACCGCAGGATCATCTGTGATTATCCCGTTAACTCCGGCATTCCATAATTCCCGAGCCTTGGAAACCGAGTTGATCGTCCACACATGGACCCGGCAATCATACTTTGGTGCCACCTCCGCAAAGCGTTTCACCGGTAGTGGAAGAGCGTAATAATTGAGCGGGACGCACAACGCGCGATAGTTGATTGGCGTGATGCGCGAGCCAGTCAGGACCTCGCGCATCACGCGCGCGACATCCGCACTCGCAGCGCCTGCCGGAATGTTCGAGCCGCGAAATATCTTCAGCGCCTCGGTGTGAGTTGAATCGACGAGACATCGCGACTCTGCCATGTGACGCTCGATTACATCCTTCACCGCAGTCGAAGCAAGCGGAGTCTTGATCTCGATCAAGAGCGGCATCGATGGAAACGCTTCCACCACTTCCTCAAACGATGGAATCCGGTGTCCTTTGCCTCGGTACGGATATGTCTTTCCGCCGTCGGTCGAAAAGTGGGCTCCGGCATCGAGCTCTCTCAACTGAGCGAATGTCAGCCTCGATATCTCGCCGTTGCCATCGGTAGTGCGTCCGACCGTCGGATCGTGGTGCACAACTGCTATGCCATCTGCAGAGAGATGCACGTCGAACTCGAGCGCATCGGCACCGAGCGCAGCCGCCTGCGCGAATGACTCGATCGTATTCTCGGGCGCGTGCGCGCGATTTCCCCGATGACCGATTACTGGTTTCGCGGCGGGATCGAGCAGAACGTTCATCTGACAAAAATAACGGGGCGGCACCGCTGTACTGGCGCCGCCCCGATTATTACTGGCGATCCAGCTTTAGAACGTCACCTGGAGTCTCGTGATAATCAGTCGCCCGATGTTGCTGCCGAGCGTGAACTCACGGTGAACGTCGTTGAGAAGATTCGTTGCATTGACCGCTATCAACGCGCCCTTCATGAACGCCGGGCGGAAATTCACGCCGGCGTCGACGAGAGTATATGCCTCGACCGGGCCGCCAACGAACGCGAGAGTGTTGAACGCATCGACATGGCGCTCACGAACTTCAGCTCCCCACCCTTTCAACTCGTTGTTGTAGCGCACGGTGAATGTGTGCTTGTTGCGCGGAGCGTTGAGCGATACGTCGTCGCGGGTTCCAAGATCTTCCTTCTTGAAGATTCCCTTGTTGACCCATGAATACGTTCCGGCAACCGAGAATCCCTGCGGAAGCGCGAGATCGACGCCAAGATCGCTTCCCCACAGCTTGATCGGCTCGCTGTAGCTGCGGTAAGCAACGATGACATCGTTACCTGCGGCAGGCGTATCGAAGTTAACGACACCGATCGGGCAGCCCGCAGGTGTTGTCGCCGAGCACGAGACGGTCGGGTTCGATCCCGGGAGCGCCGTCGCGAGGCCAGCGGCGATTGTCGGGGCGGCGGATGCCGGAAGTCCGATCGTCGGAAGGAACGTCGCGAGCTGCTGGCCAAAGTACTGGCCGAGTGCCTGTCCATTCAGGAAGACGAGCGGAGTTTCGAGCTGAAGCGGTCCAACGAAGTTGGTTCGCTTCTCATGCCAGACGTCGAGTGAGACTTGCAGACGACGTCCGATAATCCCCTTGTATCCTGCTTCCACGACTTCGTGAATCGTCGGCTTCGGACGATCGATGTCGAAAAGCTGATCGGGCTGCACGACGAATCCTGCTGCGCCGCCAACCGGCGGAACAAGCAGAGTTGTTCCAACCTGCGCAGCGGTCGGTGTTCTCGATCCAAGGAACTGCGCGACTGCGTTTGCGGCCTGTGCTGCTGCAGCCGCAGGAGTCGGATGTCCCGCCTGCGTGAACTGCGCTGTGAACTGCGCAGTCAGTGCAGCGATGATTCCACTGCGTGCAACTGCGAACGATGTGGCGTATGGATTTGCTGCAACGAAGTTCGGGTTTTGAACTCCGCCGGTCCACGTCGGGAACACCTTCATGCAAAGATTGTCACCCACACCGCCCGTGCAGTCGCGACGGAATTGCAGACCGCCTTCAGGCGTTCCAAGCGCCTTGATGTTCAGGATCGCGGTCTTGTTGGCAACGAGATCGAGGAACAGGTTGTTGGTGCTCGGCGTCGAGAATGCGCGGTTATACGTCAGGCGAAGGCTGTTGTCCTCGTTCGGCTTGAAAACAATTCCAAGACGCGGCGAGAAAACAGGATCCTCGAGACGGCTGTGCTTGTCGACACGTGCAGCAGCGGTCAGCTCAAACATGTCGGACAGCTTCGTCGTGCTGTGCAGATATCCGCCGACTTCGCGAATGTCGTCATCGTCTTCGTTGCTGCCGTTGATCGTTCCTTCGGTGCGCGGAACCGTGTTGATGAAATCGAGTCCGTAGATCAGGCGCTCGCGATCATTCGCGAAATTGAATCCGTGCTGAAGCTGCGCTGCGATCTGGCGTGACTTGTCGATGATGCACGCCTGATCCTGCACGTTCGGGCAGCTTGTTGAAGGCGCGATCTTCTGAAGCAGATACGTTTCGCCGGCGTCGCTTGTATTCATGAAGACCTGAGCGAACAGGCGGCCTACGCGTCCGCGCAGCTGATACGTCTGATAAACCCAATCCTTCACCTGCGCCGGACCTAGTCCCGTCGGCTCGACCGCGCTTCCGGCCTTGCTGCGGCCGTAGTTGGCAATGAATTCGCTGCCGGGTGTGGGACGGAAGTCGACACGAACCTCTCCGCCGTAACGGCGAATGTCGGGATCGCGCGGCTTCTTTTCGTCGTCCGACGGATCAGCGGGATTTCCGATCGAATCCGCCTTGGGGAACGACCACTCGGTTCCCCTCATGATATCGAATGCCGCCTTCAATCCGAGCTTGTCGGTGAGCGCATAGGCCGTGCGGAATCCGCCGCGGAGGTAATCCTGATTTCCACCGTCAACTGTCACGGTGGTTCCATTCCCCTGGAACGGCGAGCGGGTCGTGATCGCCATGACACCACTGGCCGTGTTTGGCCCGTAGAGCGCAGCGGCCGGTCCGAGAACGAGCTCGACGTGGTCAATGTCTTCCTGCGTCGTTGGGCTCAGGTACGGAATATTGACGCGAAGCGACGGGACGAACGCAAAGCGATTGTCCGTCAGGGTCATGAGCGCGCCCGAGAAAATGTTATTGAATCCGCGGGCTACGATGTTCGACCTGACCAGTCCACCACGGGCGACGTCGATTCCGGGGATGTTCGCGACGTGATCAGCGATGTTCACCGCCGCGCGGCTCTGCACAGCTTCGGTGCTGATGACGTGAACCGAAACAGGGGCGTCGAGAACTTTTTCCGGCGCTCGCGATCCCACTGTCTGGATTGCATCGAGCTGCATCACGCTCGTCTCGAGCTGGAAGTCGATATTCGAGGTTCCACCTGTTCCGATGCTGAGATTCGGTCGCGTCACCGCCGCGAATCCGACCCGGCGCACCCGGACGAGGTAGTTGCCAGCCCTCGGAACAGTCAGCCGATAGACGCCCTGGTCGTCAGCCGTTGCCGACGCGACGACTGTCGTTCCACTTTGTGCTTCGACAATCGCACCGGGCACAGGCTGACCTTCCCGGTTTGTAACTTTTCCGGTCAGAGCGGCCGTCTGTGCCCGCAATGGCATCGTAAAAGCCATTACCGCGAGCACGAACAACATTCGAATCCGGTTTGCGGACATCAGCTACCTCGAGTTCGTGAATTGTACATGGAGGGCGCACCACATCCTTATGGCCCGCCCTCCCGAATAGTCCGCCATAGCTAAGTATCGGCCCGCATTGCGTCAAGACTGGAAAACCTGACACCGCAATTTGTACTTGCCGCTTACAATTCCGACCGCGATTATCAAGGAACATGGGGGACGCCAGATGAGCACAACTATTGAACCGACGGTCGTAGAGAAGTACACCGCGCCGGAGCGACCGCGCGAACCGGTCGTGACCTCGACCGTGGCACCGCGAGAGTCACGCGAACGCCTGATGTCGCTCGACGTTTTCCGCGGCATCACCGTCGCCGGAATGCTTCTGGTGAACAACCCCGGCACCTGGAGCGCGATCTATCCCCCGCTCGAGCATGCCGAATGGAACGGCTGGACCCCAACAGATCTGATCTTCCCGTTTTTCCTTTTTATAGTCGGCATCACCACGCACCTCTCCCTGCAGTCGCGCAGGGCGCGGGGCGATGACGACCGCGCGCTCGTAAAGCAGATACTCCGCCGCGGCGCAATCATCTATCTCCTCGGCTTTCTCATGGCGGCGTTTCCCTTTTATCAGTGGGGAAACATCGAGGGCCTGACGAATCCGTCCTTATGGGACCGCATCGTGTATCGCGCCGAACACGTTCGCATCATGGGGGTGCTCGCGCGAATCGGCGTGGTCTACATCTTCACCGGTCTGCTGACGCTTAGAACCTCACTCAAGCAGCAGATCGTGATAGTTGCGGTACTACTATATGGATACTGGTTCGCGATGACCCTCATCCCGAACCCGGGCAAAGGCAGCCTCGGTGCGCTGTGGCTGAATGTCCCGGCCGAGACGCTGGCGGCGTACGTCGACCGGTGGGTCCTGACTCCAAATCATATCTGGAGCGGCAGCCGGACTTTCGATCCCGAAGGAATCCTCTCGACATTACCTGCGATTGGAACATGCATGCTGGGCGTGATGACGGGACGATGGCTTACGCAGCGGGTGCAGCTAATCGAGCGAATTGCAGGAATGTTTGCCGCGGGTTGCCTCGCGATGGTTGCCGGACTCATGTGGAACTGGTCATTCGCGATCAACAAAAGCATCTGGACCAGCTCGTACGTAGTGTTCACAGCAGGAATGGCCTGCGTCACGCTTGCGACGATCATGTGGCTGATCGACGAGCACGGCGTTCGATGGTGGACAAAGCCGTTCGTTATTTACGGCATGAATCCGATTGTGGCTTTCGTTGGCTCGGGAGTGCTCGCGCGAATCATCTACACCCTGTGGCGCGTCGATTATGAGGGACGGCCGACATCGATGGAGGCAGTCATCTACAAGAGTGTCTTCGAGCCATTCCTCGAGCCGAAGAACGCGTCACTCGCAATGGCGTTCGCTACTGTCCTGTTCTGGCTGGGGATCCTGGCTTTTCTCCACCGTCGTAAGATCTATCTCAAAGTCTAGATCTTCTCCTGGAGTTTTTTGGAGAAGATCGGAGCTAGACACGGAGCAACGGAGTGATCGGAGTCCCCACGGAGAAAAACCCTTTTTGTTTTTTTATGCTGTTAGCAGGTAGCTGGTAGCAGGTAGCTGTCGCTGGAGTCTGGCAGCAGACAGCAAGTAGCGCCGTTCCCTCGCAGCATCGAAAAAAACCTGGCCACGGAGCCACGGAGTACGGAGTCCTCACGGAGTTTTTTTTTTGGGGAACTACGGAACTACGGAACTACGGAACTACTGCTACCTGCTGTCTGCTGCCAGACTCCA
>DATEDH010000310.1:0-7848 GCA_035281765.1 Gemmatimonadaceae bacterium
GTCCATGGTCGTCAGATGCTGCTTCAGTAGATTCGATTTATGGAACCAATCTGGACACCCTCAAAAGAACGCGCTGAGAATTCGAACATGGCTGCGTTCATGCGCGCCGTGGGATGTGACAACTATCACGAGCTGTATAACTGGTCGATAGTTCATCCGGAGCAGTTCTGGGTTGATATGTGGAAGTTTGCCCGCGTCATCGCCGATGAGCATGACGGCCGCGAGCCGTGGGAGACGGTGGTTCACGGCATCGAACGAATGGCGCCGCCCGACCGCGACCTTGGTCCCCGATGGTTCCTCGGCGCGCGACTCAACTTCGCAGAGAACCTCCTCCGCTTCGATGATGATGAGAATGCAATCGTTGCGTGGAACGAGCACGGACGACAGCGCGCGCTGACCTGGAAGCAGCTGCACGTCGAAGTCGCGAAGGTTGCAGCAGCGCTTCGCGAGCACGGCATCAGACCGGGTGACAGGGTCGCTGCATTCATGCCGAACATTCCCGAAGCGGTGATCGCAATGCTCGCCACTGCGTCGATCGGTGGAGTGTGGTCATCATGCTCACCTGATTTTGGAGTGCAGGGAGTGCTCGACCGGTTCGGGCAGATCGAGCCGAAGATCCTGTTCTGTGCCGACAGTTACACGTACGCCGGCAAGAAGATCGATTGCCTCGCGCGCGCTGCGGAGGTTGCGGACACGATTACGTCGATCGACCACGTAGTCGTGGTTGCCTATGGCGACAGGCAACCAGACATATCTCATGTCGCGCGATCGGCTTTCTGGGATGAGTTTGCCGCAAGCTCCTGGGGAAGCGTTGAGTTCGAGCGGCTGCCGTTCGATCACCCGCTCTACATTCTGTACTCGTCTGGAACGACGGGCCTGCCGAAGTGCATGGTGCATGGCGCCGGGGGAACACTCCTCCAGCATTACAAGGAGCTGCTCCTTCACACCGACCTTCACCGCAGCGACAAAGTCTTTTACTTCACGACGCTCGGCTGGATGATGTGGAACTGGCTAATGAGCGCACTCGCCGTTGGGTCGACCGTTGTTCTTTACGACGGTGCACCGCTTCCCGAGGAGAAAGACATCCTCTGGAGAATGGCGGCAGAAGAAGGATTGACCGTATTTGGCACGAGTGCGCGGTATCTGGCCATGTGCGAAAAGGAGCAGCTCGATCCCGCAGCTCACGATCTTTCTGCGCTCCGCACGATCCTGTCAACCGGAAGCCCGCTGGCGCTGCACAGCTTCGACTGGGTTTACAACAAGGTGAAGAGCGACGTTCACCTTGCGAGCATCAGCGGAGGAACCGATATCGTATCGTGCTTCGCCGGAGGCAATCCGATGCTGCCGGTTTATCGCGGAGAGCTGCAGTGCCGCGCGCTTGGGATGGCTGTTCATGTGTATGATGAGAACGGCGTTCCGGTTGTCGGCGAGCAGGGTGAGCTCGTGTGCACGAGACCGTTCGTGAGCATGCCGATTGGATTCTGGAATGATCCGGACGGGTCGAAGTATCGGGCAGCGTATTTCGAGAAGTATCCTAACGTCTGGCGGCACGGCGACTGGTGTGAGATAACCGAGCACGACGGCATGATCATCTACGGCCGCAGTGACGCGACGTTGAATCCGGCTGGCGTGCGCATCGGAACGGCAGAGATCTATCGCCAGGTCGAGCAGCTGCCGGAAATCCTCGAAAGCGTCGCCATCGGCCAGGACGTTGGCAGCGGGTCAAGCGGCGATGTGCGCGTTGTTCTCTTCGTGCGCCTTCGGGAAGGACTTTCGCTCGATGACAATCTGCGCGAGAGAATTCGCAGGCAGATCAGGTCAAATACGAGTCCGCTTCACGTGCCGAAGAAAATCGTGCAGGTTGCGGACATTCCCCGCACTATAAGTGGAAAGATCAGCGAGCTGGCGGTGCGAGATGTCATTCACGGCCGCGCAGTGAAAAACACGGAAGCGCTCGCAAATCCCGCGTCATTGCGCCTTTTCGAAAACCTGCCCGAGCTCAATCAGTAGTCGTATCGGGGCCGTTGGATGGATAGAGCGCCGCCAGCGAATCCCTCTCCCTGTCTTTGCGCCGCCGCGAATCGACCGTCAATGCGGTCGTGTTGTCGATCGGCACGATCTCCGTCGCTTTGCGAGACGGGTAATACAGGAAGATGAACTTGCCTGTGGTCCCGAGGAGAATCGGCTGTTCGTCAGACGCGATTCCATCGTTACGAAGAAATGCTACTCGATGGCCTTTACCTTCATGCATCCTCTGCGCTTCCGAGAACGCGTAGAGCTCCGTAAAGAGCACGATGTAAACGAGAATGAAAATCGCTGCGCCGGCAGCGCGCGCAGGCAGACTGCTCAGGCCCATCCGGTTGAGCTGATCCTGGTATCGCTCGTATGTGCGTGACTTTTTGCGAAGTGTTTGACCCCATCGTCGAACTATCACGAACAAAGGAATCGGAACCATCGCGAGAATTACAGCGAGCGGATTTCTCAGCGCGGCGAGAAGAAAATCGCCCGTCTCGGAGTAATCGAGAACGTTGATCTTGAAGTAGAGATAAAAGAAAAAGTCGTGTACGACGCCGACAAATGTCAGCGCGAGATACAACAGCGTGAGCATCAGCGTCGGATGCTCGCGAATAATGCGCATGAGTGCGGACTTGCCAACCTCACGCAGCCGCGGCCCGGAAGGCGCTTCACCAACCTGTTCGGGCGTAAGCGCGGGTGTCTCGACCGGCGTGCCCATCACTGCAAACTCGGCGCTGTTGCCTACGTCGCCGCCGGGGCGCGGGCTCATGCCGACACCTCGTCGAGAATTTCCTTTACAAGCGCAGGTGAGATTGTCATTCGCTCCGCAACGAATACGCGCAACCACCGCGCGCTAAGGTAAAGCTGCTGAGAAAGGGTTGGGAGATTTATTGTCCCCGGCCACCCCTGCCCGGTGAGGCGCTCGATCTCGCCATTCCTCCGCAGAACAGGAATGTCGAGTCCCAGCATCTCAGTCTTCATGGGAAAGTCTAGCAAAACCGTGCCGGGCGAAAGACCCAGTTTTGTTGCAATTGCGTTTTCAGCGTCCCGCGTTCGCCCGCGATCGGTGGAGATCCACTCGCCCCAGCCAGGGTCGAGCTGGCTCGCCGGCCATTCCAGAGCGCGTTTGTAAAGTCGCCTGTTACGAAGGGCGTAAAGCAAAGAACTCGGACAAGCATGCTCGAGGCGGTGGATCAACCCTTCATCAGTGAATGACGGGAGAAGCTCCGGGTCGATTGCACGAACACGAAGCGCGTCTTCAACGAGCCGCTTGTACATCGCTGTCGCGCTGCGTACAGCGTGATGCCAGTACACGTTGCGATACATCTGATACTTGGCGAACAGCAGCGACTCGAGCGCCGACAATCCCTTCTCGCGAACACCGAGCGTCACTTCGCCTGACTCGGGATCGTTGAGTAGCAGCATCGACTGCGTGAGTCGATGTACATCGATCTCCCCATATGGCACGCCACACATGAATGCATCGCGTTTGAGATATTCGATCTTGTCGAGGTCGAGGGATCCGGAGATCAAGCCTTGCAGCGAGCTGCTGCTCGTTCCGCGAATCAGCTCGAAAACCTTGAGCGGTGCGTCAGCCCCAAGCTCGGCTTCGAGAATGCGCGCAATGGCACCGGTGGTTATCAGTGGACGCGCAACGTCCTCGTGATGAAGCTGGCCGATCTCCTCGAGCGCGTGCGAGAAGGGATAGTGCCCCACATCGTGCAGCAGCGCTGCCGCACGGACGATGCACGCCTCGTCGTCATCGACGGGGTTGCCTGATTCTGCAAGGAATCCAAGCGTATTGCGCGCAAGGTGATATGCGCCGAGGGCGTGCTCAAAGCGCGTGTGCGTTGCGCCCGGATAGACCAGATATGCCAGTCCCAGCTGACGGACATATCGGAGACGCTGAAATACGTCGGTGTCGACGAGCGAAAGCGTCAGCTCGTCGACACGAATGTTGTCCCAGAGTGGATCGCGCAGCGTTTCGAACCGCACGCGACCCTGCTCGTCAGCCTTTCGGGCCGGCCTCTCGAATTTCCCTGGCAGTGTCCCCGAACCGCTCGAAGTTTGTGCGGAACATTCCCGCGAGCTTCCTCGCCTGTTCATCGTATGCAGCAGGATCAGACCATGTGCTGCGCTGGTCGAGTACATCGACGGGCACTTCCGGAACCGCAGTCGGAACGTGAAGCCCAAACACGGGATCGACCGTCGTCTCGACAGAATCGAGCGCGCCGGCGAGGACCGCGCGAACCATCGCGCGAGTGTAGCCGAGCTTCATGCGCTTTCCAGTGCCGTAGGCGCCGCCGCTCCAGCCGGTGTTCACGAGCCACACGTTAGACCCGTGCTCCTGGAGAAGCTGACCCAGCATCTCAGCGTATTTCGTCGGGTGCCAGACGAGGAAGACTGCGCCAAAGCATGCGCTGAACGTTGCCTGCGGCTCAGTCACTCCGCGCTCAGTTCCAGCGAGCTTTGCAGTATACCCCGAAAGGAAATAGTACATCGCCTGCTGAGGAGTGAGCTTCGCAATGGGCGGAAGCACACCGAACGCATCAGCAGTCAGGAAGACGACATTCCTGGGATGACCGCCGCGTCCATCCGGCACATTGTTGGGGATGTAGTTGAGCGGATACGAAGCGCGCGTGTTCTCAGTGATCGACTGATCGTCGAACTTCACTTCCTTCGTCGTTGGATCGAGAACGACGTTCTCCAGAATCGTTCCGAACATCTGCGTCGTGCGATAGATGTCAGGCTCGCCTTCAGCAGACAGGTTGATGACCTTGGCGTAGCATCCACCCTCGAAGTTGAACACGCCATCCTTTGACCATCCGTGCTCGTCGTCTCCGATGAGCCCGCGCTCGGGATCTGCAGAAAGCGTCGTCTTGCCCGTGCCCGACAGTCCAAAGAAGAGAGCTGTGTCTCCATCCTTGCCCGTATTTGCAGAGCAGTGCATCGAAAGCACGCCCTGCTTTGGAAGCAGATAATTCATGACGGTGAACATCGACTTCTTGAGCTCACCTGCGTAGCGAGTGCCGCCGATGAGAATCGTGCGCTCGGCAATGTTCAAAACAATGAACGTCCCGGTGCGCGTGCCATGACGCGCGGGATCAGCCTGGAACTCCGGAGCGTGCAGCACGGTGAAGTTGGGATCGAACGTCGCGAGCTCGGCAATGTCGGGGCGGATGAACATGTTCCGCACGAACGCCATGTGCCACGCATTCGGCGACACGTAACGCACCGACAGGCGGTACGCCGGGTCAGCGCCGCAGTAAAGATCCTCGACAAAGAGCTCGCCCTGCTCGTTGAGATATTTTCTGACGTCGGCGAGAAGGACCTGATACTTGTCGACTGAGAACGGCTGGTTCACCTTGCCCCAGTCCACATCGTTCTCCGACGTCGGCTCCTTCACGACAAACTTGTCGTTGGGCGAGCGGCCAGTGTGCGGTGAAGTGCAGGCGACAAACGGTCCACTCGCTGCGAATTCACCCTCTCCGCGGCGAGCTGCAAACTGCATCAGCTCCGGAGCAATGAGATTCCAGTGAACGGTGCCCTTTGGCTGCAGTCCCTGTCGTGTCAATCCGACCGTGCTCTCTCTGGCGAACGACGTTCGCTCCGGTTTGGTCTCAGTCGCCATACCGTTTATCCCTCAGATAAATAATGTTGATTTCAGGACCGATGCCTGACCGGTGATCCGCGCGATTGCGCGTCCATCACCGCGACTGCGGCCATGTTCACGATATCCTGCACATCAGCGCCGCGCTCCAGCACGTGGACCGGGCGGTTCATTCCCACCAGGATAGGCCCGATCGCCGTCGCGCCTCCCAGGTGATTCAGCAGCTTGTACGCGATGTTGCCCGCGCTCAGGTTCGGAAAGATCAGCACGTTTGCCTTCTCGCTCAGCGCGCTGAACGGATACGCCGCCTTGAGAAGATCCTCGTCGAGCGCCGTGTCAGCCTGCATCTCTCCATCCACCACCATCGACGGATCACGCTGCCTGAGAAGCTGGACGGCCCGCGCGACTTTTTCCGCTTCAGGATGTCGCACCGACCCGAAGTTCGAGAACGACAACATCGCAATACGGGGAGTGATCCCCAAAGTACGAACGATCCGCCCTGCCGAATAAGCGATCTGCGCAAGCTGCTCGGCGGTTGGATCGATGTTGACGGTAGTATCTCCACAAAAAATAACATGCTTGTCGAAGACGAGCATGTAGAGGCCGCTCACCACTTCCGCTTTCGGGTGCGCCCCGATGACCTGCAGCGCGGGACGAATTGTCTCCGGGTAGTGCATGTTCACACCCGATACGAGCGCATCCGCATCGCCGTGGGCAACCATGACGGAACCGAAGTAGTTCCCGTTGAACAGAAGCTGCTGTGCTTCGCCGCGGCTCAGACCCTTTCGCTGTCGGCGGTTCCACAGATACTCAGCGTACTTGTCGCGCAGCGATGAAGTTGCCGGGTCCTCGATGCAGATATCGTCGAGAGGAATCGCATTGAGTCTGGCAACGCGCGCGATGTTTTCAGGGTTGCCGAGCAGAATTGGTTCGGCAATTCCTTCGTCGACGATAACCTGTGCGGCGCGAATCACCTTCGGCTCTTCGCCCTCGGGGAAAACAACCTTGCGCGGATCACGCACTGCGCGATTGATGATGCCGCGCATCACACCGCGCGCGCGGCCGAGCCTGGCTTCGAGCTTCTCGCGATAATCGTCCAGGTCGATGAACTCGTTCGTGACTCCGGTTGCAACGGCAGCCCATGCGACAGCAGGTGCAACCCAGAGAAGAATTCGCGGATCGAACGGGAAGGGAATCAGATAATCGCGGCCGAACTTGATCGAGCTCAGGCCATATAGACGCGATACGCTCTCGGGCACTTCTTCTTTTGCGAGAAGTGCGAGGGCGCGGGTCGCCGCCATCTTCATGGCTTCGTTCACCTGCGTCGCGCGAGCGTCCAGTGCGCCGCGAAAAATGAACGGGAAGCCCAGGACGTTGTTGACCTGATTGGGATAATCGCTGCGGCCCGTCGCGATGATCGCATCCGGTCGTGCCTCGCGCACATCCTCAGGAAGGATCTCGGGCTCGGGATTCGCAAGCGCGAACACGATCGGCTCCTTGGCCATTCTCGAGATCATTTCCTTCGTAACTGCGCCCGCTACGGAGAGTCCGACAAAGACATCGGCGCCGGCGAGTGCATCAGAGATAGTTCTCGCTGATGTCTCGTTTGCGAACCGAGCCTTGTACGGGTCCATCTCGCCGGCGCGGCCTTTATATACCACGCCCTGCCGGTCGGTCAGAAGAATATTCTCACGCTTCACCCCGAGCCGCACATAATGCTCGGCCGTCGATATCGCGGCAGCCCCCGCTCCCGAGAATACGCATTTTACTGCAGATATATCTTTTCCCGTTATCTCGAGGGCGTTGAGCAATGCAGCGCCGGAGATGATCGCGGTGCCATGCTGGTCATCGTGAAAAACGGGAATTCTGAGCGTTTCCCTCAGCTTCTCTTCTATATAGAAGCAATCAGGCGCGCGTATGTCCTCGAGGTTGATCCCGCCAACGCTCGGCTCGAGAAGCTGGCAGAATTTTATGACGTCGTCCGGATTCTCGGAGCCCACTTCGAGGTCGAATACGTCGAGGTCGGCAAACTGCTTGAAGAGGTTGCCTTTGCCCTCCATTACGGGCTTTCCGGCAAGTGCGCCGATGTTGCCAAGGCCCAATACGGCGGTGCCGTTGGTGACTACCGCGACGAGGTTGCCTTTTGCTGTGTATTTATAGGCCTCCTCCGGATTCTTTTCGATCTCGAGGCAGGGCTCGGCAACTCCCGGCGAATAGGCGAG
>DATEDH010000311.1:0-5589 GCA_035281765.1 Gemmatimonadaceae bacterium
GTCTCGCGCTGATCAAGGCGTACTGGGAAGGCGCCGCACGCCAGCGCGCCGTATCGCTCTGGTCGATCGGATCGTGGGGCGGCTCCGGATTCGCCGCTCTCTTCGGCGGGCTCATGGCACAGAACGTCGGATGGCGATGGATATTCTTTGCCGCCGCCGCCATCTCACTGCTCGGCATGCTGATGATCCGCGGAACACCGGAAAGCCGCGCTGAAACGACAGGTGCATACAAGTTCGACACGGCCGGCGTGCTGACGTTCATGGTGATGATGATATCACTTCAGGTGTACGCCACTCAGGGGTCATCGCTTGGCTGGACAAGTGTCACGTCACTCGGACTTCTTGCGGCAGGTATCCTGTTCGGCGTTCTCTTCTTCCGCATAGAATCAGGCAATCCGAACGGTTTCGTGAACTTCACGCTGTTCAGGAACATGACGTACACCGGCGCTACAATCTCAAATTTTCTGCTCAACGCAACAGCTGGCATTCTGATAGTGGCGATGATGCTCGTTCAGGCCGGCGGCGGAATGACTGCGCAGCAAGCCGGGTTTCTTACCATCGGTTATGCAGTTGCAATCGTCGCGTTCATACGGGTTGGTGAAAAACTTCTTCAGCGTTTCGGTCCACGCCGGCCGATGATCTGGGGTTCGCTCATAGTCGGCGCCGCGGTTGTGTGTCTCATGCCGACGAATCTCATGCTCGGCACTTACCGCATTCTCGCTGTCGTCGGCTTCACTCTCTTCGGGCTTGGCCTGGCGTTCTACGCGACACCTTCTACAGATGCTGCATTGTCCGCACTCCCCGATGATCAGGCAGGCAGCGGTTCCGGCATTTACTAAATGGCTTCGTCGCTTGGCGCATCATTCGGTGTTGCAATTGCCGCGACGATCTTCACCGCGCTGAGCGAGAATAACGGATCGGTCAGGTGGATCGAGGGAGTGATCAGTTATCTCGGCCGGCAGGACAATGTCGCGGTCAGGCAGGCAGCATTCTTTGCGCTGGCAACCAACCTGCTGATGGTAGTTGCAGCGATCGTCTCGATAATGATGACGATTCCCGCGCGAAGGCCCGCTGATGGAGGAGCCGCGAAATGATCAAGCCGCTCGATGCGCTGACGAAGGATCAGGGAACCATGAAGGACTGGTTCGAGCACATGCATCGCAATCCAGAGCTCTCGATGAAGGAGGAGAAAACCGCTAAGTACATTGCGGACCTCGTCAAACAGTGGGGCTATGACGTCGAAACAGGCATCGGCAAGCACGGTATCGTCGCATCGCTCAAGGTTGGAGACAGCGCGAAAGCGATTGGATTGCGCGCAGACTTCGATGCGCTGCCGATCCATGAGGTGAACGATCTTGAATACAGAAGCCACGTCGACGGAGTCGCCCACCTGTGTGGGCATGATGGTCACACCACGATGCTTCTTGCTGCGGGCAAATATCTCGCGGATACAAAGAATTTCGCGGGCACCGTGCGGTTGATCTTTCAGCCGGGTGAAGAAACGATGGAAGGCGGGCCGGCGATGATCGAGGATGGACTGTTCGACCGTTTTCCTGTCGATGCGGTGTTTGGAATGCATAACATGCCGGGACTCGAGCTTGGCAAACTTTATTTCGCCCATGGCGATGTGATGGCGGCGGTGGACAACTGGGAGATCGAGCTGACAGGGAAGGGAGGACACGGATCGATGCCCGAGCTCAGCGTGGATCCTGTCGTCGCAGGATCTGCGCTGGTGATGGCGCTTCAGACAATCGTCTCGCGGAATGTCTCCCCGCACAACAGCGCGGTCGTGACTGTCGGTGCATTTCTCTCGGGCAATGCCGGTAACGTGATTGCGCAGTCGGCGATTCTGCGCCTCTCCATCAGAACGAAGACCGACGCCGACCGTCAGATGGTGCTGACTAAAGTGCGCACATTCGCGCGTACCTATGCCGAGGCTTACGGATGCACAGCGGAGATCAGGGAGGGAGTTCCTGGCGCCGTGCTCGTGAACGATGAAGAGGAGACGGTGCGAGCCGCACAGATCGCGCGTGATGCATTCGGGGACGAGAATGTCATTTATCCCGGCCCGACTTTCCTCGGCTCAGAGGACTTCGCGTTCATGCTGCAGAAGAAAAAGGGGACGTACTGCTTCATCGGAAACGGCGACACGCCGATGGTGCATCATCCTCAGTTCATCTTCAATGAAGGCAACCTGCCTGCAGGCGCATCGTACTGGGTGGCGCTTACGGAGGGCTACCTCGCGCAGTAGCGCTCCCGCTTTTGATAATCTCTCGTTGTTCGTTCTCTATTGGACCCGAACGATGTTCACGCGCATCGCTGACGGGAATGAGCCGCCGTTCGGACCTTTGAACTCGATGAGCTGCCTGGCCGCCGTAGTCCCCGACAGCTCCAGAGCTGAGAACCCGCCACCGCGCACAGCGCTGACATCGACACTGAATTTGCCGAACGCGCGCGAGCGCATACTCAGCGGAGTCGCACTCTTGAACGTGACGGGGAAGTCAGTGCTCAACCCCGCAAAGACATTGCGCAAGTTCCAGCTCGGGAATGAATATCTGGAATCTGCTGGCGTGAAGCCCGGGTAATCGTCGAGTATCAGCGCAAGGGAGTATTCACTGAGCAGCTGCTGGAACGATTTGCCAGTGATGTTCTCGATGTTCTCTATGCCCGCATGCGAGACGTCGCTCGTCATTGCCGTAAGAAATGCAGACTCGCTGGTCGCGTATGTATCGATTGCCCAGCGCAGGAACGCCCACCCACTACCATAGAACGTCACATCGCCCGGCGCAGCAGATCCGACGAGTGAATGAGTCTCCGGATCCGCGACATAATTGTAGAGCCAACTGAATGCGTTGAGCATGTTCATCGGCATGCCCGACGACGGCCGCACCTCCTTCGCCAGTGTCGACGCGTAATCGACGTTGCTTTTCGACGTGTACGAGAAGTCGATGCGATCGAGCAGCTCCTGCGCGAGCTCCGCCGATGATTCTTCCAGCCATCCATCCTGCGGCTTGAGTCCTGTGAATCCTGGCTGTGCGACCTTGTTGGCAAAACTTGTGAGGTGCTTCGCTTCGTGGATAATCGTCGATGCGATGGAACGCCTGAAGTCCCAGAGGCCGGTGGGCTCATTACCGACCGTGCCGAGTGTCGTTGGCGCGCGCGCATAAAATACTTCGGCGAAGTTACTCGCCGGACACTGCGATGCCGGTAAAAAGTCTGCGTTATTCACGAAGCCGGCGATGAGGCCGTTCCCCATCGTGTTGACCTTCGTTGAGAACAGCATGTACATCGCGCCGTCGTTGTTGAGCTGCGCGTCCATTATGAGAGGATTCCCGAAGTTCGTGTTGAGGATCGGGAACATCACATTGTCGAATTCCTCACCGAGGCGCTTGAAGATTGTATCGGCCTGACCCTTCAGCGGGTTCGATGTATCCTCGAGCATGATCGCTTTGCTGCCGACATACACCACCCGAGCGGCAATCGGTACAAAGCTCGTGCATCCGTTGACCGTAATGTCTGGAAGCTTTATCTGAATGACATCGTCAAGAGCGGGCGCTTGTGAACTGGCCACGGATTTGTTGTGGCGAATTCCTGGCATCGGGGAGCTGACCCGCTGCAGAAGCGCCATGTTTTTTTCGAGAATCAGCGAGTGCATGCGATTGCGCTCGAGTGACTCTTTCATATCTCCGCTCGCGACACCGGGGAAATCAGGCTTTGCGATCGCTGAGCTCGTTACGTCCTCGAGGATTTGGGACGCTGTCGCGCCGGCAGCTCCGCGACTCTTGAAGGCTGATGCCGCCCCGGGAGAGTTCGTCGCATTTACTATAGTAATGAAGTAGCGCTGCGCCGATCCGTTCAAAACCGCACAGGTAACGTTCGCCGGATCGAGCGATTGCACCTCGCCGACGGATAACGTGAGCTCGCTGCAGCTCACCGCTGTTGCGGTTATGTCGACAGTCAGCGAGCCTGCAGTTGCGCGCAGTGTTTGCGCCCCCGGACTTCCAACTGTCCACGACGTACGCGCGATTCCATCTGCTCCGGTGTCGGCAGTTGTTGCGCTGACACTGCCGCCACCGGTAATGACTGAGAAGGTGACTGTCTCGCCGGCGACGGGACCGCTGGAATTGTCGGTCACCTTTACCGCAATCTGCTCGGCCGTCTCGAATCCGCTCGCAGTAGAACCAACTTCGCTGCTGACCAACGCGATTTTTGCCGGCGTGACTTCAGGTCCGGCGGATTCTCCGCCCGAACATGCAGCCAGGAGAACGGCCACGCCGATGAGACGCCGGGTCACCGGAAGCTCGCGAACAGGTCCTGCGTCGGAAACGATGTCATTTTGTTGAGAGCGTCCCAAAGCGCGGCATCGAGCTCGCCTGTGAAGCTGTTCGGCTCGCCGGCGTTGAACAGCCCGACCCACGAGATGTTGTAATAGGAGCGAACGAGAATGGCTTTCGTTCCTGGGAAATCTCCGCCGTGTGACCAGGTCGCGCCGTTCTGCACCGGACGCACGACCCATCCACCTGCGTAATAGCACGAACCATCTGGACATAACGTCGCACCATTGCCGGTCATTTCCGAAATGAGTCCGGCGCTAAGAATGTCGGGTGGGTTGTCGCGGCCATCCATCTTTACGACGAATCGCAACAGGTCAATCGTCGATGAGACCCAGGCACCGCTCGCATCACCCGCTTCGATGTTATAGCCCCCGTAATTCAACGGCACTATGCCTTCGCCGGGGAAGACGGACTGCACCATCGGGAAATTCAAACCTGCTCCGGCCATGTAGTACTTCACTTCCTCCGGGAGCGCGTCCTTCATTCGCGACTTGCCCTGCTGCGTGCGATTGGCGCCGACAGGAATCAGGACGCGCGAGCGCACATAGTCTCCGTACTTCATTCCGCTCAAACGCTCGATCACTCGGCCGAGTATGATGTAACCGAAATTGGAGTAGGCGTGCCGTTCACCCGGATTGAAATCCAGCGGCATTCCTTTCATGTAACGGATGAGGGTTTCGCTCGACGCGGGCGCGGGTGCATTGACCGCCGCGGCGGCAATCAACGGTCGGTCGATCGGGTCGAACCCGCCATTCGGTTTGTCACGATCCCATCCGCCTGTGTGATTGAGGAGATGCCGAATGGTTATCTGCTCCCAGCGCGGATCGACTGTCGCGCCTGGTGCAGGTGTGAGGTCGGCGATAATCGGCGCAACGCGATCATCGAGACTGAGCCTGCCCTCTTCTACGAGCTTCATGATCGCCGCGCTCGTGATCGGCTTGGAAACGCTGGCGATGCGGAAGAGCGCATCCGGCTGCACCGGTATCTTGTTCTCGAGATCGGAATAACCAAACCCGCGAGCGTAAAACAGCTTGCCGTCGCGCACGATGGCGATCGCGCCACCGGGGACGTTGTACTTCTTCATCAGGTTGCGAACGCTCTGCTCGTACGACTCCATGCCGGCCACTTGAGCGCCGGTGATTGGAATCTCGGGTTGCGGAGGAATCGTAACCGGAGGAACGACGGGCGGGGCAGTTGGCTCGCCGCTGCACGAGATCATTATCCCGAGACACGCAATCTGAATCGTTGTGAGCGC
>DATEDH010000312.1:0-5093 GCA_035281765.1 Gemmatimonadaceae bacterium
AGAGCATCACAAGGTCACGATTCCCGATACAACGCTGCATGCAGCGGCGAAAATGTCGGAGCGCTACATCACCGACCGCTTCCTGCCTGACAAGGCAATCGACGTGATCGACGAAGCGGGTGCGCGCGCGCGTCTCGCGACGCAGGCGCCTCCGCCGGAAGTGACCGCGCTCAAGAATCAGCTCGAAGGTGTCAACACGGAGAAGGAATCCGCGGTTCGCGACCAGAACTTCGAGCGTGCTGCATCGCTGCGCGATCGTGAGCGCGAGCTCAAGGATGACATTCGTCACAAGCAGGACGAGTGGGAGAAGCATCGCCAGTCGCATCGTCCGGTTCTTGGCGAGGACGAAGTGTCGTTCATCGTCAGCCGCTGGACAGGTATTCCGGTAATGCGTCTTCAGGAAGCTGAGACCGCGCGTCTTCTTAGAATGGAAGACGAACTGCACGCATCGGTCGTCGCCCAGGAAGAGGCGATCAAGGCGCTCGCACGCTCGATCAGAAGAAGCCGCGCTGGTCTCAAGGATCCAACGCGTCCAATCGGCTCGTTCATCTTCTCCGGACCGACAGGTGTCGGTAAGACTGAGCTTGCCCGCGCACTCGCGAAGTTCCTGTTCGCCGATCCGCAGGCACTGATTCGCGTCGACATGAGTGAGTACATGGAGAAGTTCTCCGTGTCGCGTCTCATCGGTGCGCCTCCGGGTTATGTCGGATACGAAGATTCGGGAACGCTCACGAAGGCTGTTCGGCGCAAGCCATACAGCGTCGTGCTGCTCGACGAGATCGAGAAGGCGCATCCTGATGTGTTCAACATTCTCCTTCAGGTGCTCGACGAAGGACATCTCACGGACAACTACGGTCGTGTGATCGACTTCAAGAACACCGTGGTGATCATGACGTCGAACGTCGGCGCGCGTGACATCTCGAAGGGCAGAACGATGGGCTTCGCAACTCCTGACGGCCGCAACAGCTTCGAGCGGATCGCGGAGAAAGTGAAGGAGGAGATGTCACACGTCTTCAACCCCGAGTTCCTGAACCGTCTCGATGATGTGATCGTGTTCCATCCGCTGTCCGAGGAGCACATCGGTCAGATCGTTTCGATTCTTCTCAAGGAAGTGCAGAAGCGTCTCGGCGACGAAGAGCTCACGCTCAAGCTCACCGAAGCGGCGAGCACGTTCCTCGTGAAGCACGGGTACGACGAGAAGTTCGGCGCCCGTCCTCTCAAGAGAGCGATTCAGCGCTACATCGAGGATCCGCTTTCCGAAAAGATCCTGCTTGGCGAGTTTGCCAAGGGTGACGAGATCGAGGTCGACATCTCGGCGGATAAGGACAAGCTCGACTTCAAGGTGCTCACTTCGGCTACGCCGAAGTAAGCACCTCGAGAGGGCACAGAGGCCGAGGTGAGTTAAAGGCCTTCGGCCTTTAACCACCCGGGCTCACAGAGGGCACAGAGGCACAGAGCACAGGGGGGCGCGGAAGTGGTTGCACGTCACGAGCAACCACTTCCGCGCCCCTCTGTGTCTAACGCCTATGCGCATGTGAATCGATCTGTCTGTGCTCTGTGCCCTCTGTCAGGCGTTTGAGCCCGCGAAGCGGGCGAAAGCCGCCCTCTGTGCCCTCTTGTCTTATTAGATTTCTGCGATGCAAAAGCTTGCTGTCTCCCTGCTGGCCTTCCTGGCGGCAGGGACTCCCGTTTTAGCCCAGGATCCCGCCACAGGAGTGTGCACGACGCCCGATTCCATCGCGGTGTCGGGCAACGCGCGCGTGTCCACGGAAACCGTGCTTTCGTCTGCAGGACTGGCTCCCAAGACGACGCTCAACTACAGAGACATTCAGCGAGCCATCAAGGCGCTGTTCACGACAGGCCAGTTTGAGGATGTGCAGATCGTCTGCGCAGTTCCTCCTACTTCGCCAAAGACGACACTATCGATAGTCGTTCGCGAGCGGCCACTTCTTACATCGTATACAGTCGTCGGGCCCGAGCGCGTCTCAGGCAAGGATGTTCGCGAGCGCCTCACGATGAATACCGGTCGTCCGCTCGATCCCGCGGCGATTGCGCTTGCGGTCGAACGCGCGGACTCGCTGTACGAGGCGAAGGGATATTACCTCGCGCGCATTCATGTCGATACGGTCCGTGAAGCGAACAATCAGGTGAAGCTCACCTTCCGCGTCGAAGAAGGTCGCCGACTCGCGATCTCAGGACTTCAGGTTACCGGCAATCGCTTCATAGATGCGGATGACATCGCCGGAGTGATGCAATCCAAGCCGGAAGGATTCTGGTGGTTCCGTAAAGGCGAGTTCGATGACTCCAAGTACGCCACCGATTTGTCAGAGCGGATTCCGCAGCTCTACTCGAGCCGCGGATTTATCGACTTCCGGATTCTCAGCGATTCGCTGATCATCGACCGCGAAGAGGGCAAAGCGGTCATCGATCTCGCTGTCAGCGAGGGACCGCGCTACAAAATCGGAACATTCGAGGTGCTGGGTAACAAGCGCTTCTCGACTGCCGAGATCCAGCAGTTTTATCCATTCACGAATGACGACCAGACACTTGCGCAGCAGGTGACCGGCTTCATTCGCAGAAGCTACCACAATCCGCCGAACACCTTCGATCAGGCAAAGTGGGATGCAGCCGAGCAGCGCCTGCGAGATGCGTACAATGACGAAGGGTATATCTACGCGCGCATTCGTCCCGTCGTAGAGCGCCAGCCAGGCAGTGACACGGCTCGTGTGGTCAACCTGCGATGGGAGATCGACGAACAGACGCCGGCGATCGTGAATCGCATCGATATCGAAGGCAACGACTTCACATACGAATCGTGCATTCGCGAGCAGATCGTTCTTGCACCGGGTCAGGTGTTCAATCGCAACTACCTGCTTCGCAGCTATCAGAACATCTCGAACATGAATTTCTTCGAGTCACCGCTTCCGGCGCCTGAAACGCGGCCGGTTGGTGAACAGGGTGACGTCGATATCGTGTTCCGCGTGAAGGAGAAGAGAACGGGCAACGTGAACTTCGGAGCGTCGACCGGCCAGGGCACGGGCGTCGGTGGATTCATCGGTCTCGATCAGCCGAACCTTCTCGGCCGCTGCAAGCGCGCGCAGCTCCAGTATCAGTTCGGCCGCTACATCAATGACTTCAACGCGACGTACACCGACCCGAACATCAAGCAGACGCGCATCTCCGGCAGCGTCACCGGATATCACACCGCTTCCCGCTACACGATTGCCGATCTTGGCCGCGTGACGCGAACGGGCGGTCAGCTGCAGATTGGATTGCCGGTACCTGGATCTTTGTACAGCCGGCTCCTCGTCTCATATGGTGGCGAAGGCGTATCGTATGGAGGTGAAGGTCTCCTCGCTGATGTCGCCGACAGGTGCAGTCACTGCTTCCGGTCGACTCTCGGGTTTACCGCCTCTCACGATACGCGGATCGGACTTCCGTTCGCGGCTGAAGGCGGCTCGCAGACGTTCACTGCACAGTTCAACGGTGGACCACTCGGCGGAACTGCAACGTTCCAGCGCTACACGACCGAGCTCAAGTCGTACGCGCCGATTGGTGGAATTGGAGTGGCTTCGCTCGGGTCGGCGCCGATGACATTTGTCGTCGGACTCACCGCGCGAGCCGGCATGGTCTTCGGCGATCCGGGACCGTTTTTCTACAGCCAGTCGTTCTCGCTCGGTGGCACACAGTACGGTGAGCAGCTCCGCGGCTATGAGGAATTCTCGATTACGCCTTCGGGGTTCAATGCATTTGCCGAGGGCGGCAGCGGCGTACAGCGGGAGTCGTTCGGAAACGCCTTCTTTACGGGCACTGGCGAGTTTGGCCTGCGGGTTAGCCAATCTCTCTATTTGAATACATTTTTTGAGGGCGGAAATGTGTGGGACCGCCCAAGTCAGTTCGATCCCACACGCCTCTTCCGTGCCTTCGGATTTGGCGCTGCAATCGTAAGCCCCCTCGGACCGATAGGTATCGATATGGGGTATGGTCTTGATAAGGTAGATATCAACGGACGTCCGGCTCCTGGCTGGAAGTTCCATTTCAAACTTGGACAGTTCTTCTAACATTGGAGTGTAAATGCGTGGATTGATTCGTGCGGCCCTGCTCGCACTCGTCGTTGGTGCAGCGTCAGCCGGCTCGTTATCGGCCCAGGCTGCAGCAGCACCCAAGATCGGATTCGTAAACTCTCAGCAGCTCTATGCGGACGCCCCCGGACGCACTGAGGCCGAGAACAGACTCAAGACCGAGCTCGGTACTTTCCAGGCGCAGCTTCAGCGCATGGATGACTCGCTCCAGACGATGGTCCAGCAGTTCGAGCGCGATATGCCCAAGCTCGACAGCGCAACGCGCATGACGCGGGCGAAGACGATCCAGGATCGTCAGACTGCGTATCAGGGGCGGGCGCGCATGATGGACAGCACCATGCAGGTGCGTCAGGCCGAGCTCATTCGCCCGGTGATGGAGAACGTGCAGAAGGTCATCGAGCAGGTTCGTGCTGAAGAGGGTTACGCGATGATATTCGACGTGGCGTCACAGAGCGGCGTTGTAGTCGCTGCCGACAAGAACCTCGACATCACGCAGAAAGTTCTTGCAAAGGTGAAAGCAGCTGGCCCACCCAAGCCGACGACAGGTGCGAACCCGCTGACACCACAACCCGCCGGAGTCACACCAGTCAAGCGTTGACGTCATCATTGACGGAGCTTGAAAAAGACAGCGGTGAGCGTGTACGCACGCTCACCGCTCGTGCCATTGCAGACATAGTCGGCGGCGAGCTGCGCGGCGACGACAACGCGAGTGTCGCCAGTGTTGCCCCGCTCGGACGCGCTGCAAAAGATCAGCTAAGCTTCCTCGGAGACCGCCGCTACGCGCCACTCCTTGCGCAAAGCTCGGCAGGCGTTGTGCTCATTTCGCCTGATCTCGCGGACGTGCCGGGCGATGTCGCGTCTCGAATCATCGTCGCCAAGCCGCAGGCCGCATTGCTCTCCCTGCTGCAGCGTTTTTATCCGCAGGAGCTGCGAGCGCCCGCAATAGATGCAACCGCGCGCATTGGAAAGAAGGTGACGATCGGCAACCGTGTCTCGCTCGATGCGTACGCG
>DATEDH010000313.1:0-5490 GCA_035281765.1 Gemmatimonadaceae bacterium
CGCCTATCTTCGGCGCCGATGGCTGAATCCGTTTTCAAAAACAACGTCACGATCATAACCGGCGCCTCTGCCGGCATCGGGCTCGAAATCGCGCGCATGCTCGCCGAGCAGGGCGCACACCTGGTTCTCGCTGCGCGCAGCGCCGATCTTCTCGAGCAGGCAGCGCACGAGCTCAGGTCACACGGTGGCAAGGTCGTCGTAGTTCCGACCGATGTGTCCGACCGTGATCAGTGCCAGGCGCTCATCGACCGTGCCGTGTCGGAGTTCGGGCGCATCGACACGCTCATCAACAATGCGGGCATCAGCATGCACGCGCGCTTTGACGAGCTCCACGATATCGATGCTGTAGAGCGTATTACCGCGATCAACTACTTCGGAAGTGTGTATTGCACGTGGTTTGCCCTTCCGTACCTCAAGAAAACCCGCGGCCGGCTCGTTGCGGTTTCCAGTCTTACCGGACGCAACGGCGTTCCAACGCGAACCCTGTACTCAGGGACAAAGCACGCGATGGCAGGTTTTTTCGACTCGCTCAGAATCGAGCTGCGGGATGAAGGCGTTAGTGTCACCGTGATCTATCCCGGATTTGTCGCGACAGATATTGCAGAGCGAGCGCTCGGTCCCGACGGAAAACCACTCGGCACACGGCCCGTTGTAAAGAATGCAATCATGAGTGTGGAAGAATGCGCCCGCCTCACCATCGAGGCAGCCGCGAAACGGAAGCGCGAAGTGATAATGACGCGTCGCGCCCGCCTCGGCATGTTCATGAAGGCGCTCTGGCCCGACATCGTCGATAGAATTGCCGAGCGCGGCATCAAGAAAGGGCGCTGAACGGCAGGTATATTTTTGCTCTACCGTTATCAGGAGATCCGAATGAAGCTTCGAAGTCATTGGTTACTGCTCGCGATTGCGATGGCTGCCTGCACTGTGAAGGAGAACAAGCCGGCAGACAGCACAAAGACAGCAGCTGAAAATGCCGATCCGGATAAGAATGTTGAAGGCGGCGCTCTGCCCGCAGGATACGCGACGCGGACGGATCGTGCCGATGCGCCAATATCAGGCGCGCGCTACACGGTCAATGGAAACGAGTGGGACGTTACCACCGGACCAGCGCACATTATTTACTCGTCGAATACAACGGGCAGCGGCGCGTACACCGCATCCGCATCGTTCGATCAGCTCGAAGCGCCCTCGCATCCCGAAGCATACGGGATATTCATCGGTGGTCAGAACCTCGACAACGACAGCCAGACGTACACGTATTTCCTCGTGCGAGGCACGGGTGACCTCGCAATCAAGGTGCGCGAGGGCGGTGCAGCGCGCGACGTGATCAAGTGGACGCCAAGCGCGGATGTGCCAAAGGCAGATGGCGCGGGGAAAGCCCACTACGATCTCGCGGTTCAGGTTACGAATGACGCAGTCAAGTTCATGGTCAACGGAAAGCAGGCAGCGTCGGTCAGCAAGGCCGGATTGCCGACTGATGGGATCGTCGGTATGCGCATTAATCACAACCTTCACGTCAAGGTCACACCGGTCTCGGTAAAAGCTCCTTGATGAAAAAAGTTCTGCCGGCCATCGTGCTGGCGGTTCTACTCTTCGCCGGATTCCGGGCAATTGGTCCTCTTCCACCGATTGGACCATTGCTCGATCCGGCGAATGGCGTGTGGGGACTCGCTGCCTCGACAAATTTTCCTGCCCGTCAGTTTCGCTCGATTCCAGGATTGAGTGACAGTGTATCCGTTGTGTTCGATGATCGTGGAGTGCCGCACATCTTCGCGAAAAACGAGCTCGATGCGTGGCGCGCGCTTGGATTCGTCGTCGCGCGCGACCGGCTTTTTCAGATGGAAACCCAAACGCGCGCTGCTTCCGGCCGCCTCAGCGAATGGGTTTCGAGTCCTCAGATTCTCGCGGCAGATCGCGAGTCGCGCGCGATCGGACTTGCCTGGGGGGCAGAGAAGAAAGCGGCGGCTTACGACAAGACATCACCTGCATGGCAGGCAATGCAGGCATATGCCGATGGAGTAAATGCGTGGATCAGCGGCATGAAGCCGCGCGATCTCCCCCTCGAGTATCGCCTGCTGAATGCAAAGCCAATTAAATGGGAGCCCATACATTCGTTCTACTTCCTTGCGCGAATGTCTCTCACTCTCGGACTGAACGACAACACTGTCCGGCGTCTGCATGCGCAGGCATTAGTCGGAAAGGCGGCGGCTGAGGCGCTCTTCCCGGTCAACAGCCCGATCCAGGAGCCGATCCAGCCGAACGGACAGAACGCTCCGCGTTTCGATTTCACTGAGCTGCCGCCGCCCGGGAATCCCGATCCGGCAGCGATCGTGGCGCTTACCGCGAGACGACAGGTGCTCACTGCTCTCGCGCCGGCGCCAAAGGATGAGCCTTCGGATGCCGTTGGAAGTAATAACTGGGCTGTGTCACCACGCCGCTCTTCGACCGGTAATGCGTTGCTTGCGGGCGATCCACATCTCGACCTGACGCTGCCGTCGATCTGGTACGAGATGCACATCAGCGTTCCAGGTAGAATCGATGCCGCAGGCGTTGGCTTTCCTGGAATGCCCGGCGTCGTGATCGGATTCAATCGCGATGTTGCGTGGACTTTCACCAACACAGGATCTGACGTCGACGATTTCTATGCGGAGAAAGTCGACAACGATGATCACCCCTCACGATATCAAGTCGATGGGAAGTGGCGTGATCTCGAGAAGAAAGTCGAGCAATATCGCAATCGTGGCGGACGTGTCATTCACACCGACACATTGTATTTCACACACCGTGGCCCGATGCGAAAACTGCTTGGCGAATGGATGTCGATGCGGTGGACTGCGTACGAGCCATCGCACGAGCCGGATAATTTCCTCGCGCTCGCCGGCACGCACAGCGTCAATGACTGGCTGTATGCAATGCGCGATTACGTCGCACCCACGCAGAACGGCCTTGTTGCTGATCGCGCTGGCAACATCGCGATCAGGTCATCCGGCGCATATCCTGTTAGACCCGGCGATGGGAGAGGGGACGTGGTTCGTGATGGATCGACGTCCGCGAATGACTGGCAGGGATTTCTCCCGCTCGATCAGTATCCCGCTGCGCTGAATCCTGCTCAAGGTTATCTCGCGTCCGCAAATCAGCAGCCTGTTGATCCGCGACAGAATCCCGCGTACATGGGATCATCGTGGTATTCGCCATGGCGAGCTATGCGCATCAATGCGCTGCTGCGCGCTGATTCACAGGTTACGCCTGATGACATGCGCTCATTTCAAACTGATCCCGGAAGCGCGCGTGCAGATGCGTTCATTCCACTTTTTCTCGCAGCTGCATCTCGACTCGATTCGAGCGGCAAAGCTGATACAAAGCTCAGGGATGCAGCGCGCCTGCTCGGCGAATGGAATCGCCGATACACAATGGACAACCGGCGCGCAGTTCTGTTTGAGGCTGCGATGCGCGAGCTGTCACGCCGAACGTGGGACGAGCTCAGCGATTCAGCCGGTGTTCACCTGAGTGATGCGGGCTCGATGTTTCCCGAGCCGCAGCTCATCCTGGACCTTACAACGTCACCGACCAGTATCTGGTGGGACAATCGGCGGACGCCGGTGCGCGAGGATCGTGATGCAATTCTTGCCGCGAGTCTCGCAGCGGGATATGACACCGTCGTTGCGCGCAACGGAAACGCGGACGACAAACGCTGGCTGTGGTCGGAGCGCCGAAAGGCTTCGATAAGGCATCTGTTGAGAATTCCCGCGCTGGCTGCGCCTCGTGTTCCGATTCAGGGCGGGCCCGGACTTTTGAATCCGTCGCAGGGGGAAGGCACTCAGGGCTCGAGCTGGAGAATGGTCGTCGAGCTCGGGCCGACGATTCGCGCGTGGGCCGTTTATCCGGGCGGGCAGTCAGGCTCGCCCGCGAGTGGAAGGTATCTGGATCGCCTGTCGCGGTGGGCAAACGGGCAACTCGACGAAGTTCTGTTTCCGAAATCTGCATCAGATCTCGACCGGAAGAGAATCATCTCGACACTTACACTCGCGCCCGGGCAATGAGATCACTCGTCAAGGTTCTGCTCCTTGCAGAGTTGTTTGCAGTTGCGACTTACGCGTTCGGCTGGTGGACCGTTCCGGTGATCGCGGCGTTGTGGGCAATCGTTTCAAGCGATGACAAACCGGCGCGACGTGCCGCATTGTGCGCAGCACTTGGCTGGGGAACTTTGCTTGTGCTCGACACGATCAAGGGACCTGTCGGGGAAATGGCGACACGACTGGGCGGCGTGATGCGCGTTCCCTCGGTCGTACTCATTCTCCTGACGCTCATCTTTCCCGCACTTCTCGCGTGGAGCGCTGCCGCATTGGTCGGCGCGTTCAAGCGTGGGGCGGCTGCTACCCCTGAGACCGCGGCGTGAGAACCGTGTTGTCCGGCGCTTTTTCAGCAAGCAGCTTCGATTGAAAGCGCTGCGCTTCGGAGATTCTCTCGACCTCGATTGCGATAGCATCGACCGACGATGAAATCTGCTGCAGCTGGTTGCGAACTTCCGGCGAAAGCGCGGTCGGTTGCGGTGCTCCGCGCTCGATGCGGCGCGCGATAGCTCGCATGATGGGCAGTCCGATGATTACTGCAGCGACGACCACAAAGAATGAAATCGCAACGTTTTCAACGCGTGGTGGAATGTCGTCAGGATTGAATGGCCGATGCTCCGTGACGCCCACACCAGGTGCTGGAAGGACAATCGTCCGGCCGTCCGGCGTGGTGATCTGCGCGGTGGCGCGACCCTGGGCTTGAGCAGCTTTTTCAGCGGCCGCTTGAGCCTTGGTAACCGCCTGCTCCACTTGTTCGCGAATTTGATCCGCGGAAACGTTGCCTTGCTGTGTCTGCATAAATTGGGACATGGCGAACTCTAAGCCAATCTATTCCGGCGCCCCCGGCGAATCCAGCAAGCCGTCCCGAACGCTCTGGATTTTCCTCGGTGCAATCTCGGGCGCGGCATCGTGGCTCCTGCTCCAGCAGCTTGGTGTTCCGCAGATATTCGGCATTGGCTCTGAGGCCGGATTGATTCCGCTCGTTCTGCTCGGCGCGCTGCTCGCATGGACGAGCTGGCGATGGCTGATCCCCGTAATCGCTTTCGCGTTGCTCGCGCTCTTATTGGTTGTCGCGTACACCGGTATGGCCGCGCCGCTTGCGTTCAATCTCATTCGCATCGACGCTATCCCATCGAGCGCTGACGCAGTTGTTGCGCTTTCCGCAGGAGTGACGGCCGATGGTCATCTCACGCAGCAGGGTCTCGACAGAACTATCACAGCCGTCGATCTGGTAGAGAGAGGTGTCGCACCAGTGCTGCTCTTTACGCGTGAAGAGCGAAAGACGCGGCGGCGGAAATCGAACAACACTGCCGACCAGATTCTCGTAGCCCGACTTGCGCGGCTCGATCACGTCATGACCACGCGGCCCGTGAAAAGCACGCACGATGAAGCAGTGGCGGTTGCCAGCGTTGCGCGGTAT
>DATEDH010000314.1:0-10084 GCA_035281765.1 Gemmatimonadaceae bacterium
CCAACTAGCTGATAGGCCGCGAGCCCCTCGAATTGCTCCGTAGATTTCATCGAGTCGAAATGCCTCGTCTCGATCGTATGCGGTATTACCCGGCCGTTGGGCCGGCTATCCCCCACAATTCGGTAGGTTGCTCACGTGTTACGCACCCGTTCGCCGGTTGCCCATTGCTGGGCCCCCTTGACTTGCATGTGTTAAGCACGCCGCCAGCGTTCATCCTGAGCCAGGATCAAACTCTCCAATAGTATTGAAAGCTTGATTGCTCTCCGAACGCGGACTTCCTCGGACGTTGCCATCCAAGGCACCACGTCCGGAATCACAAAAAGTATTGTTCAGGTCTGAAGTCTCACTCTGCCCCTGAAAAAGACAGAGATCATAGACTTCGCCTCGCACATCACTTTGATCTCAACTTCGATTTTCAAACAATTCGCTTGCCATTCTCAGGCAGCCTTCAATTCTATCTAATCTTGTAAGAATCGTCAAGTGTTTTTGAAAACTTTTTCGACGATTGCCCCACCCAATTCCTCACACGCATTTCAGCGCGGCGTCGATGCGGGGAACGCATAGTATCCAGTCCCGACACCGACTTCAACCCCCCAGCTCAACTCTTTTTCAAGAGGATTTCCCAGAAGGATTTTTCGGCGCGGATCGCTGAATACACAGACAACCAGTCATGGTTCCATCACCAGAATTTTTTCGCGCAATTCTTAGACGACACCACGAAAAAAATGTTAAGAACAAAGGCGCCGAGCTCGACCTCTCGCGACTCGCGTCTGGTGTCCCGCCACCACAGTCTCGCATCTCGCGCCGCACCGTTTTTGGTAAATTCCTTCCGTGTCAAAACCACTCATCATCGGCATCGCCGGCGGATCCGGATCAGGCAAATCCACCGTCGCCCGCAACGTTGCCGATAACCTCGGCGACCTCTCCGTTGCGTTCATCGACATGGACGCCTACTACCGGAATTTCACCGAGCTCTCACTCGACGAACGTCGGCGCCTCAACTGGGACCACCCCGATGCCTTCGACTTCGATCTGCTGACCGACCACCTCTCGCAGTTGGCCGACCGCGATTCGATCGAAAAGCCGGTCTACGACTTCGTGACACATCTCCGCTCGGGCGACTCGGTTACGGTCGAGCCCTCGGACGTCATCGTAATTGACGGGATCCTGCTGTTCGTCGACGACCGCGTTCGAGATCTCTGCGACGTGAAAGTCTTCGTCGACGCTGATGCCGACATACGGCTCATTCGACGCATTCAGCGCGATCTTACATCACGCGGGCGGCCGCTTGGCGAAATCATCGACCAGTACCTGTCGACAGTCCAGCCAATGCACCTTCAGTTCGTCGAGCCAAGCAAGAGATACGCGGACATCATCGTGCCGCGCGGCGGGCACAACGCAGTGGCGATCGAAATGATCGTCGCCAAAATCAAGCAGCGCCTTGGCTACTCGACTTCCGGCCTCGCCGTTCGATAGGCGTCAGCGGCCATCTTGAGATTGAGAAGCGCGGAGGCCTCGAGATCGAAGCTCAGCGTAAGCTCGGCGAGACGATTGCGAGACTGACGGCCGAGCCGCTTCGCCATTCCATCACAGTTCGCGTGGCGCCTAATGTACTCTCGGCTCGCATGCCACAGCATGTTGCCCTTGTGCCACCAGGCCTCGCCGGCGTGACCTTCGTCATGCCCTTTTGCCTTTTCATAAGAAGTCATCGCCGTGGCAAGCGAGTCATCACAGATGTAGGCCATTTCGAGAGCGGAGCGCTGCTCATCCACTGAGGCGTCCTTATCGACCAGGCTCGCATATCTCGTATGCTGCTTATGACACTCGGAAGCTGCGCGATAAAGCGCGTCGGCCTTCTCCTGCAGCGTGGCGGTCTTCACGGTCGTCATCGGACGAGCTTGAGAAAGCTCTGCATGAAAGTCTCGCCCGAACGCGGACGCTTGCGGTCGATTTCCTCGATTAGCTCCAGCTCACCCGCGTCGAGCCACATTCCCGCGCACTCGCTGCACTGGTCGATCTTTACGCCGTTGTGCTCACGCTCCTCGAGATCGCAGCCGCACTTGGGACACTTGTTGTAGTGCGAGGTGCGCTCCTGCTTCACACGCTCCATGTCCAGACGCGCGCGGCGCTCTTTCATCAGGTCAGCGTCGAGCTTCGCAAAGTACTCGTCTTCGTTCCTGCTTGGCTTCTCTTCAATCGCCATACAACCCTCAAAAAGAATAACCCGACAGCCGCGGGACATTGCCCGGCCCTTCCTGCCGAAGTATTGTCTGGCCGGCATTTAAAAGGAAGGGCAGCAGACGTTGGGAAGTGCCCGGTCATCTTACGAGTTTCACAGCCGCATCGAGTCGTTTTCATCATTCTGCCGTCGCGAGTGGAAATCAATCGCGGCCTTTGGCGGTGGCTTCGTCGTCGTCATGATCGCCGCCGTGCTGCTCATCGACCCGGCGTTCTTTTATCCGCGGCTTCAGACTGACCCGCTCAACTACTGGCTGAAAGCGAAGTCGCTAGTCGAAAACGGGACTACATCGGCAAGGTGGGCGGTAAATATCCGCCCCTTTGCATATGCAGCGATGCCGGGTGTCATACGCGCTCCCCTGCTGATGCTGTTCAACGGATTCGATGCGCAGCTGAGGGCAATTCAGATCGTGAACATCCCGATCGTCGCTCTCGTCGCGCTTTTCTCGGCGTACATCTTCTCCTGGTCGCTCCCGCAATCTCGTCACTGGCTCGCGACCGGCTTCGCATTCGTGTTCACACTGTTCAATCCTGTGTGGGTCGCGAACGTCTTCCTGCCGCTGGTCGATGCACCGTACGCGCTCTTCACGTTGATCTGCATTGTACTGTCGGTGCGACTGTTTGCGGCGCCCGTGACACGCTCGCGCGGGTTACTGATCGCCGCATACGTGCTGTGCCTTGCGATCGCGTTTCCCATGCGATTTACAGCGCCCCTGGTGCTTGTCTTCGCACTGACACTGATTCTCGGACGAAGCGACGGTTCTCTTACGCGCCACCGTCGAATCATCGGGCTCGGCGCGGTTGCGATCATTCTACTTGCATTCCTCGTCGTTCTAAACGCTGACGCGATTTTCGGACGCTACTTCAAGGAGCTCTCGGCGTTCGTCATCAAGGGCGACAAGCTCGCCATGTTTCTCAACGTCGCCGCTGCTGCGATTCCATCGCAGATCGTACCGACGTTCATGCAGGGATTCCTCTACGTTCCCATCTACGACTATTTCAAGGGCGACTTCTTCGGGAAGCCGATGCAGGCCGCGTGGACCATCGTCGGACTATGCCTGACGACGATTGCGGTGACTGGAATATGGCGGAGTCGCGCACGCTTTCTTCCGGAGATCCTGTATTTACTGGCAGGCCTGCCGATCCTCGGACTCATGATGCCGAGTACGTCGCGGTATTTGAAGTCGTACCAGGGTTTTATCTGGATATTCTTTTTTTCCGGCGCAGCCTGGATTTACGAGCGCAATCGCCACCGCTTTCCGTCGTTCATGCGCACGCGAGGATTCGCAATTTCAGCGGTGGCATCTCTCGCTCTGATCGTTGCAGGAATTCGCGCGTGGCGAATGATCGGCACCGCATCGGAGAAGAAATTCGCAGTGAGCGTAACACGCGCGCCCGATTACGTGACCGACGTTGCGACGACGTTTCGCGGACTTCGCGGTTTCATCGAGACACTCCCGGCGGACCGCACTCTGTTGATCAGCGATCCCGGCAGCATGGGGCGGTGGAAAGTCATTTCAGGGCGTGACTATTACTATCCCGACAGCACAATCGCAGCGATTGCCAGGTCCAAAGACGTGTATCTCGTTGTAGAATGCGGAACGATGGAAGGCTGCCAGATCTGGAATGAATGGCGTAAGAGCCAGGAGTCGCGCATCGACAAGTTCGGCGCGTTCGCGTACGACTCTGTCTACGCGATATCGCGGCCGCGCGCGCGCGTAGAAGTGTATCGCATCAGGAGCATCGATTGACGACGACTCTCGCGCCCGCGCGCGCTGAGCCTGAGGATGCAGACGATGCGGGCGCTCCCAGTCGCGTAATCGTCATCGGCGGAGGACCTGCCGGGCTCACTGCCGCATATCTGCTCGCGAAACAAGGGCGCGACGTCATGGTTCTAGAAGCGGACAACACTGTCGGCGGAATCTCGAGAACGTCGCGCTACAAGGGATTTCGATTCGACATCGGCGGGCACCGGTTCTTCACCAAGCTCAAGCCGGTTGAAGATCTCTGGCACGAGATACTTGGAGAGGATTTTCTCGAAGTGCCGCGCCTGTCGCGAATTCTCTACAACGGCACGTTCTTCAATTATCCGCTGCGCGCACAGAACGCGCTCGCCGGGCTCGGACTCTGGCGGACGACGCTCGTCATGGCGAGCTACGTAAAGGCGAGACTCAGGCCCGATCCGGTTGAAGAAAACTTCGAGCAGTGGGTCTCGAATCGATTCGGCCGTCGTCTCTACGAGATCTTCTTCAAGACATATACGGAGAAAGTCTGGGGACTTCCCTGCACCGAGATCCGCGCCGAGTGGGCCGCGCAGCGCGTGCAGGGTTTATCGCTCGCGCGAGCGATTATCTCGGCGACATCACTTCAGCGTCGGCCGACAAAGATCAAATCGCTGATCGAGCGATTCCATTACCCGCGCTTTGGACCGGGCCAGATGTGGGAGGCCTGTGCTGCGCGCATCGAATCACTCGGCGGAAAGGTTCTGCTCGAGCACAGCGTGACAAAGCTCGAAATGAAGGATGGAAAAGTCGACGCTGTGGTCGTCGATGGTCCGCATGGCAGCAAGCGTCTTCGAGGAAAGCATTTCATCAACACGATGCCGCTCAGCACGCTGGTACAATCGCTCGATGATAAAAAGCCCGAGGATGTCACGCGCGCAGCGGCGACGCTTCGTTACCGGGATTTCATTCTGGTCGCGCTCATACTCGACAACCCGTCGCTCTTTCCCGACAACTGGATTTACGTCCACACACCGGGAGTGAAGGTCGGCCGCATCCAGAATTTCGGGAACTGGAGCAAGGACATGCTGCCGCGCGAGGATGCGGCGTGCGTTGGCATGGAGTATTTCTGTTTCAAGGGAGATGAGCTCTGGAACAAATCAGATGAAGATCTCATCGCACTCGCGAGCGCTGAGCTCGAAACGCTCGCGCTTGCACGAGGAGCGCGTGTCATAGACGGTGCAGTCGTGAGAATGCCGCGCGCATATCCGATCTACGACGCGGAGTATGCAGCGGCCGTTGCGACGATTCGCGGATACCTGGACGGAATTCCAAACATTGCGACCGTCGGACGCAACGGGATGCACAAGTACAACAATCAGGACCATTCGATGTACACCGCGATGCTCGCCGTCGAAAATCTGAACGGCGCGTCGCACGACGTCTGGTCGGTGAACACCGACTTCGAATATCACGAGGAGCAGCGTATCGAGACGGCGGAGACACCTGAATGAACGAGATGAAAGGCATTCTCCTTCCGGGGGAGCCGGAAATCGTAGATGCAACGCTGCCGAAATCAGCGATGCTCATGTTCGCGCCACTCGATAAGCGCGCTTTCGGCGTGGCGATCGGAGCGGCAGCGGCAATCACGATGTTTGCTGTGACTGCGATTCACCTGTTGATGACCCCTGCTCCGTCACTCGACCTGAATCTTCTTACGCAGTATTTCGCGGGTTACAGCGTTTCGTGGCCCGGCGCACTGATTGGTGCCGCCTGGGCATTCGCGTCAGGATTCTGCGCAGGGTGGTTCACGGCATTCATCAGGAATCTCGTTCTTGCAGTGTCATTGTTCGTCCTTCGAAGCAAAGCCGAGCTCGCGGATTCACGCGACTTCCTCGATCACATATGACGGGAGTCTCAATGAAAAATCAGGATGAGCTGAACACGCTCTTGAAACTGAACGCCCGCGCATGGGGAATTGCGGTGGGTTTGCTCTTTGGGCTTGGAATCTTTCTCGCGACAGTGTTCCTGTTGATCAAGGGTGGCCCGAACGTTGGACCACATCTCGGTCTCATCGGTCAGTATCTCCCCGGCTATAGCGTCACGTGGCCCGGCGCATTCATTGGATTTGTCTATCTGTTCGTAATTGGATACGCGATAGGGCGAATCATTGGCGGCGTCTATAATGCTCTCGTTCGATCGGAGTAACACGATGCGTAACGAGCGTCCACGATAGTGCGGACACCGCAGTGATGTTGTAAACGATGTGAAGCGGGACTGCTGCCGCTGCGAACAGGAATCCACGGAGCTTCAGCAGTCGCATGAACAATCTTGCGTTAGCAATGACAAATGCAGCGAGCGCAATTGTCGCTACGATCGCGAACGATGCTGATTGCAGTGCGATCGCGGCGAGCAGCGCGACAGCAAATAACGCGGAGGTGAGTGCGCTGACCCTCTCGGAAATGCCGAGACTCAATCCTCGCGGCTCGAGGAATTCGCCACGATCGAGCAACACGCGCGCCCATGGAACTCCGCGTCGTACAAAATCCGATCTGATCATCCCGGCGAGCGTGATCTTCTTTCGGTGCGTGCCCTGTATCGCCGGATCGAGCACGATGATATAGCCGTTATCGACAAGGCGATAACCCAGCTCGACATCCTCCATCTCGGCGTGATGGAATCGGTTCGCATCGAAACCACCGACTGCGTCGAAGGCCGATTTCCTCACGGCGCCGCAGCCGGCCCAGAAACTTTGCACTTCGCCGGCAGACTGCTGGTGCACAAAATGGTGCAGGAGATTTCTGTATTGGGAGACGATGCCAGGCGCTGACGGCTTATCGTCGTAGGATCCGAACACAGCGTCAGCGTCGGTAGAAGAGAACGTCTCCATCAGCCGACCGATTGCATCGTGATGAACCACGACATCCGAATCGACAAATGCTATAATCGCTCCACGTGATGTTGCCGCACCCGCATTGCGCACGAATGCGGGTCCGCGCGCTTGCGATTCGCCTGCGATCACGCGGTCTGCGTATTGCGCCGCAATCGTTCGCGTGTCATCGCTGCTCGCATCGTCGACGACAATCAGCTCGTATGCGACGGGAATCGAGCTCGCGCGAATTGCGCTCAGGCACGCAGCGATGTCATTCGCCGCGTTGTGAGCGGGAACTATGATGCTCAAAGAGGGATCTCCACCGAGATCCCTCTTTTTGTCCTGCATCGAAATGTCGTTCAAGTGCGCCGTGTAGGAATCGAACCTACAACCTAATGATTAAGAGTCATTTGCTCTGCCAATTGAGCTAACGGCGCGGAGCTGTTTTTACTGCACTCTGGCGCGCCAGGAGGGAGTCGAACCCCCGACCCACAGCTTAGAAGGCTGTTGCTCTATCCAACTGAGCTACTGGCGCAGGTAGTCTTTGAAACTAAACGGAAAGGAATCTCGACTCAATCTGCCAGATTCCTTTTTTAGTCGGGGCGCCCGGATTTGAACCGGGGACCTCCTGCTCCCAAAGCAGGCGCGATACCGGGCTACGCTACGCCCCGAAATTCGGTTGCAACAACAACTTAACAGCTTCGACGCCGAAGCAAAATATTGGGCTGTGCTGTACGAGCGGTGAGCCAATCGAGGATTAAAAAACCTCCCCCGACCTGTGGGGAGGCTTTTCTTCAAGTCCGGAAATCAACTTAGAATGATGTTACTAGGTCGATACGCGTGGCCCCTGCGAGCTGTGGGTCAGAGTCAGCAATGTTGCCAGAAATAGTGGCACGAATGCGAGACCCTACGGCAATCTCCCCTATCGCTCCTGAACGGGACGCAACTCGTACAAGAGTTGACGGGCTCACTCCAATCCAGATTCTCGGACCGATGCCACAATCACAGTTTGACGTCGCATCCAGAACGAGCAGGCCTACTCCACCCTGGCCATCTGAGTTGCTGCGGAGTTGGGAGACAGTGCCTGTGACCTGCGGATGATTGGCCCCTGTGCTGTCCGAGCACCCCGCGACCATTCCAATGCAGAAGGCAAGCGCGGGTAAAAGCCGTCTAACAACGCTGTTCATCGTTGCGCCTCGTTGTTTATGGATGTTTTGACGCTATGCCATTTGTCGCCAGGACGCCAGCCGGCGCGCTTTTGGCCATCCCCGCTACCATGTTCGTTCAACTACAATGTCAGCCCGCGCTGCCGCAACGCTTGCACAAGCGCCCGAAATGCACGACCGCGATGACTCACGACCTGCTTCGCCTCCGTTGACGCCTGTCCGAAAGTTTCGCCGAGCTCGGCAGAAAAAAAGTACGGATCATATCCGAAACCGTTGGAGCCGAGCGGCTCACGTACGATTCGCCCGAACGATTCGCCGATTGCGACCTCTTCCAGATCTTCATCGACATACGCCGCGGCACACACGTATTTCGCGCTCGCATCGCGATATCCCTCGAGCTCCGTCAGCAGCTTCGCGTTGTTCGCATCATCGAGATCCTGGCCTGATAGATCGGATCGTCCCGAATATCTCTTGCTGTACACGCCCGGAGCACCGCCGAGTGACATCACAGAAAGCCCGGAGTCATCGGCCATTGTGGGCATTCTGCTCAGCCGGCTGAAATAGCGCGCCTTGGCGAGAGAATTCTCCTCGAAAGTCTCGAAGCACTCGATGTGCTCTTCATCGGCAGATTCTTCGATTCCCGCCTCGTCGAGATTGATTCCCGAGAGTCCCGCTTCAGCGAGAATACCGCTAAGCTCGCGGAGCTTGCCCTTGCTTCTCGTTGCGAGAAGAATCCTGCGCTCAACCGCCAAGCGCCGCCTGCTGCCTGCGGTCGAGCTCGGCAATTCCTGCAACGGCAAGATCGAGCAGAGTGTTCAGCTGCGCTCGATCGAAAGTTCCATGTTCGCCTGTTCCCTGCACCTCGACGAATTGACCTGCGGAGCTCATGACGACATTCATGTCGACTTCAGCGCGCACATCTTCTACATAATCGAGATCGAGGCGCGGCTCACCGTCGATAATTCCAACTGAGACAGCCGCGACACGCCGCTTTACAGGATTCGTCGCAAGCTTGCCGTTGTCCACCATCCATCGGAATGCATCGACGATCGCCACAGATGCGCCCGTGATCGCTGCTGTTCGCGTTCCACCATCGGCAACGAGCACATCGCAGTCGAGCTTGATGGTGAACTCGCCAAATGCAAAGTCATCGAGCATCGCGCGCACGCTGCGCCCGATGAGCCGCTGAATCTCCTGCGTTCTGCCGCCCACCTGTGAGCGTTCACGTGACGTGCGCGTCTTTGTCGCGCGCGGAAGCATCGCATACTCCGCGGTGAGCCAGCCAAGGCCGGAGCCGCGGCGCCAGCCCGGGACGCCATCCTCTACAGATGCAGTACAGAGAACTTTCGTCGTGCCGAATGAAATGAGGCACGAGCCTTCAGCGTACGGCGCGACGTCACGCTCGACTGTAACGATGCGGAGATCGCTGTTCCGGCGATCGCTTCTATTGTTCTCGCTCACTTGAGCTTCTCTATGATCGATGTTGTGGACTGGCCCGGAGTGAGCGGAATCACGACGACCTCGCCTCCCCAGCTTCTCACTTCCCCTGCTCCGACGATCGTCTCTTCAGAGTAATCGCCGCCCTTCACGATAACATCAGGGCGAAGCGCGCGTACGAGCTCGAGCGGAGTATCCTGATCGAACAGCACAACGCAATCAACCGCTTCGAGAGCCGCGAGTACATACACCCGCTCTGCCTCGCTGCGAATCGGCCGCGCGGGACCCTTGAGGCGCTTCACCGAAGCATCGGTATTCACGCCGACGATCATCGCTTCACCACGCGCGCGAGCAGCCGTCAGAAGGTCGACGTGACCCGGATGAAGCAGGTCGAATACGCCGTTGGTGAACACGACGCGGCCGCGCACAGATGCGCGCCACGCAGTGGAGTCATTCAACGTTCTTATTTTTTCCGACGGATGTCGTGGATTCAGAACGATTTCTCGACCGACGGACGAAGATGTACAATGCGAGTCTTCTCGAACGGAAGCTTGAAGATCTGATCGTACTCGCTCCAGATCCTGATCCCGTTCCCTTCGCGGACGATGTTGATCTCCTTCGCCGCAGGAGGGAGCTTCACCGAATCGGTG
>DATEDH010000315.1:0-10942 GCA_035281765.1 Gemmatimonadaceae bacterium
CGGCGAATCTACCAAGGCAGAGACTCGCGCAGCTGCAAGACAGCTGGGATTGGCTGTCGTTGCTGAGAAGCCTGAGAGTCAGGAAATCTGTTTCGTTCCTGACGGCGATTATATGAAGATCCTGCGCAGCCGCCTCGATCATGACTCGCCTGCACTCACGTCAGGGCCGATCATCACGAGCGACGGCGTGCACGTTGGTACTCACAACGGGTACGCTGCGTATACCATCGGACAGCGCCGCGGACTTCCGGGCGGATTTCGCATCCCCATGTATGTTGTCGGTATTCGGACAAACGATCGCGCAGTTGTAATCGGCCCGCGCGAAGAACTGCTCGGCAGCGGGATCATCGCGCGACAGGTGAACTGGCTGACCGACACACCGTCGATTGGAGCGCACGTAACAGTGCGCGTGCGGCATCGCGCGGGCCTGGCTCCGGGCGAAATAATCCGCATCGACGATGATGAAATCGAGATTGCCCTCGATGCACCGGTATCGGCCATTACGCCGGGGCAGTCGCTTGTGCTGTATGACGGCGACCGAGTTCTCGGCGGCGGCTTTATCGAGAACGCGGTCGAGCCGGGCCGGGCGCGCCGATCGAGCCTTCCCATCCTCGCAGCCTGAGTTAACGCCCGCTCCATTCCTGACATCTTTAGTTCAGGATGAGCGAACCCTCGACCTCGGCACTGATCGATGCAGGAAGTGAAGCCACGCAGGCGCGGGGGCATCTCCTGCGCTCGGCTATTACACTCGCAGTACGCGGCGATACGGCTGCATTCGAGAGTCTGGTGACGGTGCTGCATCCTCTCGTGCATCGATGGTCTCTCACTTATGCGCGCGATCCTGACGAAGCAGATGAAATCGTGCAGGACACGTTCGTATTGATCCACCGAAAGATGTCGCAGTATAGAGGCGACAGCCCGGTGGAGGCATGGGCATACCGCATCGCGCGACGCATCGCGTTCCAGCGTCATCGCAAGGACTATCGAAGAAGAGCACTGTCCAGCGTAGCGTTCGCCGACGCGGATGACGTTTACAACACGGATCCCGGCGGGCGTGTGGACAGGCAGAAGATTGCCGACTACGTGAAACGATTCTTCACGGAGCTTCCGCCGCGTCAGCGCGAGGTATTCGATCTCGTCGACCTTCAGGGGCACGATCCCGCGGAAGTGGCGCGGCTGCTCAACACATCCTCCAACACTGTTCGCGGAAATCTCTTCAAGGCGCGCGCTGCAATGAGGGCGCGCATATTGGAGGATCACCCCGCCTGGCGGGAGATTCAGGCATGACGACATGCAGTGAAAGCCTTCGCGCGCTCTCGACGATGAAGCTCGCCGATATTCCCGCAGACTCGGCAATCGCCGCCCATATCGCGACGTGTCCGAGCTGCTCCCGGCTCGTGACGGAAATGCAGTACGCCGATCAGCGACTGTCGAACACGCTCACGAGCGCTATTCCCATCACGCCGCCGACAGTGCTCGCCGCCGATGCGCTCACTCGCTCGGAAATGGAGCACCGCGAATCTGTCGCCCGGTGGTTCCGTCGGGGACTTGCCGTTGCTGCCGGACTTCTGGTGGTCTTTTTTCTTCGCAGCGATCCGGGAAGGTACATGACCGGTCAGGACGACTTTCAGCAGCAGCGATTCGAGCTGAAATGTCTCTCGCGAGAAAGGGCGCTCGATCTGGGCTCGGCCCAGCTGTATTCACATCGAGGGAGAATCTTCCGGACGTACGAGGGGTCGGTAACTGTCGAAGGCAGAACCGATGAAGTGAATGCCGCGCTCAACGAGATAGAAAGAGCCGACAAAGCGTGCGAGCTGCGGCCGGGAGCTGCTCCTAAGGCGCCGGCTTCAACAACGGGAAAGGATTGACCGGAGTTCCCTTCCACCACTCTTTCATGTTGTCGTTGCGCGTGACCTGAAAATGCAGATGCGGGGCGAGAGCGTTCGCGTTGCCTGTAGATCCAACGAACCCGATGATTTCTCCGCGTTTTATGCGCTGCCCTTCCTTGATTCCGGGTCGATAGCTGTCGAGGTGTCCGTACATCATCACGAAGTGGGATGTCGAATCCGACATGTAGACCGTCAGTCCGCCTGCGGTGCTGTTGTGGAGCTTCAGGACATTTCCCGGAAGAGCGGCAATGACAGGAGTGTTGCGCGCAGCCATGATGTCCAACGCGTTGTGATGCCGCTCGGATCCCCGTTTGTCATCGAAGCTGTCGATCAGATCTTTTGCCGAAACGCCTGCCACTGGAATGATGATCCCTGATTTCTTCAGGGCGTCGAGATCCGCGGGAGTTACCGGCGGGTGTGAAGATCCCGTGTCCGGAAACTGCGGTGCGACAAGTGTGTCGACGCTTGTCGAGTCTGCAGCGATCAGCGCAGTGTCGCGTGCCGTGGTATCAGATGCCGCTGTATCGACAACGATCGCGGTATCACCGCTTCGAGCAAGGGTAAGTGAATTGTCCGGGGCAGGTTTTGTCTCGTAAATCAGCGCCAGAGCCAGCGCGCCGAAGAATGTCGCAGCATAAGCCCGGACGCCGCCGCTAATACTTCATTCCTCCAGCGGCGGCGAACTCCTTCATGATCCGCTCCTGCTCTTCCGAAAGTTTTTCCGGCGCCTCGATTTTCACTTCAACGATCAGATCGCCGTGATCCGCGCCTTTGTGAATTCCCTGTCCGCGAACGCGGAATCTTTTTCCGGATGGAGTGCCGGCCGGAATTCGAATCGCGACCTTTTTCCCGTCGAGGGTGTTCACGTTGACCTTCGAACCAAGCGTTGCCTGGGCGATGTTGAGCGGAAGCTTCGCAATCACATCGAGCCCTTCGCGCTGATAAAACTTGTCGGGAAGGACATTGAACGTGATCAACAGATCACCCGGCGGTCCGTTCGACGATCCTTTTCCGCCTTGACCCTTGAGACGGATTTTTGAACCCGTGTCGACGCCAGGGGGAACGGTGATCAGAACTTTCTTGCGCGTTCGCACTTCGCCGCTTCCGTTGCACGTAGGACAAGGCTGCGACGGTACCTGACCGCGGCCAAGACACATCGGACACGGCCGATTGACAGCAAAGCCGCCCTGTCCAAACGACACGACGCCTCTGCCTGAGCACTCGGGGCATGTCTTCATGGTCGCGCCAGGTGCTGCGCCCGATCCATGACATGTGCCGCATTCCTCATTCACTTCGAGCTCGACCGGAACTTTTCCGCCGCGAGCGGCAGTGCGAAATGGAATGTCGAGGCTCGTCTCGATGTTCTGACCGCGCTGCGGACCAGACTGTCGTGTCTGGTTTCTCGAGTTGTTGAATATCGAGCCGAAGAGATCGCCGAGTCCTCCCAGTCCGCCAATGTCGAAGTCCTGGAAGTTGATGTTCGGATTGGCGCCTGCAGACGGCCCGGGGCCGGGACGCGCAGACGGACCGCGACGTGGCGCTCCCCCGCCGAATCCAAATCCATCGAACGCCCCAAGACGACGCATGTCATCGTACTGCTTACGCTTTTCAGCGTCGCCGAGGACGTTGTTCGCCTCGGATATCTCCTTGAAGCGCTCTGCAGCCTTGGGATCGTTCGCGTTTGCGTCGGGGTGATATCGCTTCGCGAGCTTGCGGTACGCCTTCTTGATTTCGTCCTGCGTCGCGGTGGATGGAACGCCTAGCACCGCGTAGAAGTCCTTGGTTTGCGCCATGAACTATCGGTTCGCTGGATGAATTACGAGAACTGTTTTACGACGACGCGCGCGGGACGAAGCAGCTGCCCCTTGAAGGTGTAGCCGACCTGATAGACCTGCGAGACGATGTGATCTTCGTCTGCACTCGCAGCGGGCTCGGTCGCGACAGCTTCGTGGAGCGCGGGGTCGAACTTCTCGCCTTTCGGGCTGACGAGCTCGAGGCCTGCTGCCCGGAGCGACTTCTCGAGTTTCTTCTCGACCATCGCGACACCTTCCACAATCGTCCCTGATTCCGTGGTCGCCGGATCGACATGCGCAAACCGCGCGATGTCGTCGAGCGGATCGAGCATATGGCGAACAAGCTCTGCCTGGCCGCGCGCTTCCGCCTCGACACGCTCCTTCATCATGCGCTTGCGGAAGTTGTCGAACTCCGCTGCAAGTCGCAGGTACTTGTCGCGCTCAGTCGTGAGCTCGCGCTCGAGCTCGCCGATGCGATCGTCGCCGTCGACGGCATTCTGTGCGCGTTCGTCAACAGCTCCTTCCTCCGGAGCCAGATCTTCCACTTCGTCGATGATTTCGTCTGTAATCTGTGAGTCCTTCATGTTGTCCCTTGTCTTTCTCATCGTTTGAATCTAACCGGTGAGCACTGCGCGCCGGATCATGTCCAGCGCCGCCTGCGCCGCCCGCTGCCTTACTTCATCCCTCGTTCCAAACAGCCGCAGGCATCGGGCCTCCGTTTTCATTCCATCGATTGCCACCCAGACCATCCCGACCGGCTTTGAGGCAGTGCCGCCCCCGGGCCCGGCAACCCCGGTGATACCAATACCGATGTCAGCGGGGATCAACTTGCGGACAGATGATGCCATCGCGAGGGCAACCTCTTCGCTCACCGCGCCGTGCTGCTCGAGATCTGCGTCACGTACACCCAGCACATTGCGCTTTACACTGTTGTCATACGCAATCACGCCGCCCATGAAAACATCGCTCGACCCGGGAATTGCGGTGAGACGCTCGCCAAGCATCCCGCCAGTGCAGCTCTCTGCCACAGCCACCCTCAAGTCGCGGCTCCTGCACTCGGCAAGAACAATCTCGGCGAGATCCGCCGCGTCTTCTCCATACACATACCGGCCAACAGCGTTGCGAAGTTTCACTGCGCCATCTGCGAGGCGCGAATCGGCTTCGGCCGGCGAGACATCCCTGATTGTCAGGCGCAGGTCGACGCTGTCGACTGACGGAAGAAACGACAACGTCATGTCATCGAATCCGCCGGCGAGATCGCCCAGCTGATCAGCGAGTGCCGATTCCGCGATGCCCGTGGTGCGCAAAGTTCGTGAACGGATTACCGTCGTGGCACCGTCAGATTCGCTCTGGATTCGTGCGCGAATTCTTGGAAGAATCTCGTCGGCAAAAAGGCCACGCATTTCCCGAGGCACACCAGGGAGCATTGCAACCCATCGTCCCTGATCCTCGAGCCAGATACCCGGCGCGCTGCCGTGACGGTTCGGAAGTACCATCGCGCCTTCGGGGATCATTGCCTGCGCAATGTTCGATTCGGGAAACGGGCCGGTGCGCTTGAGCCGCGCCCAGCGTTCCCTGAGTCCATCGACAATCGCCTCGTCGCGATACATCCCGCGTCCGAAGATCGATGCGATCGCGGGCTTGGTCATGTCATCTGCAGTCGGACCGAGTCCGCCCGTTGTGATCACGGCGCCACTTCGATCGAGCGCTTCGCGCACTGCCTGAGCGATCATTGCGGAATCATCGCCAACCGATGCGCGATGCGGGATGGCAACACCGATCGATGCGAGCTCGCGTCCAAGATGCGCAGCGTTCGTATCTATCGTGAATCCAAGAAGAAGCTCATCGCCGATAGTTACGATCTCGACTTTCATTACTATCCGGTGATGACGCGGCCGTACGTCTTCATGTAGAGCACCAGCGAATACAGCGTCAGGAAAACAGCGACAGTCATCGTCACCAGTCCGACGAATGCATTGAAGTATGCAAACGCCTGCCAGCTCGCACTCGTCCATCCATTCTGCGCAGCGAGAGTTGCAGCAAAAAACCAGAAGAACGACGAGCCCACCCAGACCCACTGAAACCCTGTCTTCCACTTGGCCGGACCAATCGCGGCGATAACTACACCGCGCCGCGCCGCTATCTGGCGGAATCCAGTCATGAAGAGCTCGCGCCCGATCACAATCGCGTAGATCCACCACGGAATTCCGACGGGTCCGAACGGCGTCGTGAACGGGAAACCATGCGCGCTGCCGAGTGACTCTGTCGTGGGCGCAAACGTATCCGACGGCGGCGCCATCAGCACGTACATCGGGGTCATCGTTGCGAAAAGCAAAAGCTTGTCAGCAAGCGGATCCAGCAGACGGCCCAGATCTGTCTCGAGGCCGCGCGTACGGGCGAGCATTCCGTCGATGTAATCAGAGACTGCGGCGATGACGAAGATGCAGAAGGCCGCGATGCGCGCGACCGGTGAATTCACAAACGGCAGCGCCGCGATGAGGGGAGATATGAGGATTCTTCCGATCGTGATCGCGTTCGGCAGATTCATTTAAAAACGAGATAGCAGAGGGCCTGCGGCCGACAGAGAGCGCAGAGCGCAGAGCGCAGAGCGACAAACAAAGAGAGGCTACCTCTTAGGACAGAGCCTTCAATACCAGCTTGCTCACGGCCTTTAATGTATCGAAAACTCCGTCGCCACTGATTGCGACTGCCTCGAAGTACGGTGCTTTTTCCACCCATTCTCCGCTCTCGAGCTGTTCCACGAGGTTCTCGCCGGCGTGAAACGGATCGGGGGTAATGCGTGCGCGCGAAGGATCAGCCGGCTCCCAGCCGGGATTGAGTGCGGCCTGAAGATCAGCGATCGGCGCAGCGTTCGGGAGGTCGCGCTTGTTGTACTGAATTACAAAGGGAATCCTCGTAACGTCGTAACCGTACTCGGCGAGATTGTCGTAGAGATTCTGCATCGATTCGAGATTCGCTTCCATGCGCTCGATCTGTGAATCCGCGACAAAGACAACTCCGTCCACATTCTTCAGGATGAGCTTGCGGCTTGCGTTGTAGTAAACCTGGCCGGGAACCGTATAGAGATGGAATCGGGTATTGAATCCGCGAATCGTTCCAAAATCGACCGGAAGAAAATCGAAGAAAAGAGTACGCTCCGTCTCGGTTGCCAGTGAAATCAGCTTACCGCGAGTATCGGGCTTAACCTTTCCATAGATGTGCTCGAGATTCGTCGTCTTTCCGCCGAGTCCCGGGCCGTAATAGACGATCTTGCAGTTGATCTCGCGCGCCGCATAGTTGATCATCGACATCGCAGTTCTATCTCCTTACCAGTTGAACAGCTCGTCGATCTCATCGCCTGCACCGGCGAGGATGTTCGGCTGCGTTGTGCCTGACTCCCGCTGGCGCGTAAACGCGCGATCGAGATGTGCAGTGAGCTCTTCGACGACAGGTTTCATCTTGAGGCGCACCAGGCCGATCGGCGTCGCGTTGTCGAACAGCGTAACGAGAATCAATCTTCTCGCGACGTCGGCAACATACATCGATTCCTTCTCGCCCTGGTGAAACAGCGTGGTGAAATCGGTCTCACCGATGAGCCGCGCGAGCTGGTCGTTCGCGCTGAAGTCGGCAGCCGTAAGTGTTGCAAATACGGTTGGATCAAAAGAAAGCGGACGTCCCATTGTCGCCACGAGCTGGCCCGCGCGATCCGCAATGAGAGCCGAGTGCGCGCCGGTGTCAGCGAGAAACTTCTCGACTGTCCGCGTCAGAGCGGCGAGGTCCTCTTCGTCAAAAGACCAGGTGGCAGCGCCGGGATTTGTCATGTGTCAGCCGAGCGTCGATTCGACGTGACGCATGAGCTTCACGCCGCGCTCGCGGAGCACGGGCATGCGCTCCCATGCGATGTACTCGCGAAGCAGTCGCATCGTGCCCATCGACGGGCGCGAGCGCAGATACGTCAGCGCAGCAAATCTCCGAAGCGGGTGCCGGCTGAAAAGGTCGCGGCGATACTGGCGTTGAAGGTGGCTCCATGCGAGCGCACCGATCGCCATCCCGCCGATGAATCCCAGTGATGCAAGCCGGCGGTCACGCGTGGAAATCACATCGCCCGCCTTGCAGAAAGTGCCTGTGCAATCGTCACTCCGTCAGCGTACTCGAGGTCGCCCCCCACCGGCAAACCGCGTGCGATTCGCGTGACGGTGAGCTTGTAGGAGGCCAGCTTGCGCTGAACGTACAATGCAGTCGCTTCACCCTCAATGCTCGGATTGGTCGCAATGATGACTTCCTTCACCTGTCCGCTCGCGACTCGATTCTCGAGCTGCGGGATTGTGAGATCGTCGGGACCGATTCCATCGAGCGGGGAGAGCCTTCCACCAAGCACGTGATAGAGTCCTCGAAATTCGCCTGCCCTCTCGATCGCCCCGATATCCGACGCCTCCTCCACAGCGCAGATGAGCGTCGCATCACGACGCGCGTCGCGGCAGATCGCGCACACATCGTCTTCGGTGAGATTGAAGCAGTGGCTGCACGGCTTCACTTTCTCCGAAAGCGTGATGAGCGCATCGGCAAGGCGACGACTCTGTTCGGGAGGCTGCTTGAGGAGATGATACGTCAGGCGAAGCGCTGTCTTGCGGCCAATGCCTGGAAGCCGCGATAGCTCCGTTGCCAGAGTGTCGATAGCAGACACGCTAGAACGGAAGCTTGAACGGAAGCCCGAGGCCTCCGGTAAGCTTGGACATCTCCTGCTTTGCCAGATCGGTCGACTTCTGCTGAGCATCACGAAGGGCCACGAGTATGAGGTCCTCGAGCATTTCCACGTCCGAGGCACTTACTATAGACGGGTCAACCCTCACCTTCGTAATCTGGCCCTTGCCGTCGGCGTCCACGGTGACCATTCCGCCCCCAGCGGTGCCGGTCACACTCATGTTCGCCAGCTCAGCCTGAACCTGCTCCAGGCGGCCCTGCATCTGCTGCGCCTGCTCGAGAATCTTGGAAAAATCTGCCATGACCGAATTTACCGCGTTGTGCCGCTAGTCGAGTAGGTCGAGGTCGAGCTCGCGCACCGCCTCGTCGAGAACGGGATCCTTTGACCGGAGCATGGCGAGGCGCTCCTGTCTCACTCCCTCAGTGGTGAGGCGCTCACGCGAGCCGCTGCTCGCGCTCTGATCGAATTCCGCCTTCCAGTTGGGGGGCTTTCCGCCCTGCACCGCCGGCTGACCGGACGGTGGCGTCACACGCAGCGGAGGCGCAGGCGACGATACAACGGGCTCGGCGGGAACATCATGCTGCGGAGCAGCGGATGAACGCGGCGCAGGGTGCCGCTCCTCCGACCGAACGAGCCGTGGAACCGTATTACGTGGCGTCGGGCCACCGCCGCCACCTCCGCCGAGAGTTTGCAGAACATCCTCGATGCTCAGCGCACGATCGAGCAGAGCGAACCGGACCAGCAACATTTCCACAAGAAGCTGCTGCTGCGAGCTCCTGCGAAACTGCGGCTCGATTCCGGTCAGCATCGACAGCATGCGCAGGATGTCGGCCGGGGCGAAATCATCGCGATGAGATTCGAGAGCACTCAAGGCATGAGCCGATACTCCCGCAGTTTTTCCTTCGAGCACCACGGCGAGCTGCGCCCTGAGCATATCTCCCAGTCCCGACAGGAAGACAGCGAAATCAACTCCTCCATCTGCGAGGCGGCGCACTATCTCGAATATTTCTCCCGCGCGCCTGCCCGCGATGGTGTCGATGATTCCGAGGTACTCATCTTCGGGAACGAGACCGAGCGCATCGCGCACACGTTCTTCGGTAATGCCGCCTTCACCGATCGAGATCACCTGGTCCGTGAGGCTCAGTGCATCGCGCATGGAGCCGTCGGCTGCGCGCGAGATCATCGCAAGAGCTTCGTCGGTCGCCGGAATTTTCTCCGAAGCAAGAACCGTTTCGAGCCGGCGCGTGATCTCGGCAATGCTTATCCGCTTTAGATCGAATCTCTGAAGGCGGCTCAGGACCGGCGCGGCAGTCTGCGCAATTTTCTGCGGCTCTGTCGTCGCGAAAACAAAGACGACGCGCGGTGGCGGCTCCTCGAGAATCTTGAGAAGTGCATTCCATGCTTCACGAGTGAGCATGTGCGCTTCATCGACGATATAGACTTTGTGGCGATCTTCGCCTGACGGCGCGTACATCGCGCGCTCGCGCAGCTCGCGTGCGTCATCGACGCCGCGATTGGATGCAGCGTCGATTTCGATTACGTCGAGGCTCGAGCTTCCGCTCCAGATTCGCTGGCACGACGTGCACTCACCGCAGGGTTCCCCATCGCTGCCGCGATTCTCGCAATTGAGCGCCATTGCGAGGACGCGCGCGAGAGTCGTCTTGCCGGTACCGCGGGGGCCGCACAGGAGATACCCGTGCGCGACCCGTCCGCGCGCGATCGCGCCGCGCAGCGTGTCTGATACGTGAGACTGTACCGCGACTGCTGCGAAGGACTTGGGCCGGTATTTACGTGCGAGGGCGACAGACATTGAGGAGGGAAAATACCCCAGGCCTGACGGAGCAACGCAAGACACCGCATGCCGCTGCTACCTTCGGGGTCCTGACGGAGTTAGCGGGCTTTCGCCCTCCGGGACCTGGGGCACAAGAAAACTATCACGGACGCAGAGATAAGTGTATTGGTTTGATCCGTCCTCTTTGCACAGAGTTAAACGGCGCGGCGCTCACGCGCGCCCGTAGCTTGTAGCCGGTTTTAGCTCTTAGCCTGTTAGCATGCTGAAACGGAACTGCGCCGTTAGCCGATAGCTCCTTTCCGAAGCTGCATCTGAAAAACCCTGGCCACGGAGTTACGGAGCAACGGAGTCCGCACGGAGAACTGCTTTTTCTTTTTTTTGTGTTGCTGTTAGCAGATAGCTGGTCGCAGGTAGCTGTTGCTGGAGTCAGGTAGCAGACCGCAGGTAGCGGCAGTTCCGTAGTTCCCAAAAAGAAACTCCGTGGGGACTCCGTCGCTCCGTGACTCCGTGGCGAGGTTTTTCAGATGCAGCTTCGGAAAGGAGCTGTAGGCGCAGTTCACACATAAAAAAAACGCCGCGCAGAAATTGCGCGGCGTTTTTCCAATCAAAGAAAAGAAGTGTTACTTCTTGACTTCGACTTTCGGAACCTTGATGGTCGCGGTGTCCTTGTTAACGTCGACATCAGGCACAACGACCTTCGCCGAGTCAGTGGTGACGTCTACGCTAGGAACATTCAGCGTATCCGTGACCGTGCCGACCACAGGCT
>DATEDH010000316.1:0-4803 GCA_035281765.1 Gemmatimonadaceae bacterium
GGCGCTCCGCGTCGGCTTGAACCACCGCGGATACTGCAGCATCACTGCGCCAAGTTTGCCGCTGGCGCGAAGCGGCTCGAGCGCGCTCAGGAAGCGCTTCCACACTTCGTCGATTGCATCACGAGAGAAGTGATGTGAATACACATTGGACGCGATGCGAAGGCGAAGCGGTAGATCGTCGAGGAGCCACTGCGGAAGCTTCGAAGGATCCGTCGGATGGCCCGTCATCAACGAGTGCGCCTTGATGTTGAAGACAAAACGATCGGGCGTCCGCTCAACCCAAAGTCTCGACATGCTCTCGGATGGCAGCGAGTAATAGGTCGAATCGACTTCCACCATCGGGAGGAGCGACGCGTAGTAGCGAAGTCGCGCTTCAGCACTCTTCACATCGCCAGGATAGAACACACCGGCCGCGAGAAGTGTTGGATCAGTCCAGCCGGCAACGCCTGCAACTATTCTTCTCGATCCGCACACCAAACCTTCCGGGGCGCGGCGCTGAACCAATTCCGCTCGCCGGCGCGTTGCTCTCCATCCCGGATCATGCACGGGATCCCACGCGACGTGATCGTCTTCAGGTGCAGCATCGGTTTGAGCCGGAGTCGCACGTGACTGCTCGATCATCGCCGTCACTCTCGCGGGAGCTTCGCGCGCGAGCTCATCGATGAGAGATGCTTCCGGAAGATTCTTCCAGTAACGCTGCGGCATTTCAGCTCGCATCGCGCGACGATTCAATCGAGCAGGATTGAACACACCCGAGTAATAGGTGCGCCAGTAATCTTCGAGCGAATCGTCAGTAGTCGGCGCCGCGCTTTTCTCGATCCCCTCCGAAATTGTAAGTGTCGCACCATCCCACCGCGCACATGCATCCGGAGTCAGGATAGACCACCGCATCGAGCGAAACCTGTCGACAAAAAAAGGCGCAGTCTTCTCTACGACTCGATGCGCCGGCTCGAACCACGAGATGAATTCTTCGCCCTGCTCGGTTTGAAAAGCGCGAAAGCGAACGAATGCCTTCATCTTGTGCGCCGCACGTTTCACCGCCTTATGCATGTGAACGACTCGCACCACCAAGGGATCCGGCGCAACCTGAAGCAGGTGCGGCTCGCCGTGGGTGAGTCGCCACAACAGATCATAGAGCACCGACCATCTCGCATCATCGCGATGGCATGCGACTGAGTCGGCGAGACTGAAAAATTGACGCGGCACTGAAAAAGTGCGCTGCGGCAATTCGTGCGAATCGATTCCCCGTCCAAAGAGAAGCGATGCAGATCCGTCTGCCTCCCACTCGAGATCGTTCGGAGACAGGTTCTGCTTCAGACACAGCCGCGCCGATTCACGCCACCGCACCACCGATTCACTCACGAGATGGGCCGTACCGATCACAGCTCTCCCGTAATTGCAGAAACTGCGGGTGACAACCAGAGATCGAGCTGCGACGCACTGGAGACCTTTTGCTGCAGCGTTAAAGAATCAGGACCGAGTCTCACCGGAGCGTAATCCGCTGTCGACACGAAAGGCATCGCCCGCGACATGCTCACGCGAAGCCGCACAAGATCGTCGAGCCGCAACCGATGCCAACGGCGTGCAGTGATGATGCGCTTCACACTTCTCACACCAACACCCGGAATTCGCAGCAGATCTTCCTGCGCCGCTTTATTCACATCGACCGGAAATCGATCGCGATTGCGAAGCGCCCACGACAACTTCGGATCGATTTCGAGATCCAGATTCGGCGCCAATGTTGTCGTCAGCTCATCATGCGAGAATCCGTAGTAACGCATAAGCCAGTCGGCCTGATACAATCGATGCTCTCGCAAAAGAGGCGCAGCCGAAACGGGCAGCGCACTCGAAGCATCAGGAATTGGACTGAACGCCGAGTAGTAAATGCGCTTGAGATTGTGGGAGTGGTAAAGCGTAGATGAGGTCTCGAGAAGTACGGAGTCCGGCGCATCGGTGGCCCCGACGATCATCTGCGTCGCCTGCCCCGCGGGAGAGAATTTCTTTGCCCGAGCGGCGCGATCTTCCTTCGACTCCTGAATTCCTTCGCGCACGACTTTCATTGTCCGCGTGATCTGAACCAGGTCTTTCTCAGGCGCGAGCTTGTTGAGATCGCTCTGTCTCGGCAGCTCGATATTGATGCTTAAACGATCGGCATATTTCCCCGCCTTTCGAACCAGCTCCGGCGATGCGTCGGGAATTGTCTTGAGATGGATGTATCCCGCAAACTCGTGATCTACGCGCAGTGATTTAGCGACGCGGACAATCTGCTCCATCGTATAGTCGGCGTCGCGAATGATACCAGAGCTTAGGAACAGCCCTTCTATATAGTTGCGACGGTAGAAATCGAGGGTGAGCTGAACGACTTCCTCAGTGGTGAACCGCGCGCGGCGAACTCCGGATGACCGGCGATTGATGCAGTAGCTGCAATCGTAGATGCAGTAGTTGGTGAGGAGGATCTTGAGGAGCGATACGCATCGTCCATCAGGCGTATACGAGTGGCAGATCCCTGTTCCCTCAGTGGATCCGATTCCCTTTCCTTTTGCCTTCCGCCCTTTAGCGCCGCTGGATGCGCATGATGCGTCATACTTCGCAGCATCGGAGAGAATCGCCAGCTTGTCGCGCAGGTCCATCCCCGAACATAGACCGAAGCACAGGCGTAAACAATTGGGGACAGTGAAAAACCTGTCCCCTTTTTGTTGCTAGTAGCCTTTCAGCTGGAGATAGTCGAGCTCGACTGATGTCGGGCGCCCAAACAGTGACACCGAGACGCGAACCTTGCCCTTGTCGGCAAGCACTTCTTCGACAGTTCCGTTGAAATCGGTGAACGGACCCTCGGTGATCGCAACGGCCTGACCGACGAGGAAAGGAATCTCTTCCTTGGGCTCCTCGGTCTCAGCCTCATCAGCGATTCCGAGCAGGCGATTCACTTCTTCCGGACGCAACGGCTGCGGCAGACGCTCGTGACCGACGAACTTGATCACGCCCTGAATGCCGTTGATGGTGTGCGACGTCTCCTGATCCATCGTCATCTCGACGAGGACGTATCCGGGATAAATCTTCCGCTCGACGTTCACCTTCTTTCCGTTCTTGATCTCGACCACTTCCTGCGTGGGAACGAGAGCCTGTCTGATGGAACGGTCTTCGGGCGAGCGCGGATCAGCGTCGATCTTACGCTGGATGAGATTCCGGACTTTGTTCTCGTGTCCGGAAGTTGTTTGAATTGCGTACCAGCGATGTTCCACTATCAGCGTCCCGAGAAGAGGGAGGGGATTCCCTGGACCAGGATGAGCTGAAGAAGCACGTCAAGGATGCCGAGTATCGCGCCGATGAAGAGGACGAAGATGATGATCTTGATCGTCGTATCCTTCAGCTGCTCGCGGTCAGGCCACGTGACCTTCCGCATCTCGGCGACAACTTCGTGATAGAAGTTGACAGTCCTGGCGGGGAGGCTCTCCTGTCTCTCGACAACCTCGACGGCCATTACTTCGTTTCCTTATGAAGCTTGTGAGCGTTGCAGCGTGGGCAGTACTTCTTCCACTCGACGCGCTCCGGATGGAGGCGCTTGTTCTTGGTGGTGAAGTAGTTGCGGTTTTTACAATCGCTGCACGCGAGAATGATTTTGTCTCGTGGCATTTATCTATGTCCTGATTACTTGATAATCTTGGTTACGACGCCTGCACCAACCGTGCGGCCGCCTTCACGAATGGCGAAGCGAAGTCCCTCGTCCATTGCGATCGGCGTAATGAGCTCGATCGTCATCTGAACGTTGTCACCCGGCATCACCATCTCCATCCCCTCTGGAAGCTCGACACTTCCCGTCACGTCAGTCGTTCTGAAGTAGAACTGCGGACGATATCCCTTGAAGAACGGCGTATGACGTCCACCCTCTTCCTTGGTCAGAACGTAGACTTCGGCCAGGAAGTTCGTGTGTGGCGTAATGCTGCCCGGCTTGGCCAGAACCATTCCGCGCTCGATCTCTTCCTTGCCGATACCACGAAGGAGGAGTCCGACGTTGTCACCAGCCTGTCCTTCATCGAGAAGCTTTCTGAACATCTCGACACCGGTGATGACGGTCTTCTTGTCTGCACCGAAGCCGATGAGTGCGACTTCCTCGCCAACCTTGACGATACCGCGCTCGATACGGCCAGTAGCAACGGTGCCACGACCAGTGATCGAGAACACGTCTTCAACAGGCATGATGAAGGGCTTGTCAGTCTCGCGCTGCGGCTGCGGGATGTAGCTATCCAGTGCATCCATCAGCTCGCCGATCTTCTGGCCCCACTCACTGTTCGGATCACCGCTCTCGAGAGCCTTCAGTGCTGAGCCCTTGATGATCGGCGTGTCGTCGCCCGGGAAATCGTAGGACGAGAGAAGCTCACGAACCTCGAGCTCGACGAGCTCAAGAAGCTCGGGATCATCGACCATGTCGACCTTGTTCAGGAAGACGACGATGTAGGGCACGTTCACCTGCTTGGCGAGAAGGATGTGCTCTCTCGTCTGCGGCATCGGGCCGTCTGCGGCACTCACCACGAGAATCGCACCGTCCATCTGTGCCGCGCCGGTGATCATGTTCTTCACATAATCGGCGTGACCCGGGCAGTCGACGTGGGCATAGTGACGCTTCTCACTCTCGTACTCGACGTGAGCGGTCGCGATCGTGATGCCGCGCTCTCTCTCTTCAGGAGCCTTGTCGATCTGGTCGAAGGCAACGGTCTGGGCCAGTCCCTTCTTTGCCTGGATCGCAGTGATCGCTGCAGTGAGAGTGGTCTTGCCGTGATCGACGTGGCCGATCGTTCCAACGTT
>DATEDH010000317.1:0-4153 GCA_035281765.1 Gemmatimonadaceae bacterium
TATCTGAGTGAGCCGTGCACCTCGCGTCAGCCTTGTTTGATGTCCGTTGCGCTGAACATAGAGATCTGTTCGATAATGAAAGGCATCTGTGAAATCGGGTTGCGTGAAATAGATGGAGCCGTCGGGCAGCTGCACATTCGCATCGATGCTGTTTCTCCTGCCGATTTTCCCGGTGCGACCATCCAGAGAGACCGTGTAGGCAGATGTGACGTCCTTTCCTGTCGCGGCCGAATAGATGATCGCTGTGTCGCCAAGCCATCTGGGAAAGCCCACGGATCGACCTTCGCTCGTAAGCTGCCGCCAACCGGGCAGCGGCTCATTGCGCGACGATACCCGCACCAGAGAATCGCGCCAGTCGCGCCACGCATTCTCGAAGCTGATGCCGAACGCTTTTTTCGCGCGCCCGTTGAGCGAGACCGGCCAGATCAGCTTGCTCGTCTTGTCGATGAAGAGAGGAACCTTGTCGGGCCCGCGCGTCCGCGAGAGATAATCGAAGATCAGGCTGCCGTATGAGTACACTGACTCGCCACCGGGATAACGCGTGGTTGCAAGTGACAGCTGGTCGATGCGCGGAACTCTGTTCGCTTCGGCAGCAGCGCGCGCGATCATGTAGTGCTCCGATCCCTCGAGTCGTCCGCTTCCCGTAACGCGCGATTCGTAATAAACAGCGAGCCCTTCGATCACCCACGACGGGAGATACGCGTTAGGAAAAAGTGCGGGATGCCTTCCAAGGAGCGAACGCCCAAGACGCCACACACCATCTGCCCGATCGAGATGAAAGACATGGGTGAGCTCATGCGTTATTACGAGACGAAGCCAGTCATCGTAATTGCGAAGCTCCGGCGCATCGACAGGCGGGTGCGCGAACACGACAATGCGATTGCCCGGGAATGTGGTCGCATATCCATTCACATAATCGACGTTGTCGGAGATTACGAGATCGATTTTTCCGCCTGGCGCCCTGAGCTCCGTGCTCAGCTCCGCAAATGCACGCTCCGCGTTAACCGCCCCGCGCTTTCCTATCGCCTCGAGTCCGCGGGGGAAATGAATGTAGAAGTGTGACGTTTCAATTGTGAGCCAGTGATCGTTGGGAGGCAGCTGCGCGCCGATATTCGTGAATGGAATCGCGAGCGCGCAAAGCAGCCAGCGGATGTGCCTCACTGTTGCGATGTGGCGAGGCTCCTGAAGTAGGCTTCGAGTCCGTTCACAATTCCCTGCGCGTATCGCTCCTGATATTCGGGCGTGCGCAGTGCCGCCTCCTGATCGGGCATGATGATGAAGGCTCCTTCGACGAGAATTGACGGCATCCACGTTCCTCTGACCACTGCGAAATTCTCGCGCTTCACTCCATTGTCAGGCAAGCCGAGCAGCGGAACTGCCGCGGTTTGAACTGCTTTGGCAAGCGGGCCGGAGTGGAGATAATAGTGGTAGGTCGCGGTACCCTGCGCCCTGAATGGATTGACTCCGTCCGGAACAGCATTGAGGTGAATCGAAACGAATGCATGTGCGTTGGCTCTTCGTGAAATCGATTCGCGAAGATTCAAGTCGACCGGATCCATGTTCGTGCGAGTCATCACCACGTTCACGCCTTTGGCCTTGAGAAGCTCCTCAGCTTTCAATCCCACAGCGAGAGTTGCCTCGGGCTCCCACAAACCTGTAGGACCGGTTGCGCCAATCGGTGGATGACCTGGATCGATCGTTATGGTCAAACCTTTCAACGGCTCGGCTGGATCGATTGCAGGTGGCTTGCGCACGCGGAAGGTGAACTTGCCCTCTTCCCACAACGCCTGATATCCGAAGACCTCGCGGGGCATCGTGATGATGTATTGCATCTGCGGGCCACTCGCGAAGCTCGAGATCGAGCTGATGTACGTGGTGTCAGGCGCAGCAACTGATATCTGTCGCTCGGGTCCGTCGGTCCCGTACAGAGTGAGAGTGATCGAATTGGGTCCTTCTTCAACCAGATGAGCGGGACGCGAGGTGATCGGGATGACGATGTCGGTCCATTCGTTGGTATTCGACACCGTGAACTTAGATGCAACAAAGCGAGGTGCGGCTGCCGGCGCGCCGGTGGAATCGAGCTGAACGTCTTTCTTCTCCACGCGAATCGTCCGCGTCGTATCGAGACGGATGTAGAGATCGTTCCCCTTTGATCCCACCACTTTCACCATGGTGTTGGGCAACAGGAACCATCGCTGAATTCCACCCGTAAGCGCGTAGCCTGTTACAACGCGCTCCGTATCGCTCGCGTAAGCCGCAGGACCAATCAACGCGGCCCAGCGCGCGGGGGAGATCGGTGTGATCGTATCGGCTGGTGCCGGCGTGACCGGTCCCGTGGGCGGAGCAGCAATTTTCACCGGATGAGAAATGCTTGCGCTGTCGGTGGCCGTTCGCGCGACGATCTCGTACACAGGATTGTCGGCCGGCGGCTTGGGCAGCCACGCCATGAATGAGCCGTTCGGCCACACGGGTGACAGAACGCCGTTGATGGTGAGCGCGGCGTCACCGTTTCCCACACTGCCGAATATGAAGTTCGAGTCCTTGCCCTGAATGAGCTGATTCGCTGGCGGATAAATCACCTTGATCGCAAGCGGCCCGGTGACATGCTGGACAGGAGGAAGTGTTGGATTCATCACCGGGACCGGAGCCGGCTGTACCGGCGCAGGTGCCGCTGGAGCGGGGCCAGGTGCCGGTGAGGCCTCGGGCACGGGAGCGGTTGCTGCCGGGGCAGTGCTGCAGGCGGCGATGAAAAGAGCCATCGCGATGGGAAATCGTGGGGTTTTGGACGTTGTCAACATGGATGCTCGGTCGTCTTTACAATCGATGAAGATTGCATGGTCAATACCAGACCATGATGGTTGATCCCGAGAGGTTGAGGCGAACAACCGCTGTAATACCTATATTCCCGCGATGCTGTGTCGTCAGCTTTTTACTTTGATTTCCTTTTTGCGCGCCAGAAAATCCGGCGCGTTCATCACATTGTGACTCGAACCGAGCCATTTACAGCTGAATTCCCTGCGCTTCCTGAAGGCACAATAGAGATCGCGGCCCGCACGGACGTCGGTCTCATTCGGGAGCACAACGAAGATTCGTTCCTCATTGCCAATCTCGCTCATGGCACTTCCTACAGCGAGAACGGGTCGGGAATATTGCGCGCCGAAGCAGTCCCTGCGCTACTGATGGTTGCTGACGGCGTCGGCGGCGCAGCGTCGGGCGAGATCGCGAGCTCACTCGCCACTCAGGTTGTATTCGACAAGCTGCGCGAGCGCGCGGCGAACGGCGCGTTGAAAGGCGCGATCGTAATTGCGGATTCACTTACGCAGGCTGTGCAGGACGCCAACGAAGCGATCCACGAGCAGTCGAAACAGGACCGCACTCATCACGGAATGGGAACGACTGCGACTGTTGGCCTGATCGTGAGCGGGATGGTTTACTTCGCGCAGGTTGGCGACAGTCGCGCGTACATCATCCGGAACGGTGTTGCAAAGCAGATGACAAAGGACCAGTCACTCGTGCAACGAATGGTGGACGCAGGCAAGCTCACGCCTGAGCAGGCGGAGCGAAGCGAGCACCGCAACATCATTCTCCAGGCACTCGGCCCGGAGAAAGCGATTGTTCCGGAGCTCACGCGCGACAGACTGATGAATGACGACCTGCTCGTTCTCTGCAGCGATGGGCTATCCAATCAGATGACGGCGCAGGAAATCGCATCGATGGCGGCGGTCAACCGCGATCTCGAGGGGCTATGTGATGCGCTGATTCGCCGTGCCCTCGATACGGGCGCTCCCGACAACGTGACTGTTGTTGCCGGACGCTACCGGATCAACGTCGACCAACCGAAGCCTCGGCCGCCCAAGCAGACAGCATAACTCTGAGGCCTCGTCGCGCCTCGCAGCATCTGACGACCTGGACACGAAGTAACGGAGATACGGAGTACCCACGAAGAAGAGCTTTTTTTCTTTTTTGTTTTGCTATTAGCTAGCGGCGCCTTTCTGTTTTAGCACGCTAAGAGCTAAGCGCTAAAGCTTGCTACCGGCTACAAGCCGCCGAGAGGCGCGCGTAGTTTGACCCTTCGTGCGTACTCCGTTTCTCCGTAACTCCGTGTCCAGGTCGTCAGATGCTGCCAGGAGTGACGAGGCCTCAGAGTTATGCT
>DATEDH010000318.1:0-6049 GCA_035281765.1 Gemmatimonadaceae bacterium
TGTGTGGATGTCGCCAACTATCTGCTCCCGCGTTGCAGGCGCACCGAGTCGTTTCCGAGCAGCGAGCGCAGCTCGCTCAGCGCTGTCGAGTTGACCGCAAGGGTCAAACTGCGGGAACGGAGGGTCGCACGCAACCCGTTGCCGTCCGAGTACTCGACTTCGAGGGGAACCGTCCCGGGGTAGGCCTCGACGATTGACTTGAGGTCGCGAATCGTCGATCCGAGCGCAGCGCCGCCTTTTGTGAGCCTGATGGAAATCATTACCTGGCCGTTCGCCCTGAGCTCGGTGAGTTTTGTAACCGACTCGACCACGAACGATGGATTGTCCGCATCCTGGTCTCTTCGCGCGTAACCGCCCTTGAGAAGCATCGGTACATCTGTCTTCACCTGATCTGACAAGGCTGACCATTTCTCGGGAAACACCAGAACCTCTGTCGAGCCCGAGAAATCCTCGATCGTAAGACGCGCGAATTCTGCGCCAGTGCGCTTGCTGAGCTGCCGCTTGATCGCGGTCACCACTACGCACAAAGCCATCGGATCGGGGTTCCACTTTCCAAGATCCGCGACTTTGTGAGTCGCGAACAGCTCGCATTCGGTTGTGAATGGCTCCAGTGGATGGCCGGAAGTGTAGAACCCGAGAATCTCTTTTTCTCTCGCCAGACGCACATTCTCCGTCCATGGCGCGATGTTCGGAAGAACCTGCTGCATGTGCTCGCGCGCAGTCCCAGCGACAGGGCCGCCGAACATCGATACCTGTCCCGACGCAATTTCTTCCTGCTGCAGCGACGCTTCACGCAGCGCAGCGTCGAGCACCGTCATGAACTGCGCGCGATGTCCATTGAGTCCGTCGAGCGCGCCCGATTGGATCAGCGCTTCGAACACTCTCTTGTTGCAGACGCGCAGGTCAACCCGCTCGGCAAGATCGAAAATCGATTTGAACGGGGCCTTCTCGCGTGCAGCGACAATGGAATCGATCGCGGATTTTCCGACGTTGCGAATTCCACCCAGGCCAAACCGGATTCGCTTCTCGCCAATGACAGTGAACTTGTATCCCGATTCGTTCACGTCAGGCGGAAGAATCTCGATGCCGATCTCGCGCGCTTCGTTGATGTACTTCACGACGCTGTCGGTATCGCCGATCATCGCCGAGAGAAGCGCTGCCATGAAATCGGCAGGGTAGTGGACTTTCAGCCACGCCGTGTGAAACGAGATGATCGAGTACGCAACTGAGTGCGACTTGTTGAATCCGTAGCGGCCGAACGTTTCGATCTGTCCCGAGATCTCTTCGATGATCCTGCGATCGTATCCGCGCGCAATCGCCTTGCTCACGAACTTGCCAAGCTCGGCGCGAATGAGCTCAGGATCTTTCTTTCCCACTGCTTTACGCAGTACGTCGGCTTCAGAGAGAGAAATGCCGGCGAGCTTCTGCGCAATACGCATCACCTGCTCCTGATAGGTGATGACTCCGTATGTGCTGCTCAGGATCTCCTCGAGCTCGGGCAGCGCATATGCAACCGGCTCCTCTCCCTTTTTACGCCGGATGTAAACCTTGTGCATTCCCGCGTCGAGCGGGCCCGGCCGCATGAGTGCATTCGATGCGACGAGATCGTCGAATCGATCGGCGCGCATGCTGCGCACCATGTCGGTTGCGAGCGGGGATTCGAACTGGAACACTCCTGCAGTTTTTCCTGCACGCAGCATCCTGAACGTTTCTTCGTCTTCGAGCGGCAGTGTGTCGAGATCAGGCGCGGTTCCAGTGCGCGACCTGATCGATGCGAGAGCGTCCTTGATGATCGTGAGCGTTGTGAGGCCGAGGAAATCCATCTTCAGCATTCCGGCCTTCTCGAGCGCTGTCATGTCGTACTGCGTTACGACGATTGATTCGTCGCTTCCAGCTCCTGAGCCCTTTGACGACTGCGTGCACACCGGCACGTATTCATCGAGCGGGCCCGGAGCAATGACGACTCCCGCAGCGTGCACGCCTGCATGCCGCGACAATCCTTCGAGAGCAATCGCAAAGTCGAGCAGCTCGCGATACCGCTCGTCGTCGTTGTAGAGCTTGCGAACCTCCGGCACGCGGTCGATTGCTTCGCGCACCGTGAGCGAGAAGTTCGGCATGTTCGGGATGAGCTTCGCAAGCGCGTCGGTTTCAGCGGGAGTGAATCCAAGCGTGCGCCCGACATCTTTCACTGCTGCGCGCGATTTCAGCGTTCCGAACGTGATGATCTGGCCGACTGAATCGCGTCCGTACTTGTCGCGCACGTAGTCGATCACTTCACCGCGCCGCTCGAAATCAAAGTCGACGTCGATGTCGGGCATCGATATTCGCTCAGGATTCAGAAAGCGCTCGAAGAGGAGATCGAACTTGAGCGGACATACGTCGGTGATGCGAAGACAATAGGCGACGAGAGATCCTGCCGCCGATCCGCGTCCTGGTCCAACAGGAATTCCTTTCTCGCGCGCGGCCGCAATGAAATCAGCGACGATGAGGAAGTATCCTGCGTATCCCGTTTTTGTAATTACGTCGAGCTCATACCGAAGCCGCTCTGTGACTTCGGTCGAAAGAACTTCACCGTAACGCTCGCGTGCGCCTTTTTCGGCGAGCGAAATGAGCAGATCGTTTTCACTCGTCACGCCCGCCGGAAGCGGAAACGCTGGCACCTGGTATTGCTTGGAAAGCTTTACTCCCGCTTCGTCGCCGATCCTGAGCGTGTTCTCCAGCACGTCGGCGCGGCCGGGAAATGCATCGGCGATCTCGGGAGCGCTCTTGAAGTACAATCCTTCGTCGTAGCGCATGCGATCGGTGGACGCGTACTCCTTGCCCATCCCGATGCAAAGAAGAATGTCGTGCGCCTGGTGGTCTTCGCGCCGGAGAAAGTGCGCATCGTTAGTTGCGACGACAGGAATGCCAAGCTCTTCAGAGAGCTTGAACACTTTACGATTGAGCTCTGCCTGTCCTTCGGACGTGTGCGCCTGGACTTCGAGGTAATAATCCTTGAACGTATTTGCGTACCATGACGCAGCTTCGCGAGCGCCTTCCCAGTTGTCGGTGAGAAGATTGGATGCAACCTCGCCGGCCATGCACGCTGACGAAACGATGATTCCTTCGTTGTATTTCGCGAGCAGCTCGCGGTCTACGCGCGGCCGGGAATAAAAACCTTCAGTGAAGCCGAGTGACGAGAGCTTCACGAGATTCCTGTATCCGGTTTCGTTCTTTGCGAGAAGAACGAGATGGAAATACGGCTTGCGGTTTCCTTCGCGTTCCTTGACGCGCCTGTTACCGGGCGCGACATACGCCTCCATACCTATCAGGGGGCGAATGCCTGCCTTGTGTGCTTTTTCCTGAAACTCCCACGCCCCGTGCATGTTGCCATGATCGGTGATTGCGAGCGCCGGCATTTCGAATTCGAGCGCCCGTTCGATCAGGTTATCGATTCGATTTGCGCCGTCGAGGAGGGAGTATTCGGAGTGACAGTGGAGATGAACGAAGGACACGTCTCATTATAACGTCCCGCGTCCCTGCTGCCCAAGCTTTGCGCACCCGCATACGCTCGCGAGTGCGCAAAACAGCCCGGATCAGCGAGTCTTGACGGAAATCGCGCCGGCGATCGGGTCGTTGCCGACATCCGAAAGAACAATTGCGGCCCGCGATGCCTGAATCCATTCCATCGATTTGATGCCTGTCGCACTGATGCTGCGAAGTGCGTCGAGAGTGCCAAGCCGGCTTCCGTCGAGGTAAACGAGCGTAACCTGGTTCGTCATCGTCCCGCCACCAATCGAGCCCGTCGCGCCTGCGCGCAGCCAGTGCGGGCGCAGCTTGAAAACCAGGTCGTACGCCGACGTGCCAGGCGTGGCGGCGATTTCAACGCTTGTAATTCTGTCGCGAGAAGATTCCTCGGCCTTGGGTGCGCCGGTTCCCGTGCCCGATGCGCACGCAGTCGTGAGACTTGCAGCGGCAACGATACTCAACAGCCAGCGAGACTTCATTGTCCGTCCTCCTCGACGCCCGGCGACGAGCGTGGTTTGATGATTCGCCCTAACGATGACGCGGGAGCATAGTATGTAAACGAGCGGCCAGCAACCGTTTGTCTGCGCGATACGTTTGCATTGTGTGCGCATGTACCCAACGCTATGCTTCAATTAATGGTCCTTTGATAATATCGATGACACGTGCGCGGCCTGTTCTGATTGCGACACTCTATATAGTTGCGTGCGCTGTGCCTGCGATCTTTTCGCGGGAAGCCGCCGCGCAGGCGGGCGCTCTTGCAGGCACTGTCAGCGATTCCGCTGGCGTTCCAATCACTGGCGTCGAAGTGATAGTTGGCGGCGCAGCGTACACTGCGCGCACCGATGACAGAGGACAGTTCCGCATCTCGGCGCCCGTCGGTCTCGTGACGATTACTGCGCGACGCATTGGATTCGAGGCCGTTTCGCAACAGGTTCAAATCACCGGAGCGAGTGACCCCACGCAGGTGAACCTGCGTCTCAGGTCATTGCCGAGCGTTCTCAAGCCGGTTGTAGTGCGCACGAGCAAGGTCGAGTACAGAGGTCGTCTCGCGGGATACTACCGTCGCCTCGAAAATCAGAATGCGGGAGTGTTCATACCGCGCTCGCAGATCGACAGCGAGAATCCGCGCACTTTGAGTCAGCTTCTGACACATGTCGCAGGAATCAACGCGACACGCACGCGTGGCGGCGGATCCGGTGTGCGAATGCGTGGACGCAATTGCTGGCCACTCGTGTGGCTCGACGGATTGCCGATGGGTGCGGGTGAAGTCGATCTCGATGCATTCGCTCCAACTTCGATTCACGGCATCGAGATTTATCTCGGATCGACGACTGCTCCCATGGGATTCATCGCGAACAGGGACCAGTCGAGCTGCGGCACAATTCTGTTGTGGTCGCGCGGTCCCGACACTGATCCTATTACGCGACGCGGCAACGCTCAGCGTTTCGATCTCGAGAAGATGATTGCATCTCTCAAGGTTTACACAGCGGATCAAGTCGATCTTCCTGCTGCCGTCGATCCGAAATACGAGATGAAGGTCGAGTATCCGCCTGCGGTATTTGCCGCGGGGACCGGCGGATCGGTGGTCGTGGAATTTGTCGTGGATTCCGTCGGCAGGGTCGAGCCGGGCACTTTGGGGATCGTGTCGTCGTCGGATCAGCTCTTGGCCGATGCGGTGAAACGCGCTGTGGAAGCGGCGAGCTACACGCCTGCCCGGCTGAAAGGCGCAGCGGTGCGCCAGGTGGTGGTTCAGCCCTTTGCATTCCCCCCAAGGGACGGGAAAAGCCCGCGGTAACAACCGCTGACGCAGGCTTTACAAATCGCTTGCGTTCCTAAAGACCTGCACCATATTAGGCGCCGATATAAAACGACCCTTCACCACGCTCCTGCCCGAAACCAGGTCAGAAGCGCGGTGGCTGTCATATACGAGTCACATCTCGAAAGTGCGTGAATGACCGCACCGTTTGGAGTTTGACCGGCTGAACTGTTAGACGCCGGTTTGCGATAAATGGTTTCAACGATTTCACACTTTTTTTCAGAGGAGGGTCGGCCCGCCAATCACATGCCAATTGTTCGTGTGTCATGCCCGGCTGCATCTGGCAGCTCTGCGGCGAAGGGAAGTAACAGCAGGGTGAACTCGGCAGTATCTCGAAAAACCCCATTGAGGTACGTATGAAGAAACTACTCCGTCCAACGAAGGCCCTCCTTCTGATCGTGGCGGCACTTGTCGGCGTCTCGCCGGCGGTCGCGCAGAGTCAGGGGGCGGTTATATCCGGTCGGGTGATGTCCGAGCAGGGACAGCCACTCGTCGGAGCGAATGTGTACATCAACGACCTGAATATCTCGGTCGGAACGTCACAGACAGGCGCGTTTACGCTCAACATTCCGCAGGCGCGTCTTAACGGTCAGACTGTCAACCTCCGCGTCCGTGCGATCGGTTACCAGCCGCAGATGCGGCAGGTCACCCTGACCGCCGGATCGCAGTCGGTGAACTTCGATCTCCGCAGAGACGTTACACAGCTCGGCGAAGTCGTCGTCACCG
>DATEDH010000319.1:0-2486 GCA_035281765.1 Gemmatimonadaceae bacterium
CGGAAAGGAAGCGCAAGCAGCAGTACCGCTGCGACAATCGCAGATGGAATCAACAACCGTCGCGGCGCGCTCGACCTCTGCTGCGAAACCTCGGGAAGAATTACTCTGGCTCCGGATTCACGACTTGAAGTAATCCTCGCCATCAGATCGTCGCGCGGCGCAGGAACGGACAGAGACTGAAGCTCAGGGCGAATCGCCTCAGCGAAATCAAGAGCGTGACTGCGATTGAACCACTTCATGAGCTCATCTCTCCTTTCGTAACCATCGCACGCAGCGCAATCAAGGCGCGATGCAGCCGCACCTCCGACGCACCCCGTGAAATCCCCAGCATCTCCGCAATCTCGGCATGACTGAACCCTTCGATTTCCTTGAGCACAAGAACGGTTCGAAGCGTTACCGGCAACGACGCTACTGCTGAATCCAATGTCATCCTCATGTGCAAATCATCTGCGTGAGCCAAAGCGGGAACAGGTGCAAGCCGAATTGCTGTGTCCTCACGCCGGATCGCGCTCAATGCGACACGCGCAGTAACCTGCTTGAGCCAGGCGGCGAGCTTTCCGCGATCCTCGTACTTCCGCATCGCCTCGGGCAATCCGACGAATACATCGTGCAGTACATCCTCGGCGCCCTCCCGCGATTGCAGCAATCGATACGCGACGGCCATCAGAGCCGGAGCGAACCTCCGGTACAATTCGGCGAGCGCGTCCATATCGCCGGCACGCGTGGCGCGTACAAGCGCAGCGTCGTCGAGCTCTGTCACACGATGGAGACTCTCGCGTGCCTGCATCACATGAAGTAAACGCTTAAAGCCTGCCCGACCTTACATGCCATGTAAGATTGCCGCGGTTTCGTGCGTTTCCCTGGCATGAGACCAATTCGACTCGTCATTCTGTCACTAGTTGCACCCGCGATCATCCAGGCGCAAACCGCTTTGACGACAAAGCCGCCAAGAATTCAGGAGTACAGGCTCGATGCCGGGCACTCGATCATCGAGTTCTCCATCGGGTTTGCATTCAGCCGGATCAAAGGCCGGTTTACGAACTCGAACGGCAACATCGTGTACGATACCGTCGATCCATCGAAGTCATCGATCACCGTTGTGATCGAGTCCAAATCCATCGATACAGGATGGCCGCATCGCGATGAACATCTGCGCACCAGCGATTTCTTTGACGTCGAGAAATATCCGACGATCGTTTTTCAAAGCGAGCGATTGACGCAGACTGCCAACGGCTGGCGAGCGGACGGAAAGCTCACGATGAAGGGAGTTACGAAGCAGATATCGATTCCGTTCCACCTGCTGCGCCCGCCCACTCGAAGTCCGGAATCGAATTGGATGATCATCAACGCCGAGGGAGCGTTGAAAATTGCGCGTGCTGATTTTGGAATTCTTGGAGGCAGCACATACAACTCATGGTTCGACAAAGCGCGTCAGGCGACAATGTCGGACAGCGTCGATGTGAGCCTCGAGATCGAAGGCTGGAACGCCGACTCGCAAAGTCAGAGAACCGCGCGGCTTGAACAGTCCCTTGAACGCATCAGGACAACTGGTATCCAATCGCAAATCGACCGCCTCGCCGAGATCATGCGCACGCAGCCGACTCAGGCGGCCGGGGTGTTGAATGGTGGAGATTTCGTGACACGCGCTCTCCTGGCGTCAGGGAGAACTGACGATGCGCTGAAGTTGTCGAAGGCGCTCACTGAGATGGTGCCATCGCAGCCACGCGCCTTCGTTCTGTACGGTGTTGCGCTGGCACTATCCGGCGACAACAAAGGTGCCCTGCGTCAGTACGCCAAAGCGAAGGAGGTTTTCAAACCAGCTGTCAAGGATCCAAACGAAAAATTTCCGCAGGTCGACGAGACGTGGTACTACCTCGATCAGCTCACGGAGTTTTTGCTCGAGTGGAATCGTCCGACGGTTGCTCTTCCCGTCGCGCGCCTCTTGACCGAGCTGTATCCCGATTTCGCGCGGGCTCACACAACACTCGGTGTTGTTCTCGCTGCAACCGGTGATAGGAAGGCCGCAGCCACTGCGTACGCGCAGGCATTGACGCTCGACCCCAATGAAACCAGAGCTCTGGAATTTCGGCGGCGTTAACGCTCAGCCGGCCCCGACCATTCGCGTGCTTTGGATAACTTCGCGTGCACACTCTCTCGCTCGCCGCGCTCGAGCAGCTCGCGGAAACCGCTAATCTGCCTCTCGATTCCAGTCAAAGCGGCAACTATCGCGTCAGCATTGTCCAGTGCAATCGATGTCCACACTTCCGGCGATCCTGCAGCAAGCCGGGCGACATCCCGCCCCCCGCGACCAAGCTGCCGACGCGGAATTCCAACCTCCGCGAGCGCGAGGCCGAGAGCAGACGAGACTATATGTGGAAGATGACTCGTCCACGCGAGAAGCTGATCATGCTCGACTGCATCCATTTTCATTGGCTTTGCGCCGAGCATTGCCCACAACGACTGCGCGGCGGCGTAGCTTGCGGGAG
>DATEDH010000320.1:0-10736 GCA_035281765.1 Gemmatimonadaceae bacterium
AGTGCGATCTATCCGATGCTTCCTGATTCCGTGCAGAATCGCGCCGGCGTCGCCGGTGACATGATGATGTCGATGTTTCGGATGCAGTCGAAGCTGGAGCTGCAGAGCTTGAAAGCGCGTATAGAGGGAAGGCCGCTGCCAGCGCGGAAATAAATAAAAAAACGCGTCGTCCGTCGCCCGTCGTCCGTCACCCGTGACATTATTTCTCGGGCGTCGGGTGTCGGGAGACGGACGACGCGTTGTTTTCAGACTACTTGCAGTGCCCGCTATTGCCGCGCGGAACGCATCCGCCGCCGCCACCGCCACCGCCACCACCACCACCGCCGCCGCTTCCATCCGATGTGGCGACCACTGATCCCAGCTCATCCTGAATGTTCTTGAGCGGGCTGAATACGAACTGGCTGTTTCCCCCGCCACCCCAGAGAATTCCAACGAGCCTGACATTGTCACCGCTCAGTATCTGGAAAACTGGAGAGCCGCTGTCACCCGATCCAACGATTGTTGTGCCTTTCTTTGTTACGAGCGTCTGACAGAGTTGCTGAATATTGCTCTGCGATACGTTGACTGTTACGCACGTGCCCGACACTGTGCCCGCGGTCCATCCTGTCGTGCGACCAACCTTGTTTATCGTCCCGCTGAAGGTCGTATTCGTATTGTCCTGCTCGGTGATCGAGAACTGGCCAGCGACGGTCAGCGAACGATTGTTGACGCCCGTGGTCTTTGCGATCACACCGCGGCTCGATTCAACACTTCCATTGTAGAGCGCGCGCGATGCATCCGACTTGCGGCAGACTTTTCCTGAGGAGCACCCCACGATGCCGGCCTGATACTGCGGGTCGGCAGCTTCAGTCGCTATCACGGTCGAGTTGATCGAGCTGAGTGGCTGGTAGTACTGCGTGCCTTCCGTTCCGCCCTGGGTATTTGTGCAGTGCGAGTTGGTGATGAACGACCGGCCTCCTGCGTGATCGACGTTGAAGCCCATCGTGCAGAGGTATCCGCCGAAATGGATCTGCGTTCCTGCCTGCGTCGGACGGAACATATCGGTAAGCGTTGCCATCATCCGAATCGGCTCCGCCTGCTCGATCACGTAATCGTCGGACGAAATCCCGCGCGCTGCGAGCGAGCGCTGTACGCCCTGCATCGCATGCTCGTTCTCGACTCCGAACACGAGCTTACCGCGTGTCTCGTCGTAGTCGGCATAAACAGTGGCCGGCAACGCCATTACGTGACTCGAGACATCGGGGAAGAGGGCCGCCAGCCGATCCTGCGCAACCGGACTTCTCTGCGACGTCGGGGACATGTCAGGCGATGAGGGCCCGCTCGAAGTTGGTGAATCAGTGCATGCAGCAATGATGAGCACTGACGAGACCGCCATCAGGCGGATGGGGCGTTGAATCATGGAAACAGCTCCAGTCTGGGTCAGGCAGGAGAACATCCCCGCCGCGCGGACAGTTGTCAAATCACAGAAATGTTACGAGCGCGACGCCGTAGTCCCGGAAACAAATAGATCGATCTGCGGTGGCTTCGACGGCATGCCCAGCGACTGGATGACGAGCGGAATCCATCCGTCTCTGTCCTCTGGATCGAGTCGTGTGACGTCGACCTCGAACGTGTCGATCAGATCATCGATGACTTCGTCGATCTCGAGCTGAAACGCCGGACTTACCGCACGCGTGCCGTCAAAAGACGGAAGATCGAGAACCGGCACACGATAGAGCGCATCGTAAGTGCGAATCCATTTCCTTACCATCGGATCGAGATCGTCCTGACGTCCGGCTCGTGCGACGAGATATGCATAGTTATCGAGCACGGACCGGTCACAGATCACAACCTCGTATGACGCCTGTGCCTCCAGCTCTTCTGCGATCTGTGTGTGAAGAATCCACGCCTGCGCGTCAGGGGTAGTTGCTTCGTTGATCGGCAGGGGACACCTGCGCGCAACTTCCTTCACGAGATCGACGCCGAGGTCGAGTCGCTTGAGCTGGGCGGCGAGGTCAAAACAGAGCGTGGTCTTCCCCACTCCATGAGTCCCGACGAATGCAAGCTTCAGCCGGCGACGGCCGAATGCATCGAACGGAATGAACTCACGCGCGCTGGTCATGGTCTGCCGGAATGTAGCGCGTGACAGAATTCGTGCACATGCTTCCCGTAACCGGAACGAAATATGACCGTAAGCGCAGACGATTTTATCAGGGCGGCAAGTGTTGCCCTGGACGGAAGCTGGCACAGCACCGGCACGCTCGACCGTGCCCGCGAGATTCTCGCGCGCGAGCCGTCACTCGCGTCCGAGAACATCTACACCGCTGCCGTCCTCGGCAATGATTCAGCGGTGCGACAGTTCATCCAGACCGAACCCGCGAACGCAACGAGAAAAGGCGGGCCCTACGGATGGGATGCCCTTACCTATCTCTGCTTCTCGAAATACCTCCGCATCGATGCCGAGCGGTCAGCGGGTTTTTTATCCGCGGCAACGATGCTGCTCGATGCAGGCGCCGATCCCAATACGGGATTCTACTCCGACGATCATCTTCCCGAGCCGATCTTTGAAAGTGTCCTCTATGGCGCCGCCGGGGTTGCCCATGACGATGGGATGACACAGCTATTGCTCGACCGCGGTGCCGATCCCAACGACGGTGAGACGGAGTATCATGCGCCGGAGTGGTTCAACAATCGCCCGATGGAGATCATCGTCGAAAGCGGCAAGCTCGCGCCAATGGGTCTTACAACGATGCTGCATCGCAAGATCGACTGGGCGAATTATGCGGGCGTGCGATGGCTGTTGAATCACGGTGCCGATCCGAACATGGTGAGCCTGTGGGGAATGCGCGCGCTCGATCACTCGATCGGGCGGGATAACCAGATCGAGTTCACCGACTTGCTTCTCGACTTCGGTGCGAATCCGCTTCTCGCTACGCCGGATGGCATCAACGCATTCACGCGCGCTGCCGCAGCTGGAAGAGCCGATATCCTCGATCGCTTCAGGAAGCGCGGTTTCGAATACGAGATGAGCGGAGTGTCCGCGTTTCTCGAAGCTTGCGCGCGCGGCAACGCTCCGGCGGCGCGGGAAATTTCCGATGTAGATGCGGAAATGATTCCTGAAATCAGGAGAGCTTACCCTGGGCTTCTCGCGAATTTCGCGGGCGCCGGGAATACCAATGGAGTGCGAGCCCTCCTCGATCTCGGGTTCGACATCGAGTCGCGCTGCACGCATCCTTCATGGAAAGGAATGAGTGCGCTGCATCTCGCGATCTGGCGCGACCGTCTCGACACAGTGAAGCTTCTCGTCGACCGCGGAGCGTCGCTCGCATCGGTTAACGGAGAGGATGCAATCCATGTCGCCCGGCGGGCGCAGGTAGAGGGATCTGAGTGGACCCCGCACGAGACTTCGCGAATTGTCGACTATCTCGAAAAAATTTCAGAGCCCGCCCGGGGTTAATTACAGAGTCCGTAACATTCTGCTTCTTTACTCGGACTGAGGCGGGGAATCATATTCTCCCATCTCGGGCATTTCCCTATAGCAGTCGCTCTGAATGACGGACGCACTTCCCCAACAGATAGGCAAATACAAGATCATCGAGCTGGTGGGAGAGGGTGCGATGGGCACCGTCTACCGCGCTGTTGATTCTGTGCTCGGTCGAACTGTCGCGATCAAGGTCATGAACGCAGAGATCGCGCGGCAGAAGGACCACCGCCAGAGATTTCTCCGCGAGGCTCAGGCCGCAGGCTCGCTTCAACATCCCAATGTCGTAACCATCTACGACCTGGGCGAGCTCGATGGACATCTATTCATCGCGATGGAGTACGTGCACGGCACGGACCTCGAGCGATTGATGACTTCGACCGAGAAGCCGCTCAAGCTCCAGGAAAAGCTCGACATCATCGTCGATGTTTTGATGGGCCTGTCGTACGCGCACAAGCACGGCATCATCCACCGCGACATCAAGCCCGCGAATATTCGAGTAGGTGATGACGGCCACGCCAAGATCATGGACTTCGGCGTTGCGCATCTGCAGTCGTCGGACATGACCAAGACCGGACTTGTCGTCGGCACGCCGAGCTACATGGCACCCGAGCAGGTCATGGGTGGAAAGTCAGTTCCGGGAACGGATCTCTTTGCAGTCGGAGCCGTTCTGTATCATCTGCTCACAGGCACGAAGCCGTTCGAAGGGCCGACTCTTCAGAGTCTGTTCTATCGAATCGTCACCGACATGCCGAAGCCGCTCGACGAAGTGCGCCCCGGCCTGCCTGTAGGGTTGAATACGATCATCCAGAAAGCGATGGCGAAGGAGTCGGCTGATCGTTATCCGACGGCACTCGACATGGCGAATGCGATCATTGCGGTTCGGGCGGAGCTGAGCGGCAATTCGTTTGCAGCGACTGCATCGCTGTCGATATCCGGTGAGAACGCAGCTGTCATTCTCCCGCCCGAAGTGCCGTCAATTGCCGGTTCGTCCAATCGGATTCCATGGAAGCCGATTGCGGCAGCCGCAGGAGCTGCTGTCGTATTGCTCGGCGCATGGGCCGTGTTTGGTCGCTCGGGGGAAGAAACTCGAGTCGCCGCCAATTCCACGTCAGATTCAGCGGCAGTTGAAGCGCCGGTGATTCAATCCGCGCTTGGCGGCACTGCCGCCGCAACTACGCCTCCTGCGGTTGCACAGCCGCGCGACACGCAGCCAGCTGCTGCGCCGCCGGCTGCAGAAAAGAAAACAGAGACAGTCAAGACGCCGTCTCCGCCGCCAGAAAAAAAACGCGAGACGACACGCGCGAGAGAAGAACAAAAAAAGACTCAGAAGGCCGCACCAAAGCCTGTCGCTCCACCTCGAGCTGCGACGACAACGTCCACTCAGACACGCACGCAGACGCTACAGACTCAGCCTTCAGTGACTCCGCAGGTCGTTTCACCTCAGGTGCAGGAGCCTCCTCCGCGCATTGTCATTGCGCCGCCACCTCCGCCGCCTCCTCCTGCGATTCGCCAGCCGGAACCCGAGCCACGGCCTGCACCGCGAGAGGAGATTGCATCGGCAGTTCAGGCGTACGCGCGCGCAATCGAATCACGCGACATCGGCGCGGTACGACGCGCGTATCCGGGAATTACATCGGATCAGGCGCGCGGCTTCGAGCAGTTCTTTCAATCCGCTCGCAGCATCAACGTCACTTTCCGCGTGACTGATGTCGAAACCAACGGCAACAGCGCCGATGCGCGACTCGTCGGAACGTATCAATACACGACTGCCGACGGCAAATCAGAGAGGCAGCCGGTGAGCTTCTCCGCATCACTGCGATACGACGGGTCGTCCTGGAGATTGACCTCGGTCAGGTAATTTCACGGCGCGCGAAGTCTCAGAAGCTGTACTCGACGCCCGCCGTATAAATAAGATCCGATCGCAGTCCGCCGCGGTTCAGCGGGAATAGAGAGTTCAGCACGAACGTCAGTCCTTTCGCTCCATTGATCTTGAATCCGAACGATCCATTGACGACGTCATCACGACGATCGGGAATCTCTGTTGGATTGACAGTTCGGAGGAACGGCGACTCATAAGTGACGAGACTCGGCAGCTGCAGCTCGCTGTCGCCGACCTGAAGCTCGCTCACTACATCCGCTGCGAGAGTGATACCTGCGCCGAGAGCGTGATCGAATCCGGCTGTGCCAAGCACCGCATCGTTTGACCGCTCTCCCGCGCGATACAGGTATCCGACGTTCAGGTGCGGAGAGAAATCCCCGAACCTCGATGCAAATACTCCGAGTATGCGACCGGCGAATTTTCCCGCTCCAAGAAGATCCTTCTGGCTTCCAGTCGGGAATCTTCCATCGAATAAAACGCCCATGCTGGTGTTGCCGGTGGTGCGAAGATTCGCCTTGAGTCTCAACGCAACATCGCCGAGTCCGGTTGCAGAACCGGTTGTCTGTCGTTCTGCAGCAAGTTCAGGATTCGTCGACGTTCCCGAGAAATAGTGATTCGCTGTCGTGCCTCCAAAAGGCACAATCTCCGCATGGCTCGAGCCTTCGAAATGCGCCTGCACTACGGGCACAACGAGTCCGACGTCGAAACGATCACTCACTCCATATGTCACGTACATCGAGTTCACTCTCACATCGAGATCGATCTTGAGATTGAACGCCATTACATCGTTTTCGAATCCGGGAATGCCGTACTTGGTGCAATCGCCGCTGAATGCTGCATCGCACCCGGGGAAATCCACATTCTGATGCGTGAACGTGAGATTTATGTTCTTCATGTCGACACCGCGGAGCGTTGCGAACCTGAACCCGCTGCGATTGATGCCGGCAAGCACGCGCCCTTTACCCAGCGTTTGCGGACGCTCGGCGAATATCGGCCCCGCTGACAACGACGTTTTCACGGGCACGCCACTGACGAACTTGAATGTCTCCGATCCGCTCGTCGAACCGATTGGCATGTTCGCGACATTTCGTCCAAGCGCGTCCGTGATGAAGGTGATCACCGCGAAGTTTTCAGCGGATGCCGCAGGAATGAAGTGCATTCCATGCGCTTGAAGGTTGGCCGGATTGTTCGGATCGCCTGAGCCCGCGAGGAACAACGGCTGCTGGCCCGGTCCGAAAATGAAAAGATCAGAGATCTTGTCGCGAAGGCCCTGAGATTGTGTGCGCTGCAGCGGGAGAAGCAGCGCAGCAGACATCGCGATCAGTAGAGTGCGTAAACGAATCGGGCGCATGCTGAAGACCTGATCGAAGGTGAATCGGTGCGGATGCAAAATGATGCAGCGAACGACCGCACTCTGCCAGACTCAGGTATCGAGCTCCGCGCTCAACCTTGGCTCCGCCGGCGCGCTCTGGCCGAGAATCCGGGCTACGATCTTGTCGCCGTGGTAACGTCCATTCTCGATGAAGACTTTGTTCGCATCATATCCCGCCACCACGACTCCAGCGATGAAAAGGCCGGGCACCGTAGTCTCGAGTGTTGCGGGATCGTGTTCGGGAATTCCCGTTGCCGCATCGATCGGGACATTTGCCGCACGCAGGAGATCCATCTGCGGAGCAAAGCCGGTCATGACATAGACAAACGTTGCGGGAAGTCTTTCCTCGCCTGCATCTCCGCTGATTATGATGGAGTCTTTGCCGATGCGCGTGACGCGAGCATCCCATCTCGCGCTGATGCTTCCTTCCGCCATGCGATTTGTAAGATCGGGAAGAACCCACGGCTTGATCTTCTTGTCGAATGTCGGGCCGAAGTGAACGAGCGTGACGCGCGCTCCTGACCTCCACAAATCCAGCGCCGCCTCGGCAGCGGAGTTTCCTCCTCCGACGACGACCACATCCTGGTCGAATGCTTCATGTCCCTCACGATAGACATGCTTAACGTGAGGAAGGTCCTCGCCCGGTACGCGCAGATAATTTGGTGAACCGAAGTATCCTGTCGCCACGATGACCGATCTCGCTGTCGTAACGCGCTCGCTCCCGCTGCGTGGCATCGATCGCACGGCGAATCCATCGTCTGTCTTTGCGATTGCAGTGACGCGCTCGTATTGACGGACAGCGATGTCGAAATGCTTTACGACTGCACGATAGTAAGCGAGCGCATCACGTCTCGTTGGCTTCTCAGTGGCAATTACAAACGGCATGTCGCCAAGCGACAGTTTTTCGGCCGTTGAGAAAAACCGAACGTACGTGGGGTAATGCGCGATTGTGCTGACCACTGCTTCGCCTTCTACTACGACAGTCCTGAGGCCTGCCCGCTTCGCCGTGATTGCGGCCGAGAGGCCGCATGGCCCACCGCCAACAATCAGGAGGTCGACATCAGTGCTCACACTCCTGATACTCTCCGCTTGTACTCGGAAAGAGCCGAATCGAGACGTTCTCTCGCTGTCGTATCACCCGGCACGTTGTGCGATGGATGGATGTACAGCTTCACTCCGCGATCGGCGAGAATCTCGGCAACAGTGGTAATGGTCATCCAGACGACGGTCACGAATGCCATCGTCGACACAGGGCCGACCTTGTCGACGTGATTCTTGAGAGGCACTGCCGAATCACCCGCGGGGACGCGTGTGTCGATGGTCACGTCGGCGAGCTCGAACAGTGTCTTGCCGGAAGGATGACGTGTCACTCCCGCCTCGGACGCAGACCCGGTGACGACAAGCTTCATTCCCGCTTCTTTCGCGCGCATTGCGACGTCGATGTTCACGTTGTTGATGCCCGTGTGTGAAAAAATCCACATCGTGTCGCGCGGGTCGAACGTGTAGCTCTTCATGATCGCATCGCCGTAGCCTTGCGCACGCTCGAGAAACAGGAATTGATGAATTCCCATTTCACCGGTGATGCGGGTGAAGAACGTGAGCGGCAGCTCGACCATTGGATGAAATCCCACGAAGCCGCCAATTCTCGGATACATCTCTTCCACCGGTATCGTCGCATGACCGCACCCGAACGTGTGTACCCACCGGTCAGCACCGATGGAGTCGGCCATTATGCCGGCCGCACTCCTGATGGCGTCCATTTGGGTGGACTCGATGTCGGAAAGAATTTGCCGTGTTGCGGCGAGCCATTGTGATGCGAGTGGTGTCATCAGCGGGTTACTGTGCCTGTTCGGCGTGAGAGAATTCCAAGAAGTATTGCGAGAAGCACGAGCGCAGCAGGCACAATAGCGAAGGACTGCCGCATTCCGTAAGTCGAGCCGATCAATCCGGCAACCCATGGCAGCAGCATTCCGCCACATAGTGCCATCGCAATCACGAGACTGAATGCAGTCCCGGAAAGCTCTGCATAACGCTCGCCTACAAAGCCCAGGACTGTCGGGAATGTCGCGGCGAAGCCAACACCGAGGAGAAACACTCCAATTGATGCAGCGACAAGGTGTGTGGTGAACAGAAGCGTGACTGCCCCGATGATTCCAATCGCGATGCAGCTGAACATCAGGCGCACCGGCGAAGCATTGCGCAAGACTGTTCCGAGAGCGAGGCGCGCCAGCATCATCCCCATCCAGTACAGCGACAGCACCACGAGGGCGGTTCGCGGACTTACCGCAAGCTCTTCATTCACGAATGTGGAAGTCCATCCGCCGACGGTGATCTCCATGCCGCTTTCAAGAAAGAGCATGATGCCCATCAGTAGGAGCAGGCCATCCTTTGTGAGACGGCCCGCAGCTGCGAGAGGAAATCCCTGCGCCTGCTTGGGCGCGGGAAATGTATTGATACCGATATAAATGAGTGGGATCAGCACGAGCGCTCCCACCGATGCAATGAGCGCAGTGTTGGAAAAGCTTCCACTCATGGTTGCGAGAACAAACGGAACTCCGACTGCACCGATGCCGAAGAAGACGCCGAGAAGATTGAGGCTCGCTCCCTTTGCGTCGGTGCTGATGTCAGCGACGAGAGCGTTTGTCCCTCCGTTCACAATTCCGCCGCCAAATCCAATCAGGAGAATCGCAACGCGCAGCAGCCCGAGCGATGAAGCGAATGCAATTCCCTCGAGCCCCGCGACTATCAGCGCCGTCGCGAGAATCAACATTCCTTTATAGCCATATCGGTCGACCATCGGACCGAACACGAGCGATCCTGCAAGGATGCCGAGCGTCATGAGAAGGAACAGCGATCCCGCCTGCGCCTTGTCGATTCCAAACCGCGTGATGACATCGGGCAGCACAGCGCCCAGTACGGTCAGGACAATACCGAACGTCAGCATGCCGAGGCATGCACAGATGAAAAGAGCTTTTCGTGATGTCATGTGGGCTGGATCATTCCAAGTCGCGCTGCGCCGTAAAGTCCGGCTTCGCTGCCGAGTGAGCTTGTAACGAACTTCACCTGCTCGATTGCAATCGGCTGCGCCCAGCGTCTCGCTTCGCGCGCGATGCGATCGATGAACTTCGTGGCGGGACCGAAAATTCCACCGCCGAATACGATCATCTCGGGATTGAAAATGCTGACCAGGTTTGCGGCAGCCATTCCCCACAGCTCGATTGCGTTGTCGATGACTCGTGTGGCTGTTTCGTCGCCTCTGTCGCACGCGTCGAAGATGCTCGCCGTCGTTATTGGCCCGTCGACCTTGAATCCAAGATCATTCGCAACGCGAACGAGACCTGGTCCGGATGCCTGATCTTCGAAGCAGCCGTGTTGTTTGTATCGCTCATTGTACGGACGGTCGAGGGCCAGCCATCCAATGGCGCCCGCAACATCGCCATGACCGCGAACGATTTGTCCTCCAGCAAGAATTCCGGCGCCGATTCCTGTTCCAACCGCAATGAAGATCGCGTCGCGTGCGCCGCTCGCTGATCCTTTCCACGTCTCACCGAGGATGTACGCGGCGCGATCACTGTCGATCGTGACGTTGTGATAGCCCGGAACTGCCGCGGACAGCTCGGCGAGAAGTGGATAGTCGTCCCACCCGGGAATGTTCGGCGCCCACACTGTGCCTTTGCTCGAGCGATACAAGCCGGGAACGCAGACTCCTGTTGAAACGCAGCCATGCTCATCTGCAAGGCGCCGAATCACATCGGAGATAAGCTTGCCTACAGCGGCTCCTTCCTTGCCGGCAAGCAGCACCGATTCTCGATGGAGTATCTCGCCATCGGGGGAAAACGCTGCGGCGGCGAGCTTGGTTCCGCCGAGGTCTATTCCGGCATAGGACATTGTGGACGCGAAAGTGGCCCGCCCGGCAGCATCACGCAAGCGCACCGGATTTCTCATCTTCATGTGAATGAACTTCGTCCGGATATGATCTTATGAGCATTGCAGAAACACTTCTTCCTGAGTTCGATCAGGAA
>DATEDH010000321.1:0-3575 GCA_035281765.1 Gemmatimonadaceae bacterium
TGAATTCGGATGATCAGTTCCAAGCAGGAAGTCGAACGCGTGACTGCCAACGCCGCTGTATCCATCCGCGGCCGCATATACCGAGCGCGCGATCCCAAGCGTCAATCCCGATGTCGGCTTCCGCTTCCACACTAATGAGAACGCGCTTACCGACCGGATATTGTTGGTCACGTCATCGTCGAAATAGTCGGACTCCTTGAGCCCGCCAACTATCCAGCGCCCCTCGAATACACCGATGCCTGTCGTTACAGGCTTTCCAGTGCGAATGAAAGCGTGCGGAAATCCTGCAGCATTGTCACTGAACAAAATTGGATTGCGAATCGCAGGTCCCCACCACTCGTTCTCGGTGCTCACTCCGCCCTCGAAGTTCCCAACGAGAACGCTCGCCGACGACTGTCCCGGATAAACTTTCGCGAATGCCGAATCGCCAAAGCGATATGGCATGTCAACGGAATAGGGGACGTAGTTGAACGGCGAGGAGAACCGGCTGCGATTGCCCGGAAGCGGACGAGCAAAACGAAGGTCGAGCGGATCGATCGAGATTGCGTAGTTCGTCGAATAGACAACTTCGGGGATCGCGACAACGCGAAGCGGGCCGGCAGTAAACGTTGCACCGCCCATCGCGCGCCAGTTGTAACCCTTGCCGCCCCACATTGCGCCGTCGTTCTGGCCGAAGGGGAGGTCGCTGTTCATGTTGAGCGACACCTGCGGGAGCACGATGCTGAACGGGCGCGCGGCACCGCCGGTGCGGCGCGGATCAGTCAGCGAGGACGTCGATCTAAGAAAGAGACCGCCGGCGGGGGCGCGTCCCTCGAGCTGAGCGATCCTCAGGCGGTCCACCGAGTCACCACTGACGGTGATCACCGGCTCGAATAAGGGAGCTGCCCTGCCAGTCGGTGCCGGCTGGGTGTCCTGGGCTGCCAGAGTTGTTGCAGACGCAAAGGCTACTGCTGCGGCCAGCGTCTGGAATTGCAGAATTGGACGCATCAAATGCTTGAAGACGATGTCAGATTCCCGCCTTGCCCATGGAAATGGGGAGCCGTGTCAGCTTGCTCCATGCAAAGCGTGGACGTAAATATAGTGCGTGCATCGCTTTGCGTCTTATTCGAGTCTGCTTGGCGCGGCAGTAGCCGCGCTTTTTCTTGCTTCCTCCCCTGCCTTGTCACAGACGCTTGGCGGAAGGGCGGAGATCTATTCCGGTAGCGAGTTCGAAAGCTACCTGCGCTATCTCCAGACGGTCGGCAAATCCAAACCGGGTGTCTGGAGCATCAGGCCGCTGTCGCCGTCGCAAATCGACGCGCTAATGCCCTCCGACTCGCTTCACCCGTGGGCCTCGCGCTACGACTTCAACAATGTGAGGCCGAAGGGCTTTTACTACGAGTTCGTGCGCCCGACGACGGGCCTGATCATGAACACGTCGTACCCGTTCGGGGGCAACGACGGTGCTGTCTGGGCGGGTAAAGGTCTCACTGCATGGGCGCAGGCAGGCGTGATGATGCGCTGGGGCCCGGTGTCAGCGAGCATCGCACCGGTAGCATTCCGCGCTGCCAACTCCGATTTCCCGTTGATGGACAACGACGAAACCGGCGTGCTTGTCTATGGCGATGGGCAATTCCCGACCGAGGTCGATCGTCCCCAGAAATTCGGGCCGGGTGCGTATTCGCGCGTGGATCTCGGCGAGAGCACGCTGCGCTTCGATGCCGGCGGATTTGCTGCGGGAATCTCCACCGCGAGCCAGTGGTGGGGCCCCACAACCGAATTCCCGTACGTGCTTGGCAACAATGCAGGCGGATTTCCCCACGTGTTCCTGGGCACGGGCCGCCCGGTCAACATCGGGATCGGAACGGCGCACGGTCAGGTCCACTACGGATATCTCTATCAGTCTGCGTTCTCCGCGGTAAGCGGAAAGGATTATTTCCAGGACTTCGACCGGCCCGGCACCAAGCGATTCATGGCGGGGCTGATCGGCGTGATGACGATCAGAGGAGTGCCGGGGCTCGAGTTCGGCGGCGGAAGATTCTTTCACGCGGCTGTCGACTCGACTGGAATCACAGGCGATAACCTTCGTCTTCCCTTCCAGAATCTGCTCAAGTCGAGATTGAAGCAGGAAACCGACTCTGCGGTATTCAACGACATCCGCAGCATCCTTCAGAACCAGCTCGCATCGCTCTACCTGCGCTGGGCACCGCCCAATTCCGGCGTGGAGATCTACAGCGAATACGGCCGCGAAGATTTCAGTGCGGACGTGCGCGACTTCATGCTCGAGCCCGATCACTCATCGACGCTCAACATCGGCGCGCGCAAGGCGTGGCTGCGCGGTCGCAACATGAATGCAGCGCGATTCGAGTTCTTCAATTACGAAGCTCCGTCCAGCGGCCGAACGCGCGGCGAAGGACTGATCTATCTCCACCAGCCACTGCTGCAGGGTCACACGTATCGCGGCCAGATGCTGGGAGCCAATGTCGGCATCGGCTCCGGCGCAGCGTACATGCTCGCATTCGAGCGATATACGCCGCTCGGAAAGTGGAAGACTTTCCTCTCGCGCGCGACGCAGCACGAGCTCTCAGCTCGCGGGCCACAGTACGAAACGGGCCCCGCTCTCAAGAAACCGGTCGATGTTCAGCATTCGATTGGATTCGAGATGACGCGTTTTGTGGGGACGTTCGACATTTCCGGTCGCGTCGTGCTGACTCAGAACCTCAATCGATACTTCGAATCCGATAAATCGAACGCGAACTTCGCTCTCACGCTTCGGCAGGGATTCTAGCTCTCGATTAACAGGGAGCGCAGTGAGCACAGTGAGGTTTTGAGGGTTTGAATGCGTCTGGTATCAAGCAAGGTCTCCAGTCGCCGCTCACCTCTTTATTAACAGGGAGCGCAGTGAGCACAGTGAGGTTTTGAGGGTTGAATGCGTCTGCTCTCGACCTGCGTCTCCAAACCGCCACTGCGTTCATTGGCTCACGTTAATCGCTGATCGAGCCCCGCCCCGTAATTCTCCAATTCTTCTTCAGGGAGAGCCGCCGAATTCCATCTTTTAATGGATCGGCGTGGAAGTTGATCAACAAGCCCAGATCGATTTCGGCCAGTCGCATGTAGCTGAGCAGCTGTGCCTCGTGGATGCGTTCCAGCTTTTGGACCGCCTTTATCTCGACAATTACGCATCCGTTGACAATTAAATCGGGACGAAAGCCGAGATCTACTCGATGACCTGCATATTCGACTGGGATCGGTTTCTGCCGTTCTACGCGCAGGCCCGCCTTGACCAGCTCCTGAGTCAGGAAGAATTCGTAAACCGATTCAAGCAACCCTGGGCCAAGCTCGCGATGAATTGCGATTGCCTGTCCGATTATCTCATGCGTGAGAGGATCATCGAATGGCTCCCTGAGTTCCATGCATCACGATGAGCCAATTGCTAGCCAAGTAAGCAATCGCTCCTAACCGGACGTAATCGAAATGCCTCATTTCAATTAACAGGGAACGCAGTGAGCACAGTGAGGTTTGGAGGGGTTTGAATGCGTCCCTCTCAAACGATGTCGCCACTCGCCGCTTACTGCGCTTGATTAACAGGGAGCGCA
>DATEDH010000322.1:0-6728 GCA_035281765.1 Gemmatimonadaceae bacterium
TGCTTTATTCACTGCGCGCCGAATATTCCATCCGCGGTATCAGCCCATCGATTGCAATGATTGGACAAATGCATGGGACGGGACATTCAGCGATCCGCGGCGTCGAAAACCTTGGTGAGCTTCGCGCAGGTTTGCGAGCCGGACGTCGCGCCTGGTTGAGAGCTGAATACGTCAGGGGATACGAAACGTTCTCGCCGTCTCACGGCTTCATTCTTACCGCCGGACTTCTTCGTTGATAGGATTAATGATGCTTCCTCAGGCCACTGCCGTTCCCGCTGCTCCCCAGGCGCCTCCCGCGCCGGCAATTGCAGGGGGTGTCCCGAAGGTTGTAATCAACGGAGCGCCAGTCGCGAGCGCTTACGACGTCTATCAGGCGTTCCGCGCGCAGCGCCGCGTGCTGGGCGACCAGTTGGAGCAGCTTCAGCAGGAGCGTGACGACCTGTCGCGCGAGCTTCAGCAGGACGGAGTTAATGCCGCTGACAAGAAAGGAATGGAGCAGCGGATTACCAGTATCGACGAGCGGATTATCTCGCTCGACAAGCAAATCGCCGAGGCCGATGCGCAGGTCGCCAAGGCAGCGGCCGTCCCCGGAGCTGCTGTCGAACCGCCACAACCCCCGCGCAACGGACCACCCGAGGAAGTCTTCGTTCTCTCGGCGATTTTTATGTTCGTTTTCTTCCTGCCAATGTCGATCGCGTTTGCGCGGCGGATATGGAGACGCAGCCCCAAGATCGTGACGACGTTTCCCAAGGAATTGGCGGAGCGTCTCGAGCGAGTTGAGCAGACTGTCGAAGCAACTGCAGTCGAGATCGAAAGGATCGGCGAAGGTCAGCGCTTCATGACTCGGCTATTCACCGAGGGACAGGGAACGCACGCACTTCCCTCGCCGCAGGCCGCGATGCAGTCGTCGCGCCCCGGCGACATTCGTCCCTGATTATTCCGCTATCATCTCCACGCCCTCATGGGCGTGGCCGCGCTTGAGGAGCAGCACGAGGGGCAGCGCAATCACGAATAGAATCGAGACGAGAACGAACACGCGGTTGTAGGAAAGAACCGCTGCCTGCCGCGCAATAGTTCCATCGAGAAGGCGCAGCGCCATCTTCCTCGCCGTTTCGACATCCGCGCCCGTGCGCGCCATCATCCCCGCTGTCGCGGTCTGGAGCCACGCCATTGCAGTCGAGTTCGATACTGTGATTTTCTCGGACAGCATTGCATGGTATCTCGACATTCCAGCGCTGAGCTGCGCTGCCGAGACGGCAATGCCGATGCTGCCGAAAATATTGCGGGACAAGTTGTACAACCCTGTCGCAGCAGTCACTTCCGGGCGCGGAATCGTCGCGAGTGCAGCTGTGCTCAACGCCACGAAGATCAGGCTGAACCCGACGCCCTGCCATACCTGCGGCCAGAAAATGTCCCAGTATCCCACCGATATGGTCAAGTGTGAAAGCTGCCAGAACGAAAAGCCGGTTACCGCGAGGCCGGTTCCGACAAGAATGCGCGGGCCGAGCCTGTTGTAGAAGCGTCCCCCGATCGGCATGCACACGGCCATCGCGAGGCTTCGCGGCATCAGGGCGATACCTGATTTCATCGCCGGATATCCGAGAAGATTCTGAAGAAACACCGGAAGCAGGAATAAACTTCCCATCAGCGCCATTCCGAGCACGCCACCGAGCGCAGTCGCGGAGCTGAATGAGACATTCTTGAGAATGCGGAGATCGACCGCCGGATGCTCAGCCGTCAGCTCGCGCCAGACAAACAGCACGAGCCCGATGACTGCAACGATCAGAAGTCGAACGATGAATGACGATGCAAACCAGTCGTTGCGCTCACCCGACTCGAGCATCAGCTGAAGTGATCCCAATCCGATGATGAGAAGCGCGAGACCCGCTATGTCCATGTCGCCTTTGCGTCTCACAAGGTACGGCGGGTCTTCGACAAACCGACTGACGAGAATGAGGTTCAGGATACCGATCGGCACGTTGATGTAAAAAATCCACGGCCACGAATACGAATCTGTTATCCACCCGCCGAGCGTCGGACCGAATGCAGGAGCGAGCACAACTCCAAGTCCGAAGATTCCCATAGCAGTGCCCTGCTCTTCCGGCAGGAATGTCTCGCGCAGGATCGCCTGGGACACAGTCATAAGTACGCCGCCGCCAATTCCCTGCATCGCTCTGAACGCGACCATGACAGGAAGACTCCGCGCCAGACCGCACGCCATCGACGCAACGGTGAAGATGATGACGCTCGTCATGTAGAAATTCTTTCTTCCGAATCTCTGACTCAGCAGCGCGACGAGCGGCATGATGATGACGTTCGCCAGGATGTATCCCGTTACGACCCACGTGATCTGCTCGATGGTCGCGCCGAGCGTGCCGCTCATTGGCGGCAGCGCGACGTTGACGATACTCGAGTCGAGCACGGCCATGATCGTTCCGATCATGACCGATCCCGCTATCAGCCATTTATGTGGCTGCTCCGCAGCAACAGTTGCTCCCAATTCCTCAGCCCGTCTTTATGTGAGCGGCGACTGACATTCCCGGGCGAAGCGGCCGGGTTGCGCCGCATCCCTTATCGATGGCAATCCGGACCGGAACGCGCTGAACGACCTTGGTGAAATTTCCGGTTGCGTTATCGGCGGGAAGCAGCGAAAAGCGTGAGCCCGTTGCGCCGCTGATACTCTGCACATGACCCTGCACTTCGCATCCCGCATACGCATCGATCGCGATTTCAACGGGCTGCCCGACCTTCATCTTCGAGAGCTGCGTTTCCTTGAAGTTCGCGGTAACCCACGTCGCGGAATCCGACACGATCGACATGAGCGGCTGCGCCGGCTGCACGAGCTGTCCGACTTCGACAGTCTTTTTTGATACAGCGCCCGCTGCAGGCGCGACGATGCGCGCATACGAAAGCTGAAGTGCCGCATTGTCACGCGCTGCTTTGGCAGCCTCGAGGCGTGCCTCTGCCAGGCGTGTTCCAGCTTGCGCGCCGCTGACAGCTCCGCCTGCGGCGGCCGCCTGTCGCTCTGCAGCTGAAACAGCGGCATCCGCTGCTGCGGCATTGGCGCGTGCTGCATCGAGCTGCTGCATCGATACGATCTGCTTCGATGCGAGGTCCTGAATTCGTGCGAGGTCCGATCGCGCGCGCGATGCGTTCGCTCTCGCCGCAGTCACCTGCGCCTGAAGGGCAGCGCGCTGTCCTGCTGCCGTCTCCACCTGCGCTTCTGCCTGACCGGTAACGCCATGGCCGCCTGCAGCGGCTTCTGCAGCGGCAAGATCAGCTTCAGCCTGGGCGAGTTTTACTGCAAGCTCTGCCGTGTCAAGCTGAACGACAACCTGACCTGCGTTCACCCGATCGTTCTCGGCGACGACAACACTCGAGACGTAGCCGCCGACCTTTGCGACAACCGGAATGATGCGGCCATCGATTGACGCATCATCAGTGGAAATGTGCGAGCGTGAATACAACCAGGCACGTCCGCCCCAGAGAGCCGCGAGGAGAAGCGCCGCTCCTACTACGCCGAACATGATTTGTCGCTTGCGTGGCGATGCCGGGCGGGTCGTGGTTGAGCTGGTGCCTGATGCGGGATTTGCCATCTATATGATCCTGAGTCGTTCGTGTGAAGTTCTTTAGGGAAGCTGCGTTGCAATGCCTTCGGCGCGTGCGAGGTCCACTCGCGCAGTTTCGTACGCCGTCACGGCCTCGATGACAACATCGCGCGCCGTGTTGAGCCCAAGCGCTGCGGTGACCACGTCGGCATTTCCGGAAACGCCGGCCTTGAAGCGCTCCTGCGCCTGCGAGTATTCCTGTTGTGCAAGAGCAAGCCGTCCATTTGCGGCCTGAACCTGCTCGCGCGCGACAGTGAGGTTGAGCAGCGCGCTCCGCACTTCGACTGTTACCGTTCGCGTGAGCTCGCGGCGTCGCACATCGATCTGTGATGCGATCGCGTTTTGCTCATTCAGCCGGCCCGATCGTTTTGATCCGTCAAATACCGGGATGGATAGCTGGACTCCCCACGTATATGTGTTGAGCATATGCGCAGTGCTCGTTCCAATTGCGCCGTCGTCTGCAAATGCAGAAACGGTGGGCAACCGCTCAGACTTGATCGCACGTGCTTCCTGTTTTGCAGCTTCAAGTGACCGGTCGAGAGAAACGATGTCTGCACGCTCCCGGAGTGCTGTCGAGACTGCATCTGCTTCAGACGGCACTACTCCACCGGAGATCTGCGTCGGGAGCGAGTTTGCAAGACGCACTGAGACATCGAGCGGCGCGCCAATCGAGCGCACAAGCTCGAGTCGCGATCGCGACTGTTCACCGCGTGCAGATATGAGCTGCAGATGAACCGCGGCAAGCTGCGCCCTCGCGCGAGTGACGTCGAGCGCTACTCCAACTCCAGCGCGCAGCTGCTCGCCGGCAATTACCAGAAGTGAATCCGCGAGCGTTGAATCGGCGGCGCGCGCAGCGACGAGCGCATCCGCGCGCGCGACTCTGAGCCATGCCAGCGCAGCAGACGCAGCAGCCTGATCGGCCGCGCCTGCGGCTGCCGCTTCGGCTGCGCTCACGCTTGTGCGCGCAGCAGTCACGCGCTGACGCGCCGCAAAATCAATTGCTGGAACAGTCACGTGTGCGCGGAGATCGAGCGTATTGACAGGTCCGATGATCTGTCCATTGGGATCGAGCAGCGGCTTCTCTCCTTCCGGAGTCGGGAAATCAAACCCGAACGTCGCAGAGTTGACGGTGTGACCGCTCTCGAGAGCACTGGTATGCAGCGTGGGCAGCAGATCAGCTCGCTTCTGCGTCACTTTTGCTCGCGCTTCGGCAGTTTGTAGCTGCGCGATTATCGCTGGCGCACTCTGCTTCGCTGCAAGACGCGCTGCGTCACCCAGTGTCAGTACGAGCGGAACGGACTCCTGAGCGCGTACCGCGGTCGAGCCGATTGTGATAACCGCCAATATCGTTGCGAACTTCCTCATTTCTTACTCGCAGATTTCATCTTGTTCATCGCGGCAGAAAGTATGTCTGCCACCTCGGCCGAAGCCTTTTCATAATCCCTCAGTCTCGTGCGCGCTTCAGGGGAGATTGTTTGATCGCTCGCACCGTCCGACATCACAGCGCGTACGCGGTTCCACTTTGCGATCCGCTGCTCCATGGTGCAGACAAACGGATCGGTTGAAATTCTGTAGTAGTCGCGCCTGTCGCCGGGCCTGCTGACGCGCTCGATGAGCCCCTTATCCTCGAGCATGCGGGTATTCACGCTCACACTTGCCTTGCTCGCTCGCAGAGACGCAGCGATGTCATCGAGTGACGCCTCGTTCTCGCTGATGATGAGTAGTCCAAAGATCCTTCCAGCTATGCGCGGAAAGCCGTCGCCCTCGAGGGTCAGGGCCAGGCGCTCGACGAATTCCGGAGGCGATTGTCCCCGGCTTCTGCTGCGGCTCTTTGGTGAGATTCTGGGTGAGGGCACTGGATATACGTTCAGTTTGTACTGAACGACCAATATGCTCAAACCGCCGTTTCGACGCAACTACCCCGGCAGATAATGGTCCGCACGACCGTGCGCGCGTAGCGGCGCGGGGCTACTATTTCGAACCGGATCTTCCTCTAAGTGCGACCGGTGGAAATCAACGAGGACAGGCTCAGATTCTTCAAACTCAAGGTAAATGAGAAGCTGCATTGCTCTTTCACTCGCTCTAGCCCTGACGAGCTCTCACGCGCTCGCTCAGGATGACTTCACAATCGACAGCGCGAAGTTCAGGTCGATGCGCTATCGCACCATCGGGCCCAATCGCGGCGGACGCGTAACGACCGTGACAGGCGTCCCGCAGCAGCCGTTCACGTTTTACATGGGCACAACGGGAGGGGGCGTCTGGAAGACAACGGACGCAGGGCAAAGCTGGAGCAATATCTCCGACGGCTACTTCTCGGCCGCATCGATGGGCTCGATCGATGTTGCCGACAGCGATCCAAATGTCATTTACGCCGGCACGGGATCCGATGGGCTGCGGAGCAACGTGTCAGTTGGGCGCGGGATCTACAAGTCGATCGACGCCGGCAAGACATGGTCATTCATCGGACTTCGTGATGCAGGCCAGATTGCGTCAGTAATCGTCCACCCATCGCACCCTGACGTCGCATTTGCAGCCGCGATAGGCAATCCGTTCAAGCCGTCACGCGAGCGCGGCGTCTATCGAACACGCGATGGCGGCCGCACATGGCAGAACGTGCTCTTCATCTCCGATTCGACCGGGGCCGTGGATCTCGAGTTCCAGCCGGGAAATCCCTCGATCGTATATGCAGCGATGTGGCGAGGGGAGCGAAAGCCGTGGACGATCATCAGCGGCGCCCGCGAAGGCGGTATCTACAAGAGCACTGACGGCGGATCGACGTGGTCGCGCCTCGGAAATGGGTTGCCGGCCGGACTCGTTGGTAAAGCAGACCTCGCAGTCTCACCGTCAAAGCCCGACCGGCTCTACGTGCTGATCGAGGCAAAGCCCGGCGGAGGCCTGTATCGATCGGACGATGCCGGAAAATCATTCATCGCAGTCGATACGACGACACGCGGACTCATCACACGGCCCTTCTATTACACGAACATCGACGCCGACCCGACGAATGCTGACGTCGTTTATGTCGGAACCGAAGGATTTTATAAGAGCATCGACGGTGGCAGAACATGGTCGACCATGTCAACACCGCACGGCGACAATCACGACATGTGGATCAATCCG
>DATEDH010000323.1:0-4058 GCA_035281765.1 Gemmatimonadaceae bacterium
CACCTGCAGATAACGCGGTCCCGCGACAGGGTTGTCCCGCTTTTCCCCGCGCCCGACCATGTCCATGTTGATCTGCGCGATAACTGAATCATGCGGCACTGTCATGTGCTCGGTGAACCATGCCGATCCAAGAAGTCCCGATTCCTCAGCGGTGTGCCAGACAATCAGGATAGACCGCCGCGGCCGCTTCCCCTGCGCAAGCGATTCCGCGATCTCGAGAAGTGCAACAGATCCTGATCCATCGTCATCAGCACCGTTATTGATCGAATCACGTCGCGGCGGATGAATCGTTCTCAGGCTGTCGAGAATGCTTCTCATCCTTGCGAGTTGCTCAACGGTTGGCGGAGCATTGCTTGCAACGCGCTGATCACCACCATTTGGACGAAACACAGTGTTGTACGCGACCAGTGAGTCGTGATCGACTGCGCGCGCAGTGTTTGCGACGTGGTCACTGTGCGCACCGATTGCTACATATTCGCCGCGAAGCGCGGGATCGCTTCCGCGCACAATTGCAATCACGTTGCGCGCCGGTGACTCGACCGGTGTTTCCGCAAACCGCACGTTCATTGTGAGGTCGCGGCCTCGCGAACCTGGTTTGACGCTGCTGGCTGGAGCGCCGAGTATCTTCGCAATTGCCGCGCTAGACACGAGAATCCCGAAGGGTGTTTTCATCGGCGCCACTTGACCGGCCAGTCCTGATCCGCGTGATCGAGGGTTGGCTGTCTGGAGGTCGAGCGATGCAACGATCACCGCAGCTGCTCCGGGATACCGCGCAATCGTCGCTGCTGTTGGAGCGCTGTAAACTGCACTCCGCTGTCCGCTAGCGTTGAGAGATGCATCCAGAACCAGGATTTTGCCATTGACGAGCGCGGGGTCCAGCTTGACGGTCGAATCACCGAGTCGGCCACCGTAAATGGTTTCGTACGTTCCCGGTGGCAGCGCATTCGATAGCCTGAGTGTCGAGGTCGGACGCATCGCGGTGAACTCAGTATAGACCTTGAGTGCTTCGCCATTGACCGTGATCGAAGACGTCGAGTCAACAGCACGGCGCACCATCGGAATGGTCTGGAACCATGTGCCGTTTTCGCCGCCCGGCTCGAGACCAAGCCGCTCCATTTCGCGAGCGATGTAAGAGGTCATGACGAAATTTCCGCGAGCACCTGCTTCGCGACCCTGCATCGAGTCATCAGCGACGAGATAAATCCTCGAGCGTGTATCGGCGGGAGTTATGGCCGCGCTGGTGCGCGCGGGTGATGGAGCTTCGGGACTGCGGCCGCACGCAACAAGCGCAAGACAGCACGCAACGTATGAAATGAGTCGTCGATTCATAGAGAAAATATCGCTGGTTGCGTGCAGCATTTGGAACACCTAACGTGCGCCGCCATGAGTGAGCCGGGCACGGTGTCTCGAATCGGAAATTCCATGAACATCTGGAGAAGTCTCAAGGGACTTCCACGCGATGTCTGGATTCTCTCGCTCGCGACACTGATCAATCGCGCGGGCACGATGGTGCTGCCGTTCCTCGTGCTGTATTTGACCCGGGAGCTCGGATTCAGCGCGTCTCGCGCCGGCTTCGTACTCGGCGTTTACGGGGCAGGGGCACTTGTCGCAGCGCCAATCAGCGGACGGCTCACCGATCGCATCGGGCCGCTGCCTGTCATGCGCGCGTCGCTCGTGCTCGCCGGTCTGCTCATTTATCTCCTGCCCCTCGCGCGAAGCTTTCACGCTGTTGTTGCAGTGACGTTCTTCTGGGCAATTGCGACCGATCTGTTTCGCCCTGCGAATCTCGTGATCGTCGCGGACATCGTGCCTGCCGATCGATTGAAGCAGGCGTACGCGTTGTCGCGCCTTGCAATCAATCTCGGGATGAGCATCGGCCCCGCAGCCGCGGGATTCATCGCCGAGCGATCGTTCAAGTGGATATTCATCGCAAATGGAACGACGACGCTCATCGCGGCGATTGTCCTGGCGATAATGCCTTTCTCGACATCGCAGGTTTATACAGGCAGGCACGAGCCGAACCGGGTGCGTTCCTTCTTCGACGTTCTCGCGATCGATGACCGGCGAATGGTTCTCTTTCTGTGCGCGGTGTTCCTGATGGGAGTGGTCTTCTTTCAGATCGATGGACCGCTCCCGCTGTTTCTCGTGCAGGATCTTTCGCTGTCGCCCGCGTTTTATGGCGGGCTCTTCACATTGAATACCCTCATGATCGTGTTCATGGAGGTCCCTCTCAACTCGGCTACCTCGCATTGGCCGCATCGACGCGCACTGGCAATCGGCGCTGCACTTTTTGCAATTGGCGAAGGCGTGTGGGCGTTCGCCGCCGGTCCGACGATCATCGTCATCGGCATGATCATCTGGACGTTCGGCGAGATGATGCTTTTTCCTCAGGCGTCTGCCTATGTTGCCGAGATTGCGCCTGCCTCGCGCCGTGGCGAGTACATGGGCGCATATTCGTTTGCGTTCAGTCTTGCATTCGCTATCTCGCCATGGGCTGGAACTTCGAGCTACGCGCGCTTTGGCTTCAGAAACTTCTGGCTCGGCGTGTTCGTGATCGGAGCGATATCGATGGGTATGATGCTTCTCGTTAAAACCGAGCCCCACGAAAAGGCTGACGTGCGTACCTGAGATTATAATTAGCGCGTGAAGCCAAGACTCTCGAATGTCATTGCGCTGATTGCAGCTTTCGTGGTGGCGATAGCGTGCGCCGCTGAGCCAACCGATCCTGCCGATTCGGATCTGAGCGGCATATGGCAGTCGTGGGATCCCGATCTCTACATTCGCAACATTCGCCTGGAGCTGCAGCAGCCTTCGCCTGGAATCGTGAGCGGCAAGTGGGTTGCTGAGGGTCGTACCGACAACGCGTGCGTTCCAGGTGTCGGATGCGGCGATTCCAGTCTCGTCACTGGACGCAACGAAGTTTCGCAGGTTGTTCTCGAGCTGCTCGGCGCAGGAACGTTCGTCGGAGAGCTTGCAACGGCGGATACGCTGAAGGGAATCATCAGGTCGCAGGGAAAGAATTTCCACGTAACCTTCGGACGATAAATGCGCCGATTCCGCCTGCTGTGGGTGATAGGTACAGCCTTCATCCTCTTCGCGTTGCTGCCGATGATTACCGGTCCACTCGTGGACCTGATGTGGTTCCGCGAAATCGGCTTCCAGACTGTATTCTCGACCGAGATCGTCGCGAAGACGATCCTGTTCCTCATAGCGGCAATCGGAGTCTACTTTTTCGTAGCGATCAACACGCGTATCGCGACTGACGGTGCGACGACGGCTCCGGTGCTATGGCGCGTGAGCCCTGAGCTCCCGCCGCTCGATATCGGGACATCGCTGTCCAAAGTTGCAAAACCACTCGCGTTCTTCCTCGCATTCGTTTTTGGCGTGAGCGCAACGAGCGCCTGGATGAAGATGCTTCAGTTCACGCATGCAACACCGTTTGGCGCGACTGATCCTGTATTCGGGCGGGAGATAAGCTTTTACGTATTCGAGCTGCCCGCGATTGCAGCCGTTCTGGGATTTTTGCGGACGCTCGTCGTGATCACACTCGCGATATCGCTGTTCCTGCATCTGCTGCGCGGTCGTGTGACGCTGCCTCCGCAGCGAACAGGCCTTGCATCGCCTGCAGACAAGCATGTCGCTGCGCTGCTCGCGGCTTTTTTGATTCTGACCGCGATTCAGGCCTGGATGGTCAGACTCCCCGAGCTGCTTTACTCGACGACAGGTCCGCTCGTCGGCGCAAGTTATACCGATCTCCATGCGCGGATTCCGGCAATCCACATCATTGCTGTCACTGCAGTGATCGGCGCGGCGCTGGTGATCTATGGACTGCTTCGGCGAAAGATCGTGTGGTTCACTTTCCTCGCATTCATAAGCTACGTCGGCGTATCGATTGTGATTGGTGGCCTGTTTCCATGGGCAATGCAGAGATTCGTCGTCGCGCCGACAGAGCTGACGCGTGAGACGCCGCAGCTTCTCAATCACATTCGAGCGACGCGTGCGGCGTGGGGACTCGATAAGGTCGAGTCGCGCGCGCTCACCGGCGACGCATCGCTCGA
>DATEDH010000324.1:0-19797 GCA_035281765.1 Gemmatimonadaceae bacterium
TGGTTTCGTTCATTGTGGCTCCAGGGGAGAAGGTCCGCTCCGCTGGAGCATTCGGCGAAGAGAGTCGCCGATGCCGGGGCGGAGCTAGGTCAGGCGGGAACCCGGTGGACCGGTGGGATCGTGAACGAATGCAGCACTGAAAATGTCTGGAACGTGTCGAGTGACGTTCGGTCTGACCTTATGGAATCGCGTCCCGCACTCGTACTCTGGAAGAAGAGAGGGAAGGGGCGGATCGAATCCGCCGACAGAATTGAATGACCCAGACGTGCAGCCATGCTGGCGCACTGCGCGACTGGGCAGGGACTGCAGGACCGGGCGCGCTCCGTGGTCTGAAGCGATGACCGAAGCCGCGGACGGGGGCGGCGCGACAACCTGAAAAATGCCGGCCATCACGAACAGCATCGACATTGCCGCGCAAACGCGCCTCAATGAAGATCTTGCAAATGATGGAGCTCGGACGCGGGTGGTCATGACTTCTTAAAATACAGGAATGACAGGTGAAAGTGAGGAGGAAATCTTGAACCCGCAGCCATTCCCAGTGCGTATTTAGCGCATGCCACTTTCTCCTTCGATCAGGACTGGATTTGCAGCGTTGAGGGTCAATCCTCTTCGAACCACGCTGTCAGCGCTCGGCGTCATCATCGGCGTTGGCGCAATGGTGTCCGTGCTCTCTCTTTCAGACGGCGTCGAGACGGCGGTGCGAACGCAGCTCGCAAAAGATGGACGACTCCAATCTCTGCGAATCTCGACGATCAGCGAAGACGTTATCGATGGACAGCGAATTCCTCGAGCTCGAGTCGATTCATTCGCTCCAGCCGATGGCAGGTCGCTGGCATCTGCTCTGGGTGAGAAAGCGAGTGTCTACATGACAGTTGCAGGCCCGGGTCTGGTCACGAGTCTAACAAAGTCTTCGTCACCGAGAGCTGCAGTGATCTCGGCAACTCTTGCAAACGGCGGTGAGCGTCAGGAGATGCGTCTCGACGCCGGAAAATTTTTTACCGATGACGATGTTGCGAGGGCCGAGCGCGTTGCTGTTATCTCGCGTCAGCTTGCGGACACGTTGCTTGGAAGTGGCGTTGCCTCGAGCCGGATTGTAGGTCAGTCTCTCAAGTTTCAGGATTCGGTCTTTCGCGTGATCGGTGTGTGGATTGCGCCCGCTCCGGAAAATTCACGCACGAGCGTGCTGCGCGCCTTTGTACCCATCACGACTGCGAGGTACGCAATGGCCGCAAATGCGCCTGCGGCAATCAGTGGCATGACCGTAACCGCGAAGCGAATAGAGGATCTCCCCGTTTTACAGAAGCTGACGGAAGCGTGGCTCGCGAATCGGTTTCCTGAATGGAAAAATCACGCGGTGATCGGCAGCTATGCGGAAGAAAGTGCGCGCGTGCGTGACAACATGGTGATCTTCAAAATCCTGATGGCTGCAATCACCGGCGTATCACTCGTTGTCGGTGGTGTCGGAATCATGAATGTATTGCTCGCGTCAGTTACCGAGCGCACTCGTGAGATCGGAGTTCGCAAGGCAACTGGCGCAAGAAACAAGGATCTCCTCGCGCAGTTTCTCGCTGAGTCAGTCGCGATAGCCGGAATGGGAAGTGTGCTTGGCACTCTGCTCGGGATCGCAGTCGCTTCTCTAGTCGCTTATATAATGAGAGCAAAGACTATGGCTCAGGTGCATGCGGGATTTTCTTTCAGCACTCTCGCTGTTGCCGTCGCAGCGCCGGTGATCGTTGGAATTGCGTTCGGGATTTATCCTGCGCTTCGCGCTGCGCGCCTATCGCCGATCGAAGCAATTCGTCACGAGTAATATCGGTCGGCTATCTGCGGACGAGGTAGCGATCGAGCCCGATCTCGAGTCTGAGACTGGTAGTGGCCGGCCGCATTGTTTCGGGTTGCTTCATCAGGTAGTCGACACCAACTCCGAAATTCCATATCGTCGGTGCGCTCGGCAGCGTGAAGGAGACATCGCCGCCAAATCCAATCTGCGTTCCTCCCGATGATCCGGTGAATGTCGCGAAGCTGAGTCCGTCGATGATCATCTGCGCGCCGAGCTTGAAGTCTTTCTTCCGCAGATTTTCTCGAGAGAGATGAAACTCGACTCTCGGTGCGAGTCTGATGTGCTCATTCGATGTGCTCCCGACGGAAGCGTATTGGAATGTCGCGCGTCCGCCGGCAGCGAGGCGCCGCTGAAGGCCAAGCATTGAAAAGACTCCCACGTATGGCGACGGAATGTCGATCGTTGTGAGAGAGTTGTTCGCTCCGTATTTCGCATAGTTGAGAGCAGCCCCAAAATTCAGATACCAGGGCAGTACAGAGCCGTATACACTGCCATTCCGATCGGCGTCGATTGTAAAGCGCTCTCCGTAAATGGGGAATCCTGCTCCCACGAGTCCGCCGTAGACGTTTCGCGAGGGCTGGCTGTCGCCGGCAAACCTGCGCTCGTAGCTCGCTGCTGCGCGAATCAGCATTCCGCCTATGGGGAATTCGTAACCAGCTCTGCCCAGAACTCCCCATTGATAAGCGGCACCCGCTGCGGTGGGCAGTCGTTTCAGCGTGAAACCAGTGCCGGCGAACAAGCCGGATTGCTCAGCCGCACCAGAATTGCGCAGAAACATGTCTGCAATGCCGCCGACCACCGTCGTGCTGACCGGGCCATTGAGATCGTCATTCGTCCAGTAAAGCGTGAACGGCACTTCTGCCCTGATTCGCCTAGTGAGTGCCACTGAGAGGTGGAGCTCCTGATCCGGCAGCAGGATAAGGTCGGTTGACATGTTCGGCGCGTCACCCGTTCGCTTGAAAATTCCGGACGTCATCCCGAAATACACCGGATGCTGCGATCCCTCGCCCGCACTTTCCTGGGCTAATGCGGTCGACGCGGCGCTAATCAGGAGGAGAGCGAGGCGAACCGCATTACGGCTGCTGGCGTGCATGATGTCTATTAATGAGTGGGCGAGGTCGGGAAACGCGCCGATAACTTGACAATGGGCGAGAGAGCCGGCGAGAGCGGCAGACAGAGTGGCGAAAACGGGTGAAGCTGAGTTGCGGAAGGGTGTACTTGGCGCACACTCGAATCCCCCTCTAGGTCGCGTCGATGAATGAGGAGGCTTTGGTCGCTTCCGTTGATCCCGGCATCGCCCCTGTCGTTCGCGTGCTCGTCGAAGCTGGCGTCGAGACCTTTGAATCGTGCCAAGGCGGCGAGGGGCATTGTTTCGCGGACCCGACCGTGCGCTTTCACGGAGAACGGGCCGAAGGCTTCCGCGCACTGGCGGTCGTGCAGCAACTGGGATTTAGGGTGCTTGCGCTCCGGCGATGCTGGCCGATACTGGACGGCGAGCCTACGGGTCCGAGTTGGGAACTCGTTTTCTTTCCGGGTCTCTACGTTGAACCCGAACGCCGCGACGGGGTACTACAGGCGGCGAGAACAGCGGGCACAGCCGAACAGTGGTTCAACCGTGCCCGCTGACCTTCAACTACGCGAGACGCGCGCAGTGATCGCAGAGCGGGCGACCGCCCGTGCCTGCAACCTTATTGTACGTCTCGATGTTGTTCCCCTCGGTGCAACGGTTATCGTTGTGGTAGACCTTTTTGTCGGTCTCCTTTTTCGAGTGGAACGGTGCGACCTTCGCCATAATGATTCCTTTTCAGTGGTTGCGCCTCACGGCACAACCTGCGAATTTCTCCGCGCCGACGACGATGTTCGTCGGAGCCTTACGAGAGGGAGCGCGGCAACGCTCAACCTCTCGCGTTCAACGGCCCTGCGTCGTCATACCTATGGCGGCATAGTCGCCTCCTTGTTTCAGACAACCGTTGGTGGACTACTCCGGGAGTTGAACCCGGAAGGGGCGGATTCCAAGGCCCACCCTGTGACCCCTCACGTAGCCCGGAGCATTCAACAGAACGGCTGGTGCCTAAAAACGGCATCAGCCGTTCTGCGTAGCCCCTATTTACGCTCCAAACGTCCCGCTGTCAACCCTCGTTCTCGCTTATCTCGCGACCAACGAGATAAAGGTCTAGCGATTTTACCCCGCTATCACTATCCTTTTATCTCGGTTGGTGAGATAGAACGTTCAATGAGGGAGGAAAGCATGGCAGATCAAGGAAAGAAGCCGGAACCGCCGAAGCAACGAAGCCCGGAGCATCCGGGCGTAAGCTTGGAAGAAGCCGTTGAGCGAGCAGGCGACTTTTACAAGTACGAAAGCTTTAACTACGCACCAGCGGATGTGGCAAAGCGGCACTTTGGCTATGGCCCTAAAAGCAGTTCCGGAATGAGACTCATTGCTGCGCTCAAGCACTATGGGCTGTTCGAGGAGGATGGTTCAGGCCATGAGAGACGTCTGCGGTTGACGCCTCTCGCACGAAACATTCTTCTCGATAGACGAGAAGATCCGACTGAGCGCGAAGATGCTTTACGCACCGCTGCGCTTAATCCGGCTATCTACCGGACGCTATGGAAATACTGGAACGGGAACCTTCCTTCCGATCCCAATATGGAGTTTGAACTGATCCGCAAATTTAAGTTCAACCCGGATTCTGTTCGGCCCTTTATCAAGGACTTTAAAGCCACAGTCACCTTCGCAAAGCTCGCTCAATCAGATAGCTTGCTTCCTGTCTCAGAAGAAACAGCCGGGGAGCAGGAACGGAGGCCACATACGGTTACTCCGCCCCCCTCGGCTCCACCGACTAACAAGCCCCAAGGGGGGTCTATGCCGCAAGTTCAAACCGCCGATACGGTTCAAATGGCGCCGCTTGACGTAACCATTCCGTTGGGCGGAGGCATCCGGGCTATTCTGCGTATGCCCGAATCATTAACCAAGTCGCAATTCAATTACCTGGTCACGATGCTCAAGGTGAACCTTGGGACGATGATGCCCATTTTGACTGGAAACCCTGAGTCCACCACCGAGGCGGATAATGCCGAAGAAACACAAGCCGACTGGCCGGAAGCCTGAAATCCTCAAGATCGAGGGCAACTGGAAGGATGCAGTTGCTCACGCACTGAAAAAGGGCAAGCCTCCTGCGGTTCCCAAAAAGAAACGAAAGACAAAATGATACTTGACGCACAACTGTGCGTGTAGTATCATATTACCATGCCGACAGTCACAAGAAAGTCCTCGCCACTCGACTCAAAGATTCCAGCAGCCTGCTCTAATGAGGCGGCTGGCGTTGAGTTCCTTGAACAGCAGCGCGGCTGGAATGCCGACGCTGACGCGACCTGTCCGAAGTGTGGTTGCGTTGGTGAGTCGCGCCGCATGAAAGCGAAAGACGGAAGCCGCAATGCTCGCTTTCTCTGGCGCTGTGGCGCGTGCAAAGAGCAGTTCACGTTCAAGGTCGGCACGATCATGGAAGATTCGCCGATCAAGGCGCACCACTGGTGCCTCGCGTTCTATCGTGCCGCGTCTTCGAAAAAAGGAATTTCCGCGCTACAGATTCAGGGCGAAACCGGACTCACCTATAAGAGCGCTTTGTTTTTGATGCACCGCATTCGTTGGGCAATGGCACCAGCGAATGAACAGGAATCGAAGTTGTCGGGCGTTGTCGAGTTTGACGAGACGTATATCGGTGGACAGCCCCGCTATCCGAGACAGCGCGGCGTTCATTCGCGCTACAAGGGAAAAGCGACAGACTTTCAGGACCGCAAGACTGCGGTTGTCGGTGGAGTCGAGCGCGATGGCCGAGTGAAGGCGAAAGTCGTTCAGCACTCGCGCATGAACGCCGCTCACCTCGCAACGGAATTGCGCGACATGGTGGACACCTCGGCGCACCTCATGACCGACGAATCGAAATTGTATAAGGTCGTCGGTCGCGAGTACGCGAGTCACCAGCGCGTGAAGCACGCACTTGGTCAGTATGTGCGATACACGGCGGACGGCGAGCAGATCACGACGAACCGCATTGAAGGTTTCTGGGCTGGCATGAAGCGTCAGATCAAAGGGACGCACCATGCTGTGAGCCGGAAGCACCTACACCGCTACGTCAGCGAAGCCGAGTTCAAGTACAACAACCGCAACCTGTCAGACGCCGACCGCATGGTGAAGCTGATTCAGGCGAGCGAGAATCGCCGCCTTACCCACGCCGAGCAGGTGAGCCGCCGCACAGACGACGGCAAGCACATTCGTTTCGGCTGCAACCTTAGCCGTAATTCCAAGTGAGGATTACCTGTGCGTCAAATACACCTTTCCGCTGAGTTGACATAAGCGTTTGACAGGGTGATAATTAGAGGCTGTTCACAACTCAACGCCGGACGCTCGTTTCATATGCCGGCGCGCCTTGGGTCCCCACCGGCTTACAGTAGCGGCTGCACCCGGCGGAAGCGGATGGATACCGGCCCCTCTACTGGGGCGACCCGGTCCACCCGCCTTTTTGTTGATGTGACTCGAGAATAATCAACAATCGCAGTGAAGCATTCCCTGAGGTTAAACCAACATGGCCGGTAGAATTCGCATTCGTCTCAAAGCCTTCGATCACGCAGTGATCGACCAGGCGTCGGCGGACATCGTCCGCACGGCGGAGAAGACGGGTGCACAGGTATCGGGTCCTATCCCGCTCCCGACTAAGACCAAGCGCTGGACCGTCCTCCGCTCACCGCACGTCGACAAGAAGTCGCGCGAGCAGTTCGAGCTCAAGACCCACAAGCGCCTGATCGACATCCTCGACTCCCGCGCCGCAACCGTCGACGCGCTCACCAAGCTGGACCTCCCCGCTGGTGTCGACGTCGAGATCAAGGTCGAGTAGAAAAACATGATCGGAATCATTGGAAAAAAGCTGGGCATGACCCAGATCTTCAACGAGCAGGGACAGCAGATCCCCTGCACGGTCGTTGAAGCAACTCCCAACGCAGTCACCGGAATCGTCTCCGCCGAGGCCGCCGGCTTCGCATCAGTCCAGCTGGGCTACGGCGAGCAGCGTACTGCGCGTGAGAACAAGAAGGGTGAGCGCACTCCTCGCGGTCGTCGCGCGACCAAGGCAGCGGTTGGACACGCTGCGAAGGCGGGACTTTCCAACCCGCCCAAAGTCCTCCGCAGCTTCCGCCTCGATGACGGTCCCAAGTCGGCCGAAGTCCCGAGCTACAACCTCGGCGACAAGGTCACAGTCGAAGTCTTCGCCCCGGGCGACCAGGTCAAGGTCACCGGCACATCGAAGGGTCGCGGATTCCAGGGCGTCGTAAAGCGCCATGGCTTCGGCGGCGGACCCAACACTCACGGTAATACCAAGCACCGCCGTCCCGGCTCCATCGGACCCGGCACCGATCCGTCGCGCGTCATCAAGGGCAAGAAGATGCCCGGACACTACGGCGACCATCGTCATACGCAGACTCACCTTCGCGTCGAGAAGATCGATGCTGAGCGCAACCTGATCTATATCCGCGGTTCGGTCGCCGGTCCTACGAACGGCATCGTCCTCGTGAAGAAGCAGGCTTAATCAATGGCAGATAACGCAACCATCAACGCAGCCTCGTACGACTCGAAGGGAAAGAAGGGCGGCAACGTCGCTCTCCCGTCGGACGTTTTCGATGGCACGATCAACATGCCGGTGATGCACCAGGCCGTTAAGGCGTACCTGGCGAATCAGCGGCAGGGAAATGCAGCGACCAAGACTCGCGGTTTTGTCGTCGGCGGAAACCAGAAGCCCTGGAAGCAGAAGGGAACCGGCCGCGCTCGTCAGGGCTCGACCCGCGCTCCGAACTGGGTCGGCGGCGGAACCGTGTTCGGACCGACACCGCGCAGCTATGCGCAGTACGTCCCGAGAAAGGTTCGCGCTCTCGCAAAGAAGAGTGCTCTCAACGCGCGCGCGAGAGAGAACATGCTCTTCGTGATCGATTCGTTCTCGTTCGACGCACCGAAAACCTCGGAGCTCGTCGCGCTTCTCAACACGCTCGGCGTGAATGGAAAGAAAGTTCTCATTCTCACCGACGGCGTTAAGAAGAATGTCTTCCTGAGCGGACGGAATCATCCGTCGACTCACGTCATCCCGTACTCGGATGCGTCGACGTATCACATCCTGTGGTCCGATGTCGTTCTTGTAGAGGCTGGCGCCTTCGGCGCTGGAGAGATCACAGAGAAACAGCCAGAGGACGCAGAGAAAAAGCCTGCGCGAAAGGCCGCTGCGAAGAAGACCACTGCGAAGAAAGCCGCAGCGAAAAAGCCTGCTGCAAGGAAAACCGCCGCGAAGAAGCCGGCTGCAAAGAAGAAAGGGAAGTAATCAATGAGCTCACTTCATCGCACAATCGTCCGCCCGATCGTCACCGAGCAGAGCTCGGCGGCGTATCAAGAGCGCGGCGAATACACGTTCCGCGTCGCGAGCGATGCGACCAAGACGTCCATCCGCAACGCCGTCGAGAAATTGTTCGGCGTAAAGGTTACGGGCGTCTGGACTTCCAATCAGCGCGGAAAGCAGCGCCGGGTTGGACAGCAGGTCGGTCGTCGTCCGCATTGGAAGAAAGCCATCGTGAAGCTTCGCGATGGTGATACAATCGACATCTTCGAGGGTTAACGGTCATGGGTGTTCGTCAGTTCAAGCCGGTGACCAAGAGCTCGCGTTTCCGCTCGGTCTCTGATTTCGCGGAAATCACGCGCACGACTCCTGAGAAGTCGCTCGTCGAGCCTCTCAAGAAGTCGGGCGGACGCGACAATCACGGTCACATCGCAATGCGCCGCATCGGTGGCGGTCACAAGCGTCAGTACCGCATCATCGATTTCAAGCGCAACAAGCACGGAATGCCGGCGACCGTGCAGCACATCGAGTACGATCCGAATCGCTCGGCACGCATCGCTCTTGTCGAGTACGAGGACGGTGAGAAGCGCTATATCCTCCACCCGAAAGGACTTTCGGTTGGCGACAAGATCGTGAGCGGCCCCGGTGTCGACACGCGTCTCGGCAATGCGCTTCCCCTTCGTGAGATCCCGCTTGGTACCGACGTGCACAACGTCGAGCTCAAGCCGGGCAAGGGCGGACAGATTGCGCGCTCCGCAGGAACATCGGTGAACATCGTCGCGAAGGAAGGCGAGTACGTCACCCTTCGCATGCGCTCGACTGAAATGAGAATGGTGCACGGCACCTGCCTCGCGACGATCGGCGTCGTGGGCAATGCAGAGCACGAGCTCATGTCACATGGAAAGGCAGGAAAGAGCCGCTGGCTCGGCAAGCGTCCCAAGGTTCGTGGCGAAGTCATGAACCCGGTCGATCACCCGCACGGTGGTCGTACTCGCGGCGGACGCAACGTCGTCAGCCCGTGGGGCAAGAAGGAAGGCGTGAAGACTCGCAACAAGAAGAAGCCTTCACAGCGTCTCATTGTCCGCGGCAGGAAGCGCGGCAAAGCCACGCAGTAACCAACGGGAAATCGTAAATGGCGAGAAGCATAAAGAAGGGCCCGTTCATTCAGGACGCCCTGATGAAAAAAGTGGATGCGATGAATGCAGCGAACGCGAAGAAGGTCATCAAGACCTGGGCGCGCTCGAGCACCATCGTTCCCGATTTCGTCGGACACACCTTCGCGGTGCACAACGGCAACAAGTTCATCCCGGTTTACGTGACTGAGAACATGGTCGGACACAAGCTCGGCGAGTTTGCGCCGACGCGTCTGTTCCGCGGTCACACCGGTGCGAAGGCAGTCGACAAGAAAGCAGCGGGCGTTCCCGCGGCACCGGCAGGGAAGAAGTAACCATGGCTATTCGAAAGAAGACAGCGGCGAAGAAAGAGGCCGCAGAGCAGACAGAGACCGCAGAGAAGACCACGACCACCGTTTCGGCTCGCAAGACTGCTGCGCGTAAAACCGCACCGCGACGGGCAAGCGTGAGCGCGACGCCGGTTGCTGATGCGAGCGCAATTCAGCGCGGCACGCGTCAGTCGCCGTACAAGATGCGTCTCGTGATCGATCAGATCCGCGGCAAGAACGTGAACGAGGCACTTGGCCTCCTCAAGTTCTCGAAGAAGCACGCTGCGGTTCAGATCGCAAAGACATTGAGCTCGGCTGTCGCGAATGCAGAGCATGCAGCGCGTCAGAACAACGAAGCGATCGATGTCGACGAGCTGTATGTGAAGAAGGCGATCGTCAACGAAGGACCGAAGATCAAGCGGTTCATGCCTGCAGCGCAGGGACGTGCAACTCCAATTCATAAGCGCACGAGCCACGTCGAGATCGTGGTCGGCGCGAGGGAAGGGAAGTAATGGGACAGAAGACACATCCGATCGGCTTCCGCCTTGGAATCTCCAAGACGTGGAGATCGACATGGTACGCCAACCGGGATTTCCCGGCTCTCCTCCGTGAGGACGAGCTGCTTCGCAACTATCTGAAGCAGCGGCTCGGACACGCGGCCATTGCCGACATCCGCATCGAGCGGAAGCCCGGCAAGGTTGTCGTGACGATTCACACCGGACGTCCCGGCGTCGTCATCGGAAAGAAGGGCACCGAAGTCGATCAGCTCCGTGACGAGCTCGCGCAGATCTCCGGCAAGGAAGTCGGGATCAACGTCGAGGAGATCAAGCGTCCCGAGCTCGATGCTCAGCTCATTGCTGACAACATCGCGAACCAGCTCGCGCAGCGTATCTCGTTCCGTCGCGCAATGAAGCGCGCGGTGCAGAGCGCAATGCGCATGGGTGCAGGCGGAATCAAGATCAAGTGCGGCGGCCGCCTCGGCGGTGCTGAAATCGCGCGCGTCGAGGGATATCACGAAGGTCGTGTTCCTCTTCACACGCTCCGCGCTGACATCGATTACGCAACGAGCACCGCGAAAACCACGTTCGGCACCATCGGCGTAAAGGTCTGGCTCTTCAAGGGCGAGATCGTCGAGGATCGCCGCGGCAAGACTTACTCGACGGGAGTGTAAGCGATGCTGAGTCCGAAGAGAGTAAAGTTCCGGAAGATGTTCAAGGGCCGCACGAAGGGATTGTCATCCCGCGGCTCGACCGTCGCGTTCGGCGCGTATGGTCTGCAGGCACTCGAGCCTGGCTGGGTTTCGAACCGCCAGATCGAAGCTGCGCGTGTTGCTCTTACGCGACACATCAAGCGCGGTGGAAAAGTCTGGATTCGCATCTTCCCCGACAAGCCGATCACGAAGAAGCCCGCCGAAACCCGCATGGGTAAGGGAAAGGGCTCACCTGAAGGATGGGTCGCAGTTGTGAAGCCAGGACGGGTGATGTTCGAGCTCGAGGGCGTCACTCCTGAAATCGCAAAGAAGGCAATGGCACTTGCCGGCGCCAAGCTCGGCGTGAAGTCGAGATTCGTCGCCCGTGAGGAGGCGCACACTGATGCTGAGTAGCAAGGACATTCGCGAACTGAACGAAGCCGAGATCAACTCGCGCATCGCCGAGCTCGAGGAGGAGAGATTCCGCCTCAAGTTCCGCGCGGGAACGGAGACTCTCGAGGATCCGCTCCGGCTTCGCGTGATTCGCAAGGACGTGGCGCGGCTCAAGACCGTGCTGAAGGAAAAGATCATCGGGATCGAGTTCGCGAAGGAAGAGAGCGCGGCCCCGAAGAAAAAGGCGAGTGGCGCAGCATCGCGCCGCGGACGCCAGACAAAGTCGAATAAGACGAGATAACAGAGATGACACCAGAGGTAACAGAGAACAGCACAGCCCGCGCATCGAGAAAGACGCGCGTGGGTCTCGTCGTGAGCGACAAGATGGAGAAGACCGTCGTCGTTTCGATCGAACGTCGCGTGCAGCACCCGGTGTACGGCAAGATGGTCCGCCACACCAAGCGGTTCAAAGCACATGACGAGCGCAACGAGGCGAAGACTGGAGATACCGTGCGGATCATGGAGACGCGCCCGATGTCGAAGGACAAGCGGTGGCGCGTTGTCGAGATCGTCGAGCGGGCCCGATAAGTCACTGACCGATAGCAACCAGGGAATTTTCCGATGATTCAACAGGAATCGGTGGTCAAGGTCGCGGACAACTCGGGCGCAAAGACAGCGCTCGTGATCCGCGTGCTCGGCGGAACCCGCCGGCGTTACGCGGGCTTGGGAGACGTCGTGATCGTGGCCGTCAAGAACGCGCTGCCGAATGGCACCGTTAAAAAATCAGAAGTGGCGCGCGGCGTGGTAGTTCGCACTGCGAAAGAGACTCGTCGCAAGGATGGCTCGTACATCCGCTTCGACGAGAACGCCATCGTCATCATCAACGAGGCAGGTGAGCCTCGCGCAACCCGTATCTTCGGACCGGTCGCGCGCGAGCTTCGTGAGAAGAAATACATGAAGATCGTCTCGCTCGCCCCTGAGGTTTTGTAGAAATGCGAGTTCTGAAACACAGAAAGACCGCGAAGCAGAGATCACGCTCGCGTCACGTCATCAACGCCGAGCGCGTAAAGCTGCACGTGACGAAGGGCGACACTGTGAGAGTGATGCGCGGTGACGACAAGGGTAAGGAAGGAAAGGTTCTTCGCGTATTCCCAAAGACCGGCCGCGTGCTGGTCGAGGGAATCAACATCGTGAAGAAGCATCGCAAGGCGCGCAATGCTGAAGAGCAGAGCGGGATCATCGAGCAGCCTGCTCCGGTTCATTCGTCGAACGTGATGCTCGTCGATTCGAAGACAGGTGAGCCCACTCGCACGAAGGTGCGCGTGGACGATGATGGAACGAAAGAACGCGTCGGCGTGCGCTCGGGGGAACCTATTCCCCGCACGCGCTGAGCGAGGACATACATAAATGGCAACGACTGAGAAAAAGCCCGCAAAGGGCGGCGGACAGCCGCAGCAGAAAAGTGGCAAGGGCAAAGGCGGAGACAAGAAGGGAGCCGAGTTCAAGCAGGGTCCGCATGCGGGCGCTGAGCTCCCGATCCCTGCGCCCCGCCTCAAGGGCTACTATGAGAAGACCGTTCGCGCGCGGCTCAAGGAGCAGTTCGGCCTCGAGAACGTGCACGAGATCCCGACCGTCGAGAAGATCGTCGTGAACTGCGGCGTAGGCGAAGCGATCAAGAACCCGAAAGTTCTCGATACTGTCGTCGAGGAGCTCGCGATCATCACCGGACAGCGTCCGGTGCGCCGCAAGGCGAAGAAGTCGATCGCTAACTTCGGTCTGCGCGAAGGACAGGAGATCGGTGCAGCGGTGACGCTGCGCGGCGCGCGGATGTGGGAATTTCTCGACCGCTTCATCACGATCGCGATTCCGCGAATTCGTGATTTCCGCGGCGTGAACACCCGCTCGTTCGATGGACGCGGCAATTACAGCCTCGGCGTCAAGGAGCAGATGATTTTCCCCGAGATCAACTACGACATGGTCGAGCAGATCCACGGGATGGACATCACGTTCGTCACGACGACGAACCGCGACGACATGGCGCTTGCGCTGCTGCGCGAGCTCGGCATGCCGTTCCGCGGCGATGACAAGCCGATCATCGTGCAGTCGTCGTCACAGCAGTAACAACTTTTCTTCAGAAGAGAGAACAGTAGATGGCGCGTAAGGCCATGATCGAGAAGAGCAAGCGGAAGCCGAAGTTCGAAGTGCGTCAGCACAATCGCTGTCAGCGCTGCGGCCGTTCGCGTGCATTCCTCAGAAAGTTCGGCGTCTGCCGGATTTGCTTCCGTGAGCTTGCGTTGTCGGGACTGATTCCCGGCGTTCGCAAGGCTTCCTGGTAACCATTCACTTCTGTAAGTCCCGACAGGGATACTACAGGACAAGGACGAATTAACGCATGAGCATGACTGATCCGATTGCCGACATGCTGACTCGCATCCGCAATGCATGCGGAGCGAAGCACCGCCGTGTCGACATGCCGGGCTCGAAGATGAAGACCGAGATTGCCCGCATCCTGAAGGACAACAACTTCATTCAGGATTTTAGAACTCTCGAGGAAGAGAATGGCCGCAAGACGCTTCGCGTCGTACTCAAGTACGCGCAGGGCGGACAGCCGGTCATTCGCGAGATGCGTCGCGTCTCGACGCCCGGTCTTCGCAAGTACGTCGGTGTGCAGGAGATCCCGCGTGTCCGCAACGGACTCGGAATGGCGATCCTCAGCACGTCGCAGGGAATCATGTCGGACCGCCAGGCGCGGCAGGCGCGCACGGGCGGCGAGATTCTCGCCCTCGTGTGGTAAGAGGAATTATCTAATGTCACGTATTGGAAAAAACCCGATCACGGTCCCTTCAGGAGTGAACATCACTCTCGATGGAAGCCGCGTCACGGTGAAAGGCCCGAAAGGCGAGCTCACCAGAGTTTTCCCGGCCGATATGATCATCTCGCAGGAATCCGGAACTGTTACGGTGAACCGGCCGAGCGATGATCCTAAGCACAAGGCGCTTCATGGACTCTCGCGTACGCTCCTCGCCAACATGGTCGAGGGCGTTACGAAGGGATTCTCGAAATCGCTCGACATCGTCGGTGTTGGATACAAGGCAGAGGCGCGTCCCTACGGACTGCAGCTCGCTCTTGGATTCTCGCACCCCGTCGAATACCGCGCGCCGCAGGGCATCAAGCTGTCAGCGCCGGCGCCGACGCAGATCGTCATCGAAGGCGCGAACAAGGAAGTCGTTGGACAGGTTGCAGCAGAGCTGCGCAGCCTGCGTCCGCCCGAGCCGTATAAAGGCAAGGGCATCAAGTACTCGGGTGAGCAGATCCGCCGCAAGGCTGGAAAGGCGGGAGGCAAGTAATGGGAAAGACAGCATTCACGAAGTCGCGCGATGGATTGCGCACTCGCCGTCACTTTCGCGTTCGCAAGAAGGTGAATGGAACGAGCGAGAGACCTCGTCTCGTGATTTACCGCTCGCTCAAGCACATCTATGCGCAGCTTGTCGATGACAACGCGCAGCGCACTCTGATGACCGTGACAGATGCGGGCGCAGAGGGAAAGAAGACCGAGAAGTCCGCAGAGGTTGGAAAGCGAATCGCGCAGAAGGCGAAGGAAGCCGGCATCACGCGCGTCGTATTCGACCGCGGCGGCTATAAATATCACGGCCGCGTGAAAGCAGTGGCCGACGGAGCCCGCGAAGGCGGGTTGGAGTTCTAAATGGCAGAAAACGAAAGTCAGGAAGGCGGCGTCGAGCGCACTGAGCGCCCCGGTCGCAGTGCACGCTCCGGCGGTGGCGGTGGACGAGGCGGTCCGCGCGGCGCAGGTGGCGGGCGTGGCCGTGGTGGTCCCGGCGGCGGCGGCGGTGGTCGCGGCGGACAGGGCGGCGGTGGTCGCGATGGCGGTCAGGGTGGCCGCTCACGTGACGGCAAGGGCGGTCGCGAAGGCGGACGCGGTGAGAACCGCTCCGAGGGCGGCAGCGAGCTCGTCGAGAACGTGATCGCAATCAACCGCGTCGCGAAAGTCGTGAAGGGCGGACGCCGCTTCTCATTCAACGCACTTGTCGCAGTCGGCGATGGCCAGGGCAAAGTTGGATTCGCAACTGGAAAAGCGAACGAGGTTTCAGAAGCTGTCCGCAAGGCAGTCGATGGAGCGCGCCGCAACATGCAGAAGGTCCCGATGACGGGCGGTACGATTCCGCACGAAGTCGTTGGCGAGCATGGCGCAGGTCGCGTTCTCATGAAGCCGGCTGCACCTGGTGCCGGTGTGATCGCCGGCGGTGCAGTGCGCGCGATCATGGAATGCGCAGGCATTCAGGACATTCTGACCAAGTCACTTGGTTCCACGAATCCGCACAACATGGTGCTCGCAGCACTCGACGGACTCAAGCAGCTCACGACGGTGGAAGAGATTGCGCGCGAGCGCGGTGTCGAGCCGTCATCGCTCGGGTATCGCTCGAGAGCGAAAGTAAGGGAGGCACAACTTGGCTAGAACACACGTATGGTGGAACACGAAGGGACCGCGGTCGACTCCGAAGTCGGAGCTGACGACAGGCCGTGTTCGCATCAAGCAGGTTAGATCGGGCATCGGGCACTCGTGGCGCATGCGCCAGACGCTCGAGGCACTTGGACTTCGCAAGCATCAGTCGGAAGTCGTTCATCAGGATTCGCCCGCGCTTCGTGGCCAGATCAAGCGCGTTCGTCATCTTGTTGAAGTGACGCCGGTCGAGGAATAGATCAGTGGCTACGAGAAAGAAAGCAGAGCCCGCAGAAGTGGCAGAGACGACGGAGACCGTAAAGCTCGGTCTTCACAATCTTGTGCCCGCACCGGGATCGCATCGCAATCGCAAGCGTCTTGGCCGTGGTCCCGGATCGGGAACCGGAAAGACGTCAGGCAAGGGACACAAGGGAATCAAGGCACGCGCGGGCCACCACGGTCCGGGCGGCGGCAAGCCGCATTTCGAAGGCGGACAGATGCCGCTCACGCGACGCCTGCCAAAGCGCGGCTTCACGAATATCTTTCGGGTTGAGCATCAGGTCGTTCGTCTGAGCGATCTCGAGGGGCGCATTCCTGACGGCACCGAGGTTACGAGAGAAACTCTCGTCGCAGCGGGTCTCATCAATGCACGGAAAGGTCCCGCAAAGGTGCTTGCCAATGGCGATCTCAAGCGCGCTGTCACCGTTCGTGGTATCAGGATGAGCGCTGGCGCACGCGAAAAGATCGAAGCGGCCGGAGGCCGCGTAGAGGAGTAAATGGCTCAAAACAACCCGGCAGCGGCGGTCCAGAATATCTACCGGACCCCCGAGCTGTGGCAGAAGATTGTATTCACTTTCATCTGCCTGGTTTTATACCGCACCGGCGCACACATCACTGTGCCCGGTGTGGACGTTGTTGCGCTCACTGATTTCTTCGCGAATCAGGGCGGCGGTGGAATCCTCGGCCTTTACGATCTCTTTGTAGGCGGCGGACTTTCGCGCGCAACTGTGTTTGCGCTCGGCATCATGCCCTACATCTCGGCGTCGATCTTCATGCAGATCGCCGGCGCAGTCGTGCCGACCGTCGAGAAAATGCAGAAGGACGAAGAGGGCAGAAAGAAAGTCACGCAGTGGACTCGATACTTCACTGTTATTCTCGCTGCGGTGCAGGGCTACGGCTTTGCGCTCTTCACGTCATCGCTGCAGAACGCGGTCATCCGTCCCGGCTTTGGATTCATCGTGCAGACGGTGCTCTTCCTTACGGCGGGCGCGATCTTCGTCATGTGGCTCGGCGAGCAGATCACAGAGCGCGGACTCGGCAACGGTGCTTCGCTCATCATCTTCTTCTCGATCATCGAGAGATTCTGGCCCGGCATCTTCGGAACCTTCCGCTTCGTGCAGACGCAGGCGGTTGGTCTCTTCTCGCTGCTCGTGCTTGGAATCCTGATGGTCGCAGTCGTCGCCGGAACAGTCGCGGTTACAATGGCGGCGCGGCGAGTGATGATCCAGATCCCGCAGCGCACTATGGCTCGCGGTCGCATGCGTGAGGCAGCGAAGAACTTCATCCCGCTTCGCGTCAACGCATCAGGCGTTATGCCGATCATCTTCGCACAATCGGTGATCGTCGTCCCCGGAGCATTCGCGCAGTTCACCGGTCGCGGCCAGGCAATCGCCGAGTATATGCAGCCCGGCACGTGGCTCTATTACGTATTCTCGGCGGCGCTTATCATTTTCTTCACGTACTTCTACACGTCGATCATCTTCAATCCGATCGACCTCTCGGAAAACCTGAAGAAGCAGGGCGGATTCATTCCCGGCGTGAAGCCCGGTTCCAAGACTGCCGAGTACATCGATTACGTCGTGACGCGCATCACGCTTCCCGGCGCAATCTTCCTCACGTTCATTGCGCTTCTTCCCGTGTTCATCGCTGACATGATCAACGTGCCATTCCGCTTCGGCGGAACGTCGCTTCTCATCGTTGTCGGTGTAGCGCTCGACACTCTGGCGCAGATTCAGAATCACCTGCTGCTCAGAAAGTACGACGGCTTCATGAAGAAGGGACGAGTGCGTTATCGCGGTCGTCAGGCGATGGGTGGTTTCTAGGGAGCGCTTGACCGGAACTGAAGTGTAGAAAAAACGCGTCGCCCGACTCCCGACGCCCGCCGCCCGACAAGTTGTGTCACGGGTGACGGACGCTGGACTCCAGGGGACGCGTATTTTCTTTTAAAGCTTTATACGAACTCTCAATTCCTGCACAGAATTTATTCATGATCGTCGTACTTCTTGGACCTCCGGGAGCAGGCAAGGGAACACAGGGCGAGAGAATCGCTGAGCGACTCGGCGTCCCGAAGATCGCGACTGGCGACGTCCTGCGCGCCGCTGTCAAGGAAGGCACCGAGCAGGGCCTCGCTGCCAAGGCGTACATGGATCGCGGCGATCTCGTTCCGGATTCCGTGATTCTCGGAATCATGAAGGAAGTATTCTCGTCGCCGTCAACTAAAAAAGGCGCGATCCTCGATGGTGTCGTACGCACGGTTCCGCAAGCCGATGGGCTTTCCATCATGCTTGCCGAGCTGGGGCGCAAAGTCGACAAGTATCTTTTGTTCGATGTTCCCGATGACGAGCTGGTGCAGCGACTTGGCGGACGCACTGTTTGCGACTCGTGTCAGACTCCGTACAAGGGTCTCGAGCCCGGGACGAAGTGCAGCAAGTGCGGCGGCACTCTCGTTCGCCGCAAGGACGATGAGCCGGAATCGATTCGCAATCGGCTGAAGGTTTATCGCGAGCAGACCGAGCCGGTGATTGCGTGGGTGAAGGACAACAAGATGGACCTCGTCGAAATCGACGCGACGGGTGACCTCGACGAGATCACCGACCGCGCGATGAAGGGACTCGAAGGTTGATTCAGCTCAAGTCGCAGCGCGAAATCGAGATCATGGCGCGGGGAGGAAAAATTCTCGCGGACACTGTGAGGTTGATGGAGCGCACGGTCAAGCCGGGTATGACGACGGCTGATCTCGACGCTATCGCGGAGGAGTTCATCCGCTCGCATCCTGGCGCAACGCCTTCGTTCAAGGGTCTGTACAATTTTCCCGCGAGCATCTGCTCGTCGATCAACAACGAGATCGTTCACGGTATTCCATCAAGGAAGCGCGTCCTGAACGAGGGAGACGTTGTCTCGATCGACGTCGGCGTTTTTTACGAAGGGTATCACACCGACTCGGCGACGACGGTCGCTGTCGGAAAGGTCGATGATGAGTCGCAGCGACTGCTCAGTGTCACGCGCGAGGCTCTCAGTGCGGGGGTCGCAGTCGCGAAAGCAGGGAATCACCTCGGCGACATCGGTGCGGCTGTTCAAGCCGTTGTAGAAGCAGCTGGTTTCAGTGTTGTGCGCGATCTGGTTGGACATGGCATCGGCACTGGATTCCATGAAGAGCCGCAGGTTCCCAACTATGGGAAACCGAATCGAGGCATTCGTCTCGTTCCCGGCTTGACGATAGCAATCGAGCCAATGGTCAACGTCGGCAAGCCCGGAATTCGCACAATGCCGGACAAGTGGACTGTCGTGACCATCGATGGAAAGCGCTCAGCTCACTTCGAGCACACAGTCGCGATTACGGAAAACGGTCCGCGGGTTCTTACCGCGGCCTAGCGCTGCGACATCGCAGCGACGCGCGTCATTTCCATCCCCGGCACGTCCGGCCTCAGAAAAAGCACCAGTTTTCCCTCTTCGATCTTGTATCGGGATTTTTTCTTTTGTGGAGTGGGGATCTGCTCTTCGAAAGTGATGCTCCTGCCATCCAGGGAGAACCGGCCCGCTTCCCGTGAAAGCGTGACTGTGATTATGAGCCGTCCATCGGACAGGAAGTCCTGAGTGACACCTTCGTTCAAGTCAGACTGTCCTTCCCACCGGCCAAGAATTGCTGACTCGTTGATGGGAACGGATACGCGCTTGAGCGAGATCGATTGTGCGGAGTCCGAGATCACGAGCACGTCGTCGGCCAGCCTCATCTTCAGCACCGATGGCTTGCCATACGATACTTCGCTGTCGCCACGAGTCACTGCGGGGGCAAGCAGGAGGGCGTCACCATTCAGTGTCCAT
>DATEDH010000325.1:0-13838 GCA_035281765.1 Gemmatimonadaceae bacterium
GCTGATTCCAGATTCTCGGGTTGTCTGAATTGACAGTCAGGCAGCGATCATATGCCTCGAGCGCCTGGTGCGGTTGTCCCAGGAGAAGATGCAGGCTAGCGATTGCTTCGAGCGCCGTTGCCGGATCTTCGCCGGCATCGAGTGCTGCTTTGCATTCACGCAGCGCCTCAGCGTGGTAGCCCTTGAGCCGCAGGGCGAGAGCGAGCGTAAGATGCGCGCTGCTCGAGCGAACCATGTTGCTGCCTTCGCTCGAGGCTCCGGCAACCGCTTCGCTCGACGACTGCCTGCTCTCGAGCGAGAGGTTCGCCTGCGCGCGGGTTAGCGACGGGTTCAGAGCGACTGCACGACGATTCGCTTCGCGTGCCTCGTCGACACGACCCAGATCACCAAGTATGAATCCCGCGAGAAAGTGTGCATCGGGATTCGCGGGATTGAGGTCGATCGATCTTCGCAGAAACCGCAGCGCCTCTTCTCCAAGCCCGCGATTATAGAAAATCTCGGCGAGGAAAAAATGGAGAACCGACGAATCGGGATCGTGTCTCAGGGCGCGACGGAATTTCGTTTCTGCCTCGTCGAGATGTCCCGCAGTCTTCTCGGCTATTCCCGATTCGACGAGAACGCCGATGTCGTCGGGATTGTCGGCAAGACGCTGTTCGAGATCTGCGACGCGTCGCTCGAGAAGTCCCGACTCGCCGTATGCAATCTCGAGATTTCTGCGCGCAACACGCATGCGCTCATCGAGCGCGAGCGCGCGAGAGAACGCAGCGATCGCGTCGTCGAACATCCCCCGCCGGTAATACAGCACGCCCAGATTGTTCTGTGCGCCTGGATCAGCAGGATCGACACGCCGCGCGAGGGCCCGGAGAATATCCGTGTCCTGGCGAGAGGGAGCGGGTGCGACGGAGGCGTTCATTTATTTCACGCGTACTGCCGCGAAGATCAGGTCGAACGAGGCCGCATCGGGCAGCAGGAGAAAAAATCCCCGGAATCGTTCACCGATTTCTTCGAAATTGAATTCCGTCTCTACGCAGCATGCTGCAGCGGCCGACGAAGCCTGCTGTCTGTGGTCTTCCATGACAGTGTGCGTCGTGCCGACTGTCAGGCGCGGCGGCGAAGGCAGCAGCGTCATGCCGAGGAATTCGCTGAGCGCTGTCATATAGGCGCCGCCAAGAATGTTGCCGGCTTCTTTCAGTGCTGATTCTTCGAGAAGGTCGAGTGGCGTGTCACCCTGACGACGTTCGCGCCGAAGCATGAGATCAGCGAGCCTTCTTCCCGTTGTTAGAGGAAGCGCGAGCAGCGTATGACCCTTGAGAGAGCCATGCATGTCCATCAGAACGCTCACCACCTGCGAGCCCTCATCCGCGATTCCGGGAATGAGCTCATCGAGCGGCGCGACATTGATTGTCGGGACGTCGATCATGATGCGCGCTCCCGTCATCAGTGAGAGAGCGGTTGCAGCGTGACCTGCGCCGATGTTGGCGACCTCCTTCAGTGCGTCTACGCGCTCTTCACTGAGCTGCGGTCTCACCGAAGGAGAGAGGTTGACCTGTGACGACGACTCGATGCTCTGCATTTTCCTCTGTTAGGCAGCGATACCCTGCGCATCTAGAATCAGCGCCGGAGATCCGTTTGTGAGAATTGTTGCGCCATTGAAGAGCTGAGGCATTCCCTTCGCGGCGTCGAATGTCTTGACGACGATTTCCTGCTGACCTACGAACTCATCGACGAGCAGGCTCAATCTTCCATCAGGCAGATCGAGAATCGCTGCATGAGCTTTTCGCGCGCCCGAAGGATGACCAACGCGATCGCGCAGACGGATCGCGGGAACGAGCTTTCCGCGCACCTCGAGCATCTCCCTTCCGTCTTCGACAATCACCATCGACGGATCCACGACCATCGTCTCGACGACGTGCGTGATTGGAAGTGCATAGAGCTCGTTCTCGCTGCGCGCGAGCAGGGCGTGGATGATTGCAAGCGTCATCGGCAGCTCTAGACGAATCTCCGTTCCCGCTCCCGCATCGGTCGAAAGCTCGACCGATCCGCCGAGTGAGCGCACGCGGGTCGCGACAACGTCGAGACCAACGCCGCGTCCGGATATCTCCGTCACCTTCGATGTCGTCGAAAATCCTGGCCGCGCAATGAGCGCGAGGATTTCCGCGTCGCTCAGCAGTCCGTGATCCGGCTCGATCAATCCTGCCGCGAGGGCCCGCTCCAGCACCTTGTTCATGTCGATGCCGCGTCCGTCGTCGCTTACACGAATCACAACCGATGAGCGCTCGCGCGCGGCGGACAAAGTGAGCTTCGCAACCGCGGGCTTCCCGCCAACGCGACGCTCGGCCGGCGTTTCCACGCCGTGGTCGAGCGAATTGCGAAGGAGGTGCATCACCGGATCGCCGATTTCATCGAGCACCGACTTGTCGACTTCGATATCGGAGCCGAGAATCTCGAATACGACTTTCTTGCCGAGTGAATGCGCAGTGTCGCGCACCATTCTTTCGAACCGCTCGAATGCCTGGCCTACGGGAACCATTCGCGCCGTAGTGATTTCTGTCTGGAGACTTCCAATCAGGCGCGACGAGTTCAGCACGGTCTCAGAGAGCGCGGGATCCGCGATCTTTCGCGCGATGTCCTGCAGCCTTCCACGGGCGATAACAAGCTCTCCAATCAGCGTCATCAGCGTGTCGAGGCGCGTTGCATCGACGCGGACAAATCGCTGCGCTCTTTCCGCCTGAGATACTGGTTGCGTTGACGCCGCCGGCACAGGAGTTGGAGTTGGAGCTGGAACCGGCGCTGCAGGCCGTGGCACAGGCGGCGTGAGCTCGGGCACACGCATCGTTGGCCATTCCATGGTTGGATTGAGGCCATCGACTTCCTGCGAAGCAATCGCTGTCAGCGACTCGAGTGAAGCAACTGCGGCACTTACATCGATATGATCGTTTGCATCCTGCGACACCGAAACGATCGCCGATTCAAGTGTGTCGACTGATTCGAAAAGAGTTTCGATCACTGCGGGAGTGATCGGCATCATGCCGCGTCTCAGCAGGTCGAGAAGGGTTTCCAGCGCATGCGAGAGATCGCGAACAGCAGAGTATCCCATCGCTGCAGCCATTCCCTTCACCGTGTGCACTGCGCGGAACAGCTCCGCTACGCGATCTGCGCCTTCACCGCGCTCGAGAGCGAGGAGAGATGTATTCATCTCCCCCAGTCTCTCGCGCGCTTCGGCGCGGAAAAGCTCAGCGTAGCGTTTTGTGTTCACTTACCCCAGCACTCGCTGCACCGCTTCGAGAACGCGGCTTGGCTGGAACGGCTTGACGACAAAATCCTTTGCACCGGCCTGAATCGCTTCAGCGACGAGCGCCTGCTGGCCCATCGCGCTGCACATGAGCACGCGTGCCTGTGGATCGAAGTTCGTGATTGCCTTCACTGCTTCTATGCCGCCCATCTCCGGCATGATGATGTCCATCGTCACCAGGTCGGGCTTGAGCTGCTTGTATTTCTCGACGGCCTGTGACCCCGAGTCGGCTTCACCGACAACTTCGAGCCCTGCCTGCGTGAGAATGTCTCCGATCATCGTGCGCATGAACACTGCGTCATCGCACACCAGTACTGTGTTGTTCACCCGTGCCTCCTCAGGCGAGAGCTGTTTCGACCATCGCGCGCAGATCCAGGCGCGCGCCCCCTTCCACCTCGACTGCGGGTAACGACTGGATGTCGTACACGCCGTCCACGATCACACCAGCAAGCCGGCCTCGCCTCTCGACGAGCAGCACGCTCGCCTCGGGGCCCTCAGCAGGCACTCCATACAGACATTTCGCGGCATCGATCACAGTCACGAGCGTTCCGCGAAGATTTATCAGGCCCCGCACGAACGGCGGTGCACCAGGAAGACGAATAGTCGGCGTAATCGGTACTATTTCGCGGACGTCGTCGACGTCGGCGCATCTGGTGCGTCCGGCGATGGAAAACACGAGCACGCGACGCATCTCCTGGGGAGGCGCCGCGTCTGCGGGTTCAGCTGGAAGGTCGAGAGGGTCAGCCAGACTTGTCATAGAAGCCGAGCGCGGCGAGAGGATCCTCTGCCTGCGCGACGGCTTCGCCCTCTCCGATCACGCGGAGAGAGTGCTTCAAGTCATCGGGCAACGGTGAGCGAATATCCATCGGCGCGCCAGTTATTGGATGAAGGAACTGGAGCCACGCCGCGTGCAGAAAATGCCTTTTCGGTGCGAGCCCTATGACCCGCCTTCCACCTCCGCCGCCGTAAACGTCGTCACCCATCACTGGATGTCCGACCGACGCGAGATGAACGCGAATCTGGTGGGTCCGCCCCGTGTGCAAATGCGCACGCAACAGGTCTCCCGGTCCAAAGCGGGCTAGACGCACAAAGTCCGTCTTCGCCTGCCTGCCGGTATTGACGATTGCCATGCGCTTTCGGTCTCGCGGATCTCTCGCGAGAGGTTTCTCAATGGTTAGAGCGTCGCCATCGAGATGTCCCCAGATCATCACAGCGTAGCGCCTCGTGACGCGCCGCGCCGCAATTGCCGAGGAGAGAATCCTGTGTGCGCGATCGGTTTTCGCGACGAGCAGGAGGCCTGAAGTTTCCTTGTCGAGACGGTGCACGATTCCGGCTCGATCAGGTGAACCGCCTTCGGATAATTCCGAGCCGCGCCCCATGAGCGCGTTGACGAGCGTGCCCGACCAGTTGCCAGGCGCAGGATGGACGACCATGCCCGCGGACTTGTCGACAATGAGAAGATGCTCGTCCTCAAACAGCACAGTGAGCGGAATCGACTCCGCAGTTATCTCGCGAACTGTCACCGCCGGCTCGTCGACCACAACGTGATCGCCTTCGACGGCGCGGTAGCTCGCTTTCTCCTTCTTATCGTTGACGAGAACGTTGCCGTTGGCGATGAGCGTCGCCGCCTGAGTGCGCGAAACTCCGCATCGCGATGCCACAAGCAGATCGAGGCGAACGTTGCCGTCCGCCTCGATTACAAAATCGTGTCTCTGTCCGGCGCTCAGATATCGCCCCCGGCAGCAGCCTTGATCGGCACGGTTGGAGAAATATTCTCCCCGACAGCCTCAGGCTCTGACGAGCTTTGTGAATCGGCCAGCTGCTTTCTCTCCGCCTCTTTTGCGTCTTCGCCCCACAACACGCATGCGAGGAGAAATGCGCCGATGCTCACTGCCATGTCAGCGACGTTGAACGTCGGCCACCGCGCATCGCCAACTCCGACGTCTATAAAATCGACGACGCCCTGAGCAGACCGAATTCGATCGATGAGATTTCCGATTGCGCCGGCGCACACGAGTGAGATCGCTAGCGTGCGAACCAGGTCGCCATCACGTGTCGCCCTGTAAAGACGGCCAAGTATGAAAAGCGCGCCGACCGTCAACACCATGAAGATCCACCGCGAGTACGCACCCAGATGCAGCCCGAACGCCGCACCTGGATTGTACACGAGCGTGAATCGCACGGTATCGCCGAACAGCTCGTGCGGTATGCGCTGAGGAACCAGCGAATAAACCGCAATCGCTTTCGTTATTACGTCCGCCAGTACTACTACAGTTAGTACTGACCAGAAAAGCGGTGTGTTAGCCCTGCCTCTTTGCATCTTCCTCACGCTGCTTGCAGTCAATGCAGAAACGCGCATGCGGAAGCGCGTCGAGACGCTCATATGCGATGTCCTGCCCGCAGTTGTGACACTTGCCGAAAGTCTCCGGCGAGCGGTACAGACGGCGAAGCGCTTCATCGAGATGCCAGAGGAAACGACCTTCCTGGCTCGCGAAGAGAAAAGCTTTCTCCCGCTCCATGGCGTCGGTTCCCTGATCTGCCATGTGGAACGAATATGCGCTGAGGTTTCCGTCAGCGCCCTGGGGCGTCGAGCCGAACGCTTCGTCGTAATGACCGAGCTCCTTCAGAACGCGCTTCCTCTCTTCGAGTAGCCGTTTCTCGAAATGATCGAGATTCTTCTTGTTCATCGGCTTCTGCTTCTTTGCAGCGGTTGTCGATGCCATCAAACTGCCCTCTGTATTGCGATGCGTGCCGGATGACCGTCGATGTCAACCTGGTGCGCCGCGTTGAAATTGTCTGAATCACCGCCTACGCTCAGGCGTACTGCCAGCACTTCGCCGTTGATCCACTCACTCTGCGCGCGAACTGCTTCTTCGAGCTCGCCCGTTCCACCTACTGCGAGATCGATCCTGTCACTCACCGCCAGCCCGAGCTCTTTTCTGAGTCTCTGAATCCTGCTCACGACCTCGCGAGCCAATCCTTCCGACCTGAGTTCCGGAGTAACCGTTGCATCTATTGCAGCGAAATACCCCTGAGACTCATTAACGATCAAATCTCCTGACGCCCGGCGGATGATGGTCAGATCTTCCGGATCGAGCACCCTCGATTCATTGCCAACGGAGATGGCAAGGGGCTCCCCCCTTTCGAACGCCATCAACGCGTCACTCTGCAACGCCGCAACAGCTTGCGCCGCGAGCGGCGTATCCTTTCCGAACTTCTTTCCAAGGCTTCTGAAGTTAGCCTTCGCCTCGAGTTTAACGAGGTCGTCAGCTGACGACAGGAAGCTAACCTGTTTGACGTTCAATTCACCTGCGAGGAGCGGTACAAGGCCCGGCAGTATCGCCATTGCCTCGTCGCCCTGGGCGGGGATCTGAGGCACGACGCATACCATTCGACTGAGCGGCTGCCGGACCTTTACACCCGCATCTTCACGAGCCGCCCGGCCAAGCGTGGAGAGCATGCGAATGTGCTCCATCGCGCGCTCGAGCGATTGGTCCGTTTCCGGACGCTTCTCTCTTACATATGAAGCGAGGTGGACCGATTCACCGGTCAGCTCCTTATGGACCCAGTCCGTTATGAACGGCGCAAACGGGGCGAGCAGCCTGCACGTTACCGCGAGCACTTCATGCAGCGTTGCAAATGCGGCGCGATTGTCGTTGTCATCGACATCGTAAAAACGAGCGCGATTCAGCCGCACGTACCAGTTGGAGACGTCGTCGACAAAGAACGTCATGACAAGACGCGCGGCAGTGAACGCATCGTAATCTTCCAGCGCTGCGTCCGCTTCTTTCTCAACCGTCGCAAGCCGCGAAAGAATCCACTTGTCGATCGCCGGGCGATTCGCGACTGCGGGATCCCGATCCGACGGCTCCCAGCCAAAATTCGCATACAGCGCAAAGATTCCGCTGTACACGTTCTTGAACGTGAGCAGAAAACGGCCGGCGGTATCTCGTATCGCCGATTCATCGAAGCGGCGTGGAACCCACACCTGCGATGATGCGACGAAGAAAAGACGCACAGCGTCTGCGCCGTACTTCGGCAGCACGCTCCACGGGTCGACGACGTTGCCGCGGCTCTTCGACATCTTCCCGCCTTCGGCGTCGAGCACCTGGTCGTTGACCACCACAGCGCGATACGGCGCTGTGTCCACCGATTCGCCTGCATTGGCGAGATGCTTCAGCGTATTGCGCGGGAGCGCATCGCCGAGTCCCGTCGCAATCGCAAGAAGCGAGTAGAACCATCCGCGAGTCTGGTCGACGCCCTCGGCAATGAAGTCTGCGGGATAATTGCGCTCCAGCTTGTCGGCGTTTTCGAATGGATAGTGCCACTGCGCAAAAGGCATCGATCCGGAGTCGAACCACGTGTCGATCACTTCCGGCGCGCGGCGCATCGTGCCTTCGCAAACGCTGCACGACCACGTGTGCGCATCGATGTACGGCTTGTGCGGATCGAAGCTTTCACCGATGTCGCATCCGCTTTTGTCCCTGAGCTCCGCGAATGATCCGATCGCCTCGACATGTTCGACGTTGCGATCGCAGATCCATAATGGAAGTGGCGTGCCCCAGTACCTGTCGCGCGATATGGCCCAGTCGATGTTGTTGGTGAGCCATTCGCCGAACCGCCCCGAGCCAATCTCTTCCGGATTCCAGTCGACACGGGCATTCCGCGCGAGCATCGCATCTTTATATGCAGTCGTGCGCACAAACCACGACGTGCGCGCGTAATAAAGCAGCGGAGTGTCGCAGCGCCAGCAATGAGGATACGAGTGCTCGAGAGTGCCGGCCCTCCACAGAACGCCGCGCCTCTTGAGCTCATCGATGATGAGCTTGTCGGCCTTCTTTACGAAGAGGCCGCCAACGATCGGCATGTCTGCCGGAAATTCTCCCCGCGCATCGACGGGCTGCACAAATGCCAGACCGTTTCGCTGGCCGGCCGCATAGTCGTCAGCGCCGAACGCCGGCGCCATATGCACTACGCCTGTTCCATCCTCGGCAGACACGAAATTCTCGCCGACGATTACCTCGTGCTCTCCCTTGCCAAACGCGACCCAATCCAGCGGTCGCTCGTATCGCAGTCCGATGAGCTCGCTTCCCTGCATGCGGCCGACAGTATCCCACCTGTCTGTGAAATCGTCGCCGAGCACTGCGTGAACGCGCGATGCAGCCAGGATAACGCTCTGTGTTGTCGCCTCTGCAGACTCTGCTTTTCTCCGTAACTCGATGTACTCGAGGTCAGCGTGCACAGCGAGTGCGACGTTGGAGACAAGAGTCCAAGGCGTCGTCGTCCACACCAGAATTCGTCTGTCAGACGTGCCTTCGAGCTTGAGCGAGATGTAAACACTGGGATCTTTTACATCACGATATCCCTGCGCCACCTCATGCGATGACAGCGCGGTACCGCAGCGCGCGCAGTACGGAAGGATCTTGTGACCGCGATATAAAAGATCCTTGTCGTACAGCGTCTTGAGCGCCCACCACACGCTTTCCACGTACTCGTTGTGATACGTGACATACGGATCACTGTAGTCGAGCCAGTAACCGATGCGCTCGCTCAGCTTCTCCCAGTCCGCGCGATACTTCCAGACGCTCTCACGACAGAGACTGTTGAACTTCTCGACGCCGATCTCCTCGATCTGCTGCTTTCCGGAGATGCCAAGCTGCTTCTCGACTTCGATTTCAACTGGAAGCCCGTGCGTGTCCCATCCCGCTTTCCGCGAGACGTGAAAGCCTCGCATTGCGCGGTGGCGGCAAAAGAGATCCTTGATGGTTCGCGCAAAGACGTGGTGAATTCCCGGACGGCCGTTCGCTGTCGGCGGGCCTTCAAAGAAAACGTACGTCGGGCGATCTTTTGACAGCTCCTGCGCATGCTGGAAAAGCTGCTCGCTTTCCCACCGCGACAGCACTTCCTGCTCGATGACATCGGCGGGGGCGTCAGCCGGAAGCTGTCTGTATTTCGTCGTGTCCATTACTCTCTTGCGCCGAACAGCACGGAGCCGAGGCGCACCATCGTGGCGCCTTCCTCGACTGCGATCTCAAAATCGTTCGACATTCCCATCGAAAGCTCGGTTGCAGGATGACCCGCCTGCGCGAGCAGAGCGCACGTATCGCGGACGGCGCCGAACGTCTCGCGCAGCTCCGCCTCATCAGCGTTGAGACGCGCGATCGTCATTGCACCGCGCACGCGGAGTCCGCTCATCGCAGAAAAGTTTTTCGCTGCAGCTTCGATCTCATGCATGTCGAATCCGCCCTTGGTTTCCTCTTTCGCGGGGTTCACCTGCACCAGGACATCGAACGGCATTTCACGCTCCCTGCCCAGGCGGTCGATCGCCTCGGCGAGTCGCGTGCTGTCCAAAGCGTGAAAAAGGGAGAAGGAGTCGAGCGACTTCACCTTGTTGCGCTGGAGATGCCCAATGAGGTGCCAGCGAACCGGCTCTTCCACATCCTTCATCTTGGCGAGCGCTTCCTGCACCCGGTTTTCGCCGATATCGCTGATTCCCTGAGCGCTTGCAGCTCTGACCGCTTCGGGACCGTGAGTCTTGGTGACAGCGACGATCGTGACGTTCTGGCCGTGCCCTCCACGCTTTACCGCAGCGTCGATTCGGGCCCTTACGTCAGCTACCCGAGCGCTCAGCTGCGGAAAAAGCATAGCTGTCAAATTTATCCGGCGTTCAGTCTCAATACAATTGAGCTTCTACTGAAGCGGGACCTGACGACCTGGACACGGAGTCACGGGGGTACGGAGTCCCCACGGAGAACTACCTTTTTTGTTTTTTTTCTGCTGTTAGCGGGTAGCTGGTAGCCGGTAGCTGTTGCTGGAGTCAGGTAGCAGATAGCAGGTAGCAGCTGTTCCGTAGTTCCCCAAAAAAACTCCGTGGGGACTCCGTTGCTCCGTGACTCCGTGTCTAGGTCGTCAGATGCTGCCTCGGTAAAGGTTTACGAGAGCCTCTGAACCACGGATACGACAAGACGCCTCAAATCATTGTACGTGACGAAGGCAAAGAGCAGCAGCACCGCGAAGATTCCAGCCCTCAGGATGTACTCGCGAGTCCTCATGCTGAACGACTTCCCCTTTATTCCCTCGAGCAGCCCGATGATGATCTGACCACCATCGAGTACCGGGATAGGAAGAAGATTGAACACCGCGAGATTGGTGCTGATCAATGCGATGAGAAAGAGCAGCTGCTCCATTCCACCGCGAGCCGCCTGAACCGATGCCTGCGCAATCATGATCGGCCCGCCGAGCTCACTTGCCGCAACGCGCCGCGTCGCGAGGCCGTGCAGCGCGTCGATGACGGTGCCCGCCATTCTCCATGTCGATCGCCAGCCGGAGACAACTGCTTCCCCAAACCCGACAGCTCGCGCGCCCTGCATCGGCAGAATCCCGATGCGTCCGACACTGTCGATCTTTCCAGTCGACAGGTTGGTCGCAGTGTCCGCGATCGGCGTGATGGTGAGCTCGAACGGCTTGTTCGCTCTCATAACACTGAAGCGCAGCGGCTGCCCGGGTGAAGCACTCACTTTCGTAACGAGCTTCTCCCAATCCACTGCTTCACCATCGATCGCTACGATACTGTCACCGTGCTGCAGTCCGGCGAGCGCGCCTGGCCGTCCCGCGAAGAGAGAATCCGCGGTTGTCGATAAGTACGGGCTTCCGTAGTGAACGAACATTCCCGTCGTCACGACGAGCGCCAGCACGATGTTCATCGTCACACCGGCAACGAGGATGACCATCCGCTGCCAGAGTCGTTTCGATTCGAACCAGCGGTGCTCCGGAATCGGCTTGGGGCCAAACGGCATCATTGAATCCGGATCGAGCGGCGATCCATCGGGCTGCGTCGCGCTCGCCATCTCGCCACCGCCTTCGAGAAATGCAGACGCCTCATCATCGCGCGATGCCATTCGCACATAGCCGCCAATCGGGAGTGCCGCAATCACGTACTCCGTCTCACCCCATCGCTTGCGGAACAGCGCGCGACCGAAGCCAATCGAAAATCTCGGCGCATACACTCCCATTGCCTTCGCGGCGAGAAAATGCCCCAGCTCGTGCACGAATACCACGAGTCCAAAAACAAAAATCGGGGCTATGTATGCCAGCATCGTTATATAAGCTCCATCACGTGACGTCGGGCGCGTGCGTCTGCCTCGATCAGCTCATCCCTTGAACCGCCCGGCAGGTCGCCAAGCGATGTAAGAGCACTTTCGATTCCCCGCGGGATATCACCGAACCGGATCCGGCCCGCGAGAAACAGGGCAACCGCCTGCTCATTTGCTGCGTTGTACACCGCAGGGGCCGCGCCGCCCCGCCGGCCGGCTTCGATCCCAAGCCTGAGCGCCGGGAATCGGCCAACGTCCACCTTCTCGAAAGTCAGCGGGGACACGGCGACAGGATCAAACGGCTGGAGTCCGTCGTCTTCCGCGCGGTCCGGATGAGTGAGCGCATACAATACTGGAAGCTCCATGCTTGGCAGCCCCATCTGCGCGACAACGCTGCCGTCGATGAATTCCACGAACGAATGCACAATGCTCTGCGGATGCACCACGACTTCGATGCGATCATACGGAAGCCCGAACAGAAAGTGCGCTTCGATCACTTCGAGTGCCTTGTTCGCGAGCGTCGCACTGTCGATGGTGATCTTGCGGCCCATCGTCCACGTCGGATGTCGGAGAGCGTCCTCTACAGTCGCCTGCTCCAGCTGATCCTCGCTCCATCCGCGAAACGGACCGCCCGAGGCCGTCAGGATTACGCGCCGTACCTGCGCCGACGGTCTGCTTGCGATGCATTGGAGAATAGCGCTGTGCTCGCTGTCGACAGGAACAATCTCGCCTCCGCCTTCATTGCACGCCTTTGCGGCAAGAGCGCCTGCGACGACGAGCGTCTCCTTGTTGGCAAGCGCAACCCGCTTCCCCGCCTTCAACGCAGCAAGCGTAGCATCGAGCCCCGCGGCTCCGACAACGGCGTTGAGAACGATCTCTGTATCTGATTGAGTGGCTGCATCGACGAGGCATTCCACGCCGCGGTGCCATTCATTGCGTGCGTTTTCGCTCGTGTCTACGAGACCGACGTACCCCGGATGGAATTCTCTTTCCTGCTGGGCCAGAAGTGCAGCATTGGTATTCGCTGTAAGCGCAGTGACATCGAATCGCTCACGCTGTCGCGACAAGACGCGCAGCGCGGTTGTCCCGATCGATCCAGTCGACCCGAGTATAGCAACGCCACGCCGTTTCACCCGGGAGCTGCCTTGAGAAAGTATCCAAGCAGCACGTATGCAACCGGCAGAACGAAAAGAAGACTGTCGAATCTGTCCAGGATCCCACCGTGACCGGGAAGCAGAGTGGACGAATCCTTCACGCCTGCATCACGCTTGAACAGCGACTCGACAAGGTCGCCTGTCTGCCCGACGATCGATATCAGAATGGCGAACACGGTCAGTCCAACCGGCAGCATAGTGAGCTGAGCCATCGGCTTCAACAGGAACATCACATAGAGCCATGCTATCACGATCGCGAAGACGACACCACCGATTGCACCCTCGATAGTTTTCGCAGGACTCACGGATGAGATGAGCTTGTGCTTCCCGAGAGCACGACCAACGAAGTAAGCACCGGTATCGGTCGACCACGTGAGAATGATCGGGAACATCAACAACACTGTTCCCGCTGTAGCACCGACCGCGTAGTCATGGTACCTGATCGGGTACATGTACGTGACAAGCGACGGATAAATGATTCCCATCACCGTCAGAGCGAGCGCAACAAGAGGTTTGCGTGCAGTGCCCCGAGCCCAGATCACTCCGGCGGTCAGCGCCAGGAAGATGAGCAGCGCAACTGTGACCGTCGCGCGAAATACGCCGAGATATGTTGCATGCACGAGCAGCGGAACACACGCGGCGATAACGATCCCCGCCGTATCGAGCGGCTCGTTCCCGGCACTCCGCGTCATGCGATAGAGCTCCCACGCACCCAGCGCGGAAATGATCCCGAGCGCGGACGCGAGAATCCATCCACCGAAATAGATGAGCGCAATCGTCAGCGGCGCGCCGACGAGCGCGAACAGAACCCTCTTTGCGAGCTCGTTCACGAGCTCAGACTTCCAGGATCTCTGCTTCTTTCGCCTTCAACAGGTCGTCGATCTTTGCGATGTAGTCGTCATGCGCCTTCTGCAGCTCCTTCTCCGCATGCTTCACATCGTCTTCGCTCGTGTGCTCGAGCTTCTTGAGCTTGTCACGCCCTTCGGTGCGCGCGTGACGAATGCCGATGCGCGCTTCCTCCGCGAGCTTGTGCACGACCTTCACGAGATCGCGGCGGCGCTCCTCGTTGAGCATCGGAAGCGGAACGCGAATGATTCCGCTCTGAGTCTGCGGATTCAATCCGAGATCAGAATCGCGAATTCCCTTCTCGATCGCCTGCGTGAGACCTTTGTCCCATGGCGTGACAGTCAGGAGCCTCGGCTCCGGCGCTGATACGTTTGCGAGCTGATTGAGCGGCATCGACTGTCCGTATGCCTCGACGCGGACTGTGTCGAGTAAACTTGCTGACGCCTTGCCCGT
>DATEDH010000326.1:0-5633 GCA_035281765.1 Gemmatimonadaceae bacterium
CCGACCCCAAATACTTCGTGGGAATGTCTGTCGCATGGGGATATACTTCGAGTGCAAGTAGATCATCGCGATTGATCGCCTCATCAACGCCGAGCTCGCCTCCCATGCGGAAATACACACCGTCCACGAAGATGGACATGGCGCACAACCGATGACCATTTCGCCCAAGCGCGACCTCAGCACCTCGTCGAGTGCGGTTCACTTGGACAGACGGGATATTCCTGATCAGCGTTGAGACGCCAACCCAATGGCGCGCTAGAAATTCCGGATTCATGAAATATCCCGAGCCGAGCTTTTCACGCTGATAAAATCCATTTTCAACCAGCGTGCGATTTAGCCGTTTGCCTTCGACGACGACGGTCTCGATCTCTGTGGCGTTAGCGATGAGCTTAATTGCCAGAGACACAACCACGCCGCCATCGGCCTGGACAATCGTTGAGATAGGATTGAACCCGACGCGCCTCGCCGTGAGCTCAAGCAAGCCCGCGCGAAGCCCGGAAATTTTGAACTCTCCCCGTTCATTTGTGAAATCACGATAGAGAGAATCCACGACGACCTCGACCGCCGAAAGTGGAGTCCCGCCTGCATCTCTCACGACTCCAGCGAGCGTGACGTTTGATGCGGCCCCCGTAGAATCGCCTACAGTGGGTTGTCGGTCCGTCGTTTGACCTTCGAGGCCACCCGCGCCGGAGACGAGCATGAGCAGTAGCCAACCAATCGCAACGACGCTGAGTGATCGCCGTCCCGCTGCTCCCCTGTTGTGCAGACATGTTCGATTCAACACGCCTCCGGATTCGACCCAGACAACACTACGTGTTCATTGAATTCTTGGACAGGGAAACTTCGTATTCGGTCTTTCCCCGGAAAAGGTGGGGTTCAACCCCCTCGGAATTGAGCGGGAGGAGAACTCGTTGTTAGCTCAACTGCACCTCGTGTGTCCGAATAAAGGTGTGGCGCTCACAACTTGATTGTCCTATGGTAAAGCACGTCTCTGACGAGACGGGCTTGTATTTCAACCGTGAGTCGAAGATGGCGCCTCGGTCCAGTTTGCGCTGGCTGCTCCTTCTCGCACCTCTCCCCGTCGCACTTCCCTCTCAGCAAGTGACGGAAGTGAAAGGAATCGTCGTCGATTCCTCAGGGAATCCGGTACCCTATGCATACTTATCGACCACGTCGGGATTGTCGACCGTCACGCGCACAGATGGGCGATTTGCATTGCGCGGCTCCGCGCTGGGCGACTCGATCACGTTTACTGCGCGGCGAATTGGATTCAGACCTTTCTACGATCGGATCGCAGTAGATCGCGCCTCAGGTCAGCCGATTCGGTTGATCATGACCGCGCTTCCGACAACTCTCGCAACCGTAGAAGTGCGCAATGACGCGACTGGATACGACGAGTACCTCGACAGGTCTGGATATTACCGCAGAGTTGCCAAGGCGATTGACGGACAATTCATCGGCTACGATAAGATCATAAAGCGCAACCCGACCGAGCTTACATCGATGCTAAGTGACGTGCGAGGGATACGAGTGGAGCGCGATTACGGAAAACGCGGCAAGGGTGGCAGTTACGTTCTGGGACGTGGTGGTGTGTGCACAATGGGCCTTGTGGTCGACGGCCAGCGTGTTGAGGTAACGGGCCCGAGCAACGAAGCTGTTCAACCCCGAATCCCGGCCATTATCAATGGTACCAGAGTCCCTGTAACCACGCCGAAGAGTTACGGTCTTCCAGCAGGATCAATCGATGAGATGGTTCCGGTCGATATGATCGGGGCGATCGAAGTATATCCGAGCGCCGGATCGGTTCCGAACGAGTTCCACCAGCTCACAGATGGATGCGGGCTGATTGTGGTCTGGACGCGATATCGCAAGTAGCAAAGACCTCGCATGGGCTTCTCACTAAGGCACCCGTACAACCGCCCGCGAACATTCGTCTTTCGCCGCCGTGTCCCGATCATTATTCTCTGCAATGAGCAGTGCCGGAGACCAATGAGAATCTGCCTTGCCGCACCCGCCGCACTCTTCGCCGGGTCGCTCATAACATCGGCCGCAATCGCACAGACACCCGTCAGCGGCACCTACGGATCTGCCGCAGGCATCGCCGTCGACAGCATTCACGGGGGATACCTCAAGAACGCGGTTGTCTCTCTCGTCGGCACATCACTCTCCGCGATCACTGACTCCGCAGGCTACTTCCAGATCAACCAGATCCCGAGCGGAACGTTCGCCCTCCGGCTCGATCATCCGTATCTCGACACACTCGGCATTCGTCTCGTTACGCGTCCAACCGAGATCACACCCGGCAGCGAAACGCGATTCGTCCTCTCGATCCCGTCACCGTCGACATTTGTTGCGCGGAAGTGCTCCGATGCTGATAGAAAACTCGGAGGGTCCGCGCTCGCCGGAACAGTCGCCGACGCGAGCACCGAGGAACCATCGGTCAATGCAACTGTGATCGTAGCATGGGTCGACGTTCAGTTCGACAAAAAGAAAACCAAACGCACCGCGCGCCGTCGCGTGGGCAGCGTCAATCGCGATGGAACGTTTCTCATCTGCGGAATTCCGTCTGATCTCGCCGCGAACGTGTTTGCATTCAAGGGACGCGATTCCACAGCCTCTGTCCCAATCGACTTCTCGAGAGGCGTCGCAACACAGGCATTTGCGATGCCGCACCGCTCCAGCGTAAAAAATGAAAACGAAGAGCTGGAGCGTCTCGCAGTTGCGCTCGACGGCAAAGTCATCGACAGCGCAGGGGCGCCAGTCCCGAATGCAGTCGTCGGCGTAGCATCGAGCGATGCATCCGCGACAACCGATGCCGAGGGAAGATTCGAGCTGTTCCGGCTCAAGCCCGGGACGCAGCTCGTGACAATTCGCAAAATCGGATGGGAAGCAGTTGACGTCACCGTCAATCTCACCGCACGGGCGCCGCAGCACATCACCGTCACACTTGGAACCATTCCGCAGATCCTCGCTGCCGTGAGAGTTTCGGGAAGCCGCGTGCCCGGCCTCGAGCGGGTTGGCTTCAATCAAAGAAAGAAGCTCGCGTCGGGAAATTTCTTTACACCCGAGCAGATCGCTGTACGCAAGCCTGAGAATCTCGTGAGCCTGCTGTCGGGCATCACGTATCTCAGAACGACAGCCAGAAACGACGGCGAGCGCGCCGTCTCGGGCCGATTCGGCGACTGCGTGAGATACTGGGTCGATGGCGTTCTCACACGCGCTGCTCCCGCCGACAGCGTCGAGAGGCTGCCGGACAGCTGGTTGCCCATCGCGGAGGTCAAAGCCGTCGAAGTGTACTCGCGCTACGAAGCGCCGGCGGAATTCATCGCCACCTCCAACGGTGCGCAGTGCAACATCGTCGTGATATGGACCAACGGGAAACTCGCGCGCTGATCACGAGCAAAGTGTTGAGCCGCGCTGTACTTTCCCTCCCTACATGTCCGCGCCAACAATCACCGACGCAAGAATAGAAGACCCGCGCGACCTGGGCTTCGGGTCAGTTGTCGGCGGCGCAAACGAAAAGCGGCTGCTCAATCGCGACGGCACCTTCAATCCGCGTCGCGACGGGATGTCGTTCCTCGCATCGCTCAACGCATATCACTTCTTCCTGACGATCTCATGGAAGAAGTTCTTTGCAACCGTTGCCGGCGGATATCTCGCAGCGAACGTCTTCTTTGCACTCGTGTATCTCGCGTGCGGCCTGGACTCGATCACCGGAACGCCAGCGCATAATTTCGGCGGTTACTTTGCGCGCGCGTTCTTCTTCAGCGTCGAAACCCTCGGCACAATCGGCTACGGCAACATCCAGCCGAATGGACTTGCGCCCAATATCGTCGTCACGATCGAATCGCTGACCGGGTTGCTTGTACTCGCACTCGGCACAGGAATTCTCTTTGCGCGATTCTCTCGTCCGACGGCGGGAATCGTCTTCAGCGATCGCGCGGTCATCTCGCCGTACCGCAACATCACTGGGTTCATGTTTCGTCTCACCAACGGACGAATCAACCAGCTGCTCGAGCTCGAAGCCAAAGTGCTGTTCAGCAGAATGGAGGGTGAAGCGCGGCGGTACGATCAGCTCACGCTGGAGCGCACGCGCGTTGTCTTCTTTCCGCTGAGCTGGACCATCGTTCACCCCATTGACGAAAAGAGCCCGCTCTTTGGAATGACTCGGGATGATCTAGCGGAGAAAGACGCCGAATTTCTCGTTCTCCTTTCAGGAACCGACGAGACGTTCTCACAGACTGTTCACGCGCGCACCTCGTACAAGCCGAACGAGATCGCGTACGGTGAGAGATTCGTGAACATCTACAATCCCGTCGATCGTGAAGGCACGGTGAGCATCGACGTGCGCAAGCTCAGTGAAACTGAGCCTGCCGATGAAGCTGAGGAATGGAATGACACAGAAACATTCCACCACACGATGCACTTCAGTGCTTTTTCTCCCTCGCGCATTAAAGAGCGGCGGGATTCGAAGAAGTAATCCGCGCGGCAGCTAACCAGCCAGAATCTTCCCGACGTAGAAATCACCGAACTCGGCGTATCTGGCGCTCACTTCATCGAATCTCATCTCAGTGACGATGCGCTTGAAGTCGAGAGGATCACGCGCAAAGAGAGTTACGCCCCATTCCCACGCGTCGAGACCGATCGCTCCGGTGATGATCTGTTGAATCCGGCCCGCATATTTACGCCCGGTCAGGCCATGTGCGTGCATGAGACGGCTGCGCTCATCGAGCGGAAGTGAATACCAGTTCTGGCCTGCCTCGCGCTTCTTGGACATCGGATAGAAGCAGACGTACGGCATATCGTTCATCGGCTGCGGATACAACCGCCGCTTGATGTGATCGCTTTCGAGCTCGGCGCGCACTCTGTCCGACATTTCATTGCGATATGCTTCGTCTCCAACACTCCCGCCGCGCGCATCTGCATTCGCGGCAAGCTGCGCGGTGATGTGGTAGAGTCCCGCCTCTGTTACGCTCAGGAACGAATACACCAGCTCAAGCCCGAGCGTTTTGATCCAGTGGCGTGAAGCATCCTGCGCAAGCGCGATGTCGTCGAGAGTCGGTCGAAAATGAATCACCATCAGATCCGCAGGCGATCCAATCAACCGGACCCAGCGTGTCCATCCCCGACCTGATGGTTGTTCCTCGCCCTGCATCGGGGAGAGCCGCGCGTGTGCGTCCTCGGGCGACGTTGAACGGTAAATCTGGTGAAGCGCGTACCAGCCCTCGATGGTTTCGGGCGGATGCGCTGTATTAGCAGTGTCTGTCATCGTCTGTACAATACGTAAAGTGACACGACAATGAGCATAACTGCAAAAACTTCCTTGAGCCGTTTTTGCGGAACGCGTTTACTGATCAACGTTCCGATAATCGCGCCAACGCCTGCGACTGCGGTGAACCAGCCTATCAGCGTCCAGTCGATCGCGACGTGACCCACATAGCCGGCAAATCCGGCGAGTGCATTCATGGTGATGACAAGCAGCGATGTGCCGACAGCGAGGCGCATCGGCAGCTTCGCAACGAATACCAGCGCGGGGACAATGAGGAATCCGCCTCCCACCCCAATCAGTCCCGTTATCAGTCCGACGAGAGCACCTTCGACGGCAAGCAGCCCAATTGTCCGGCTGTCATTCG
>DATEDH010000327.1:0-8312 GCA_035281765.1 Gemmatimonadaceae bacterium
GTTCGCCGCGCAGAACAAGCCGGAGGATGTAGCCAAGCACGTCGCGCAGCGTTACAGCGTTGCTTTTCAGCGCAACGAGCTGATGGATCCGACGTTCACGTATCTGATAGCTGAGGTCGACGGCACAGCTGCGGGCTTTGCAATGATTGGCGAGCCGCGCTCGGAGTCATGCAGCAACTTCGTTAAGCCGATCGAGTTGTTTCGCTTCTACGTCGACAAGACCTGGCATGGAAAGGGAGTGGCGCTGCCCCTCATGCATGCGTGTTATGATGAAGCGCTCCGACGTGGAGGCGAGACAATCTGCCTCAGCGTGTGGGAGCATAATCCCCGTGCGATCCGCTTCTATGAAAAGGTGGGCTACGCGAAATCGGGAACGCAGCCGTATGTTCTTGGCGATGACGTGCAGACGGACTGGGTCATGACACGGGAGATTCCGCGTGGGTAAGACACGAATGGAAGCGTTCAGCGATGGCGTGATCGCGATCCTCATTACGATCATGGTGCTCGAGCTCAAAGTCCCGCACGAGCCCTCGCTTCACGCACTCGGGCCGATGTGGCCGGTGTTTTTGAGCTACGTCCTCAGCTTCGTCAACATCGGCATCTATTGGAACAATCATCATCACATGCTTCACGCAACGCACCATGTGGATGGAGCGATCCTGTGGTCCAACCTCCATTTGCTGTTCTGGCTCTCGCTCATGCCATTTACGACGGCATGGATGGGTGAGAATCATTTCGAGTCGACGCCGACCGCGATCTACGGCGTCGTTCTTCTGATGTCGGCAATAGCGTACTACATCCTGGCCCGCGCGATCATTCACCGCGATGGACCCGACTCTACTCTGGCGCGCGCATTCGGGAAGGATTGGAAGGGCAAGCTCTCGCCGGTTCTTTACGCGATCGCCATTCCCCTCTCATTCCTTTATGAGGGGATTGCCCTGGCCCTGTACTGGACCGTCGCCATCGTCTGGCTGATTCCTGACCGCCGCATTGAGCGAGTCCTCGTTCCCTCTCCCTGATCCCGCATTTTGAGGGCTTAATTAACAGGGAGCGCAGTGAGCACAGTGAGGTTTTGAGGCTTAATCACTCGCGGTGACAGTAGTTGTTGGATTGGGTCAGATCCGTAGCCACTCAGACAACCCTCATAACCTCACTGCACTCACTGTGCTCCCTGTTAACCTGGTTTTTTTGTAAAAATGAGGTTCGGTGAGGGGCTAAGAGTCGATAATACTGTAGCTTATGGCCACCCTGGGCAGCGGGACCTGCTCCCTGTCCGGCTTGTCACTTGCAAAAGGAGCCCTTTATGCGGCCTATAACTCAGGTAATAGACTTCATTACAATGGGGTCGGATCGCCCTATCCGGCGACTGATTGCCTATTACATCGTCCTGGGGGCGGCGATCTACCTGGCGTCCCGGTTCATACCGTCCGCCGACAATCTGCTGCTTGGGAAAGGCCTGATCGAGGCAACTCAAACCCCATCGAGTGGACGAGTCCTGATGGATGGGCTGGGCAGCGCGCCAGCTGCCGAGGTGTCCATCGGAACAACGTCTCTCGCCGGACTGGCTGGTACCACCGCTGCCATTCTATTGGGGACCCTCCTCGTCATGATGCCCGTAACCTGGGTGTATATGTCAGCCCGCAACATTCCGGGCCACAGTCAGGCGGTCGTTCAGACTCTGTTGATTCTTCCGCTCGTTGTAGCGGGCATCGTCCTGATCGTGCGCGACAGTCTCGCTTTGGCTTTCAGCCTTGCGGGTGTAGTCGCCGCAGTGCGCTTTCGAACGAATCTGAAAGATTCGCGAGATGTCGTGTACGTCTTTCTGGCGATCGCCGTTGGTTTCGCTGCAGGCGTTCAGACTCTTGCTGTCGGAGCAGTACTCACGATCATCTTTAATTTCGTGCTGCTGTTCACATGGCGCTATGACTATGGCCGCAATGTGCTTACTCCTACTGCCGCATCGCGGTGGGAAGAGCCGTTGATGGCACTCGCGACGCAAAGCGATTCAATCGGCGTCCCTGACCGCGATCTCGTGCTCAGCCTGAGCCCCGACAAGGCAGAGGCGCTCGCCGAACGGTTCGAGAGAGTGAGCGATGTGCTCGGCGGAAAAAAGAAAAAGCCGCGTTACAGCGCAGTGCTGTCCATCACAAGCGACCATGTCGCGGAAGCACAGCAGCTGATCGAGAAAGTGCTGGACGAGAAAGCGCGTCGCTGGCGCCTCGACGAAGTCGTGACGCATACGGGAAAACCGTCGGAGATCTATTACCTCGTTAAGCTCAAGAAACCTGTCACGCGTGATGACCTCATCACTGCAATTCGCGGGAATGCAGGGGATTTTGTCGCGGGCGTCGACCTTGAAAGTCGCGATCCATCAGACATGGACGTGCGCGCAGCAGTATGATGATCCTGAAACAGTTCGCCCTGCTCATCACACTCGTGGTCACGACGTCGTCGTGCCAGACGAAAGCAGATCGGGAACGCGCCGAGCAGCGCGCGCTCGAGGCGCGAGAGAAGCGAATGGAGGCACGTCTGGCGAAGGCAGACCAGACAAACAAGGTCGATCAACCCGTTGCGATGTGGTTGATGCCTCCGGAGCTGAATGAAATATCCGGACTGGCGCTCACCGATGATGGGCGCCTCCTCGCTCACGATGATGAGCTCGCGCGCGTATTCGAAGTCGACCCGCGCAAAGGCGTAATCATCAAGAGCTTCATGCTCGGCAAAGGCCTCAAAGGGGATTTCGAGGGAATCACCGTTGTCGGGCAGGATATTTACATGACGTTGAGCAACGGTCTTCTCTATCGATTCAGAGAGGGGGCGAACAACTCATCCGTGCCCTACACGACGTATGACCTGCGCCTCGGAAAGGAATGCGAGTTCGAGGGCGTCGTTTATGACCGGGACAGCTCTCAGCTGGTGCTTCCCTGCAAGGACGTGAAGCTCAAGCACCTCAAGGATTACCTCGTCATCTACAAATGGAAGATCGGGTCGAAGGACACGACCGGCATCTCGATGATGAGCGTCGAATTGAACGAAGTTATCGGAAACAATAAATGGAAGAAGTTCCGGCCGTCCGACATCACGATCGATCCAGCGAGCGGCAACTACGTGATCATTTCATCACTCGATCACGGTCTGGTGGTGCTCACGCCGTCCGGGGATGTCGTGAGATCGGAATCGCTTCCAGGAAAGCACCAGCAGGCGGAGGGAGTTGCAATCACGAAAGACAACATTCTCATCATCAGTGATGAGGCGACGTCAAAGCCTGCAGCGATCACGCTATACAGATGGAACAACAACACCGATACGGGAGCAACTACTCAGTGAGATTTGTAAGGGCAGTCGGAATTTCAACGTTGGCCGTGGGCGCGGCATTCTACTCAGCCTCCGCGCAGGCACAACTTCCACAGGGCATCGGGCCTGATTCTGCAACGGTGGTGATCGGGGCAGGGTTCGCTGCGGGCGGATTTCATCGCGCTATGCTTGGCGATAACTACCGCGACCTGTGGACACGTCCGGTGCGGCTCCCCGTTCTGCATCTCTCGACATTCGCTGGCGGCATCAAGGCCACGAAGGTTGGTGGTGGTAAGCAGACGCGATCGCTCAGGCTCGCGACTTCCGACAGCGTCGAGTACACGTTTCGTCCCATCTATAAGGAAGGTGTGAACCTTCCCGACAGCTGGAAGGGAAGTCTCGTCTATTCGATATTCCGGGACGCCGGCAGCGCATCACATCCGGGCGCAATCGCCGCGGCTATCCCCCTCGTCAATCTCGCCGAGTCACTGCATCCGGGCCCGGTGCTCGTAGTGATGGGAGATGATCCCAACCTCGGCGAATTCAGAAAAGAGTTTGCTGGGCTCGCCGGCGCGATCGAGTCCTATCCGACAATCCCACCAACCGGCGCGCAGCACTTTGCGAATGCGGTCGAAATCCTCGATGCGGAAGAGCTGCTCGACACCTTGAACAAGGATCCGGGCATCACGGTCGACGCGCGTACGCTGCTCAGCGTGAGAATGGTCGATATGGTGCTTGGCGATAACGACAGGCATGCGGATCAATGGCGGTGGGCACAGCTGACGCCCGGTGGAGTGTTCGAGCCAATTGCACGCGATCGCGATAAAGTCTTTCTCGATTACGAAGGAGTGCTGCTCGGCATTGCCCGAATTTCTGCCCCCGCGCTCGTGAAGTTCGAAGCTCGCTATCCCAATCCAAGTGCGCTTTTTGAGAATGCGACCGAGTTCGATCGCCGTCTTCTTGGCGGTCTCGACAAATCAGTCTGGGATTCAACCGCTCGCAGCTTGCAGAGCCGGATCACCGACGCGGTGATCGACCAGGCGATCGCGTCGATGCCGCGCGAGTATGCGGCGGGATCGACCGAGCTGATCCCGATTCTGCGTGCGCGGCGCGACAGCCTGCACGCAGTTGCTATGCGCTATTATGGCCAGCTCTTCAAGCTTGCCGATGTTCACGGAACCGATGCGTCAGATGTCGCGACCATCAATCGCAACGTGAATGGAACGGTGCGGGTTCAGCTTCAATCAGGCAGCAGCGGGGCGTGGTTCGATAGAACGTTCGATCCCGCAGACACGCGAGAGATTCGCGTTTATCTGCATGGAGGCGACGACCAGGCCCGCGTGATCGGGACCGTAAACTCGAGCATTCCCGTTCGTATCATCGGTGGCAACGGCACCAACACGTTTGCAGATGAATCAACGGTTGCGGGGCGACGTGCGCCCACAAAGCTCTATGATGTTGGAACTGTCACCGATGTGAAGTACGCGCCGGACAGCGTCCTCGAAGAACACAGCTATGTCGACGCGCTCAACAGTTACTACAACCGGCGGCCGTGGGTTCACGCATACGGAAGGCTCGTTCCACCAGACAAGGATCACGGCTCCAAGTTCAAACCCGTCTTCGGATTGAAGACCGGCCATGGACTTGGACTTGTCCCGAAGATCGGCATCGCGCACTACTCGTACGGATTCAGAAAGATTCCATACGGGAACATGCTCCAGGCAACAGCTGCGTTCTCAACGGGAACAAAGGGCTGGAAATTCGAGCTGCTCGGCGACAAGAGATTTACGAGCTCGGACATTCACGTCCCCGTAACTGCATCGATGTCGGAGCTCGAGGTGATTCAATTCAACGGCTTCGGCAACGACATCCCCGAGGACAATGATCCGCTCTTCGATGTGAAGCAGAAGATGTGGACGTTCAACCCCGGACTTGGATTCTCATTTGCGCCGGGCAGTGACATCTCGATTGGGCCGATTGTGCGATATACGACGACGGACAGCGTTGGCTTCATTGCGCTCTCGAAGCCGTACGGATTCTCGACATTCGGACAGGTTGGTGGAGCTGTCAATCTTCACTATGAAAGTCGTATTCTCCCCGATACGACCAAGCCACGGTTCATTGTCGATTTCACCGGCGCCGGATACCCCGCGACATGGGATGCGGAAAGCGCCTACGAGTCTGTCGAAGGCGCAGCAGTCGCATACATGACGATTCCGTTCCTCACGAAGCCGGTAATTGCAGTGAGAGGTGGCGGAAAGAAACTGTTCGGCGATTTCCCGTACTTCGACGCCGCATTTCTTGGCGGAGGCAGCTCATATCGAACAGAGCACAGGCAGAGATTTGCCGGCGACGCTGCTGCATTCGGCTCTGCCGAGCTGCGCGTACCACTCTTCGACTTCCCGTTCATCACACCGACGAACGTCGGTGTGCTTGGATTTGCCGATGCCGGGCGCGTGTATGTCGATGGTGATTCGCCCGGTGGCTGGCATACTGCGATGGGTGGAGGATTCTGGGTTGCCGCGATCGAGTCGGCAATGAACGTCAACGTGCTCTTCACCAACAATCCCGAACGCAAGGTGATGGTAAGCCTCGGCTTCCATTACTGATCGGTAAGACAGAATTTCATGCGGCTTGCGGCGTGCACAATTGCTTTCGCGGCGATGTGCGTCGCGTGCAAGCCGCGTGAGCGTACCAGCGTTCCACCGGCGCACGCGCCTGCGCAGCAAGTCGCGCTCAGCGGCGCCGCTGTCCTCGTCGGCGCCGGAGATATCGGAGTTTGCGGGCGCAATGCAGATGAAGAGACCGCCGCGCTCGTAGACAGTGTTCTCAAGGCCGACAGCGCGGCGGGAGTTGAAAGCGTCGCATTTACAGTCGGTGACAACGCGTATCCTGCCGGGCTCGATCGCGATTTTGTGCGCTGCTTTGGCGCATCGTGGGGCGACAAGAACAGGCGGATCATGAAGGTGATTCATCCGGCAATCGGTAATCACGATTATCAATATCAAAGAGGCGGCGCCTACTATAGATATTTCGGCGCCAGGGCGGGCCCGGCGCATAAGGGCTATTACAGCTACGACATTGGTGACTGGCACGCGATCGTCATCAACAGCGAGATGATTTCGTATGGCTCGTCCGCTGAGCGTGCGTCACAGGAGGAGTGGCTGAAGAAGGATCTGCGTGATAACAGCCGGCTCTGCACTGTCGCCTATTTTCATAAACCGCTGTACAGCTCAGGCGCGCACGGGTCCAATTCAGCGATGCGCCCCCTGTGGAGATTGCTTGCCGAATCGGGCGTCGACCTCGTGATCAACGGACATGAGCATCACTACGAGCGGTTCCGTCCCATGAACGCGGCGGGCGTTCTCGATACATTGAATGGCATGACGCAGATCATTGTCGGCACAGGTGGCGGCGGATTGACGGGCATTCGAAGCAATGTCGCGGAAAACTCGGCAGCGCAGATTCCGGGTCACTGGGGGATTCTCATCGCGGCGCTCGGTGACGGCGAATTCCGGACTTCTTTTCTCGATGTGAACCGTCGCGTGTGGGACGCATCGGGAGGGAAGTGTCATTGACCGAGCCTCTCGAGCTCGATCCTGAAACGACTCCTGAAAAGGAAGAAGCTCCGCGCAAGGAGCGGCGCCGGCTTGGCAAGCGTCGCGGCGTTGCGCGTGGCGGAAAGGCAGGTCTTGCGGGAGAAGACGCAACCTGGAGCCGCGACCGCCTGTCACGCCACCACATCATTTCTGCGCATCATTTTTCGCGCAGCGCGGAGCGTATAGAGCAGCTCGGCGGTGATGTTCCCCAGGATGAAAAGTGGATGTATCGCGCATTCGTAACCGCATCGGTGCTTTCGGCTGTTGCGTATCTGTCCGCTTCCATCAACGAGCTTTATCTCGAGGTTCGCAAGCTGAGCGAATCGGGGCAGCCGCATGTGCGCCGGGAGCTCGATCTTCTCGTTGAAGCATGGCCGCGAATTTCGCGTGCTCAGGTGCTCCAGCGATATCAGCTTGCTCTCGCTGTCGCGGACGCAGATCAATACAACCCGGGACAAGTTCCGTATCTCGATGCGGACAGTCTCATTCATCTGCGTGACGCCTTGATAAGCTATGGCGCGGACTGGGACGACGAGCGCGGCAAACGTCACACTCTCGAATCCCGGCTTCGCGACAAGTTCGATCCGAGCCCGCTTGTTTCATCACGACGGCCGTGGTTTCCGGATCGCTGCCTGGGCGCTGGATGCGCGAAGTGGGCAGTCGAAACGGTGCAGGTTTTTACGAACGACTTTTACGCGAGAATGGCTTTGCCCGGTCGTCCGCTTGTTGGCGGTGAGGAGAGCGGCGAGCAGAGCTGATCGTCATTCAGGCGGCCGGGTCTTCCACCTTCGGTGAAACCAGAAGTATTGCTCGGGTGCGCGCCGCACTTCCTCCTCTAATCGGCGTGAGAGCTCCGTCAGCAGAGCTTGCACATCCTCATCGAGATTCCCGGTTCGGGCAACCTCGACCCGCCGGCCGCGAACTTCATATCGCACATCGTTTCCAGGCAGCCGTCTCGCGATGCATGAAAAGACGGGTGCGTTGAGCCGGAGCGCAAAAAGCGCAGGTCCGCGATGCGTCGATGCAGGACGACCGAAGAACGGCGTGAAGACCCCCGACTTTCGCGCATCCTGATCGCCGACAATTCCAACCACACCGTTTGCACGGAGAATTCTCGGAACCCGCGTCGGCGCCTGGCCCTGATAGATGGTTTCCACACCGAGATTGCGTCGAAGGTTCTGCAGTCGTTCATCTACCAGACGGTTTCCCTGCCGGCGGACGATTGCACCGATCGGAACCCCGCGCGACGCAACTGACGCGGCCGCTATCTCCCAGTTTCCGTAATGACCGGTTACGAGAATCACGCCGCGACCGAGCGACAGCGCGTCGTGAAGCTCATCCCATCCGTCGGTGACGGTGCGATCTATCACAGCCTGTGCATCGAGCTTGGAAAGGCGCAGCATTGCGGCGGCTTCGCGG
>DATEDH010000328.1:0-2877 GCA_035281765.1 Gemmatimonadaceae bacterium
ACCGTGGGATTCCGAGAAGGTTATCAGCTTCTCGACTTTATCGAGATTGTCATCGGTGAGAAGCTCGCCATGCCAGCCAGATGTTATCCTCGCGCCGGATGGAGGCGCTTTCCCTTTCGGTATTTACCGGTAAGCAGACCATTTGCGAGCGGAAAGTAAGGAATGAATGCAATTCCAAGCGCGGCGCATTCTCTCAGGACGCTCTCCTCCGGCTCGCGATGGAGAAGACTGTATTCATTCTGCACGCTGACGAACCGGGCAGCGCCTGGCTTCGCGCACGCATCCGCTTCGTGCAGCTCATCCGCCGTGAAGTTCGAGCAGCCGATCTCGCGCACTTTTCCTGCCTTTACGAGCTCATCAAGCGCCCCTAGAGTGTCGGCGATGGGCACAGTCTCATCAGGTGTGTGCAGCTGATAGAGATCGATGTAGCTGGTGCCCAATCGGCGCAGACTATCCTCAGCCGCACGCTTCACATACTCCGGTCTCGCACCCTTTCGCTCGGCATCGACTTTCATTCCGAATTTGGTCGCAATGATTACGTCTTCGCGCCGCTTGCCTAAAGCGCGGCCGAGGAACTCTTCACTTTTAGTGGATCCGTAGGTGTCGGCTGTGTCGAAGAAATTGATTCCCTCGTCGAGTGCGGCATTTACTACCTTTGCAGTGGCCTTTTCGTCGAGGCGCCGGCCGAAGTTATTACATCCGATGCCGACAACTGAGACATCGAGTCTCCCGATTCGTCTTTTCTGCATGATCAGCTTTCGAATGAGAAAATCGTGCCGTTTTCTATTGTTTATCGGCCTTGCGGGTTGCGCGTCGGCTCCGGCAAGACGCACTGACGAGCCGGTTTCATCAGCGGTTGCAGTCGCAACGTTCGACAGCCTGTGGAGCAAAGTGCGCAACACATATGTCGATACCGCATTCGTGTCGACGAAATGGGCGGAAATGCGTGCAGCACTGCGTCCGCGCGCTCAGGCAGTTACCACCAGAGAAGATCTGGACAAACTTCTGGCGGATGCGCTCGCGTACATTCCCGATTCGCACTTCTACATCATCCCCGCGCGCATCGCGACCGACGAACCAAATCCGAAAACAGCGGACGGAAGAGGAACGGTTGGACTCGCTGTTCGAGCTGCAGAGGGAAATGTCGTTGCGTGGAGAGTCGAGAACGGCAGTCCCGCGTGGAATGCCGGAATACGTCCGGGTCAGCGAGTCAGGAAAATCGAAGGAAAGGATACTGACAGTGCGATAAAGCGTGTGCATGCTCTGCCGGAGCCCGCACAGCCGCGCGCACTCGCTGACATGCTGCACCATCTCAATGGATATCTGTCACCGGCCGTCGGCGACACGGTGCATGTATCGACCAGCAGTCAGAAAAGTTTCGTCGCAATCCCGGCGCGTGGCCTCGTGTCGCAGTTCGGGAATCTTCCGCCGCTCGCCGGACTCGTAACGACAGACAGGATCCCGACACAAGGCGGATGCGTTGGACTCATCGCATTCAACATCTGGCTTCCTGAGCTTGGCTCGCAGCTCGAAAAAGCAGTCGACGAAGTTCGGACCTGCGAAGGAATCATCGTCGACCTGCGCGGCAATCCCGGCGGACTTGGCGCAATGGTAATGGGATTCGGCGGCTACTTCGTCGATACCGCCCAGTCACTCGGCGCGATGCGATCGAGACAGGTTGTTCTCAACTTCGTGATCAATCCGAGAAGCTCCCGGCCAGATGGAACAAAAGCAAAACCGTTCGAGGGACCAATGGCAATCATTGTCGATCCGATGTCAGCGAGCACGTCGGAGATTTTTGCCGCGGGAATGCAACGAATCGGACGAGCTCGCGTTTTTGGAGAAAGGAGTGCAGGGGCTGCTCTTCCGGCGATGATGGAACGTCTTCCTTCGGGAGATGTATTCGTTCACGCGGTGGCGGACTTCACCGATCCCAGGGGTCGAAGAATCGAAGGGGCAGGAGCCGAGCCCGACGAAATCGTCCGTCTCCGCGTCGAAGATCTCGAGGCCGGACGAGACGCTCCCGTCGAGGCTGCTGTGAAGTGGATAACCTCGGCAAAAAAGTCTTAGGACGACCCACCGTTTGCATTTAGCTTTCAATCTCAAACCTGTATTCAGAGAGACCCCATGATTCGCAATTCAATTCGCTGGACCGGCGCTTTGCTGCCGCTCGTTACGGCTGCTCAGCTCGCCAGCGCGCAGGCTTTACCTCCTGCAGCAACGCTTCTTGCCAAGCACGCCGCAGCTGTCGGTGGCCCCGCATACCTCAACGCAAAGTCGATCGTCACCAAGGGTGCGATGTCGATGCCTGCCGCTGGAATCAACGCGACGTTCCAGATGACTCAGCTTTCTCCCAATCTCATGCAGATGGTTACAACCATCCCGGGCATGGGCGAGGTACAAGTCGGGTTTGACGGAACGAACGGCTGGTCCGCCGATCCAATGCAGGGACCTCGGCTTCTTTCAGGTGCAGAGCTGGAGCAGATGAAGGATGATGCTGATCGTCGCGCGAATCTTCGTTCCGCAGAGCTGTTTTCGGCTATGGAGACGGTGAAGGATACGACGATGAACTCTGAGCGCTGCTATCTCGTCAAGCTGACGTGGAAGTCAGGTCGTCAGACGTCTGACTGCTTCAGCGCAGCTACAGGACTTGTTGTCGGATCCTTCAGCACTCAGAAGACCTCGATGGGTGAAGTCCCCGTTGTGACGACGTTCTCCGATTACAAGAAGTTCGGCGGTGTCACTGTCCCCACCAGGACGGTACTCGAGGTGATGGGGCAGCAGCAGATTCTCACTATCGCGTCGGCAGAGTTCGGCGATGGAGCCGGCGTTGTCATCGCGCCTCCTGCTGCCGTTGCTGCTCTGATCAAGAAGTAA
>DATEDH010000329.1:0-4365 GCA_035281765.1 Gemmatimonadaceae bacterium
GAGCCGGCGAGTCGTGTCACATTGAAGCCGATGTCGTGGAAGAGAGAGTAAAGTGCGTTGCTCGAGGGCCAGCACGTTCCTCCGATTCCATGCTCGAGGAAATTGGTGAAGAATTGCTGAGGATCGATGCCGGGCAGATTGCCCGTCGCGCCTGTTCTGAGGGCGATCAGCTTTGCGGCGTTGTCGAACGGCACACTCTCGCACCACGCGCGATAGGTTGCGCTCAGTCCGCTCAACGTCTTCTCTGGCTCATTGGAAAGCCTCAGCCGCTCGAGGACTTTCTCGAAGAGATCGACTGGAAGAATCGGCGTTGTCTGCATTGTCGCAGAATGTAGCGCTTGGACACCGGGCAATGGACCACATTGCGCCACGCGATGGCAAACAAAAAAAGGCCGCGTTTTTCGCGGCCTTTTGCAGTTGCCCCTCCTGGGCTCGAACCAGGACTCTTCTGATCCAGAGTCAGACGTGTTGCCAGTTACACCAAGGGGCAAAACTGCCTCCATTTTGGCGGAGGCAGTCCTAGCAAACTAGCACGTCATCTGCCCCGATTCAATGCAGATTGGCGAACACCACGTCCGCCAGCGCCGGACCCACCTCGACGTGCGGATAATCCTTGTCGTTCCGCCTGGAATTGAGGAGAAAAACCACGGTCACGCCGCGATCGACATACCGCCTGAGCTGTCCCGTGAAGCCGAATTCGCTCGCACCCCCCTTCATCACGAGCTTCCCGTACGGTGTCTGACTCACTTCCCACCCCTCTGCCCATTTCCTGAACGGAAAGCGTTGCATCGACTGGTCGGTCGCGCGCGAGATCAGCACGCCGTTGTCGATCGCCTTCGCAAAGCGAAACAGGTCACGCACATCCATCACGATCCCGGAAGCGCCAATGCCTGCCCACGTTAGTGGCCACTTCGCAGGATTCCCTTTCTCATCATTTGCAACGTACCCGCGCGCGACGCGATCTTCAGGCATACGATCCTCGCCCCAGAACCATCCTTCCTTTATTCCGCTCGGCGCAAATATCGAATTTCTGAAATAGGTCTGAAGCCCAACACCAGTCACATTCTCGAGGATCATTCCGAGAAGTGTGTATCCAGAATTGGAGTACGCTTCCTTTGTGCCAGGCGCAAATCGAAGACTGTCACTGAAAATTCGCCGGAGAGCTTCAGCACGGCTCATCACCTCGAAATCACCCGCAGTGTCGTGAAACGACTGCAATCCGGACGTATGAGTGAGCAGCTGTCCGACAGTTATTCCGGCCTTGTCAGACGGCACATCCTTGAAGAATCGCGAGACTGGATCGGTTTCCTTGAGACGCCCTTTTTCGATCTGTTGAGCGATTCCAACCGCGGTGAACGATTTTACAATCGACCCGATATCGAAAAGAGTTGCGTCCGAATTGCGAATGCACTTCTCGATGTTTGCGTACCCGAATCCGCGCGCGTCCAGGACAGTGTCGTTGCGCGCCACGAGAACGGCTCCGCTCAAGCCTGCGGCAGCGAGCGAATCGACATAACTATCGAGTGCGCTCGAAAGTGCGCCCGTTGTGTTAGCCGACACCGGCCGCGCAGTTGTCGCGCACTCCATCGATTTCACGGAGCGAGGAACCGTGAACAGCCCGGCTACGATCACGAGTCCGATTTTCAGATTAAAGCTTTGCATCGACCAGTCAGTAAGGGGTGTGCTAAAAATTTACCACCCCTCATCCTAACCGTCGGTACTAGCCGGTGCAAATCCCGTGGTCACGAATCCCGATAATTGCGGCGCGACTCCGCAAAGCGGGGTTCCAGATAGCCTCTTTGGGGTAGAACTTTCACCATCACGCACCCCCACACGCCAGGGCATGTCCCTCCATACATATAGTAGTAACCTCACACTCCGAACGATCGCCATCGTCCTGAGCATCGCGACAAGCGCGTGCTCGGACGTTGCACCGGCATTCGGCCCCACGACCGCCACCGCGCGCGCAAACGCCGAGCAGCTTTTTGGCGGCATCGCTCAGCGATTCACGAATGTCGAGCGCAACAACAAGTTCCGCATCGCGCGCGGGAAGCTCGGCAAAAATGCTCTCACGCCGTCAGTCATCTACAACGACACATCGGTGTGGACGTCGATGAGCGGGGACAACAGCCGCACAGTGACGGTCGAAGGCGAGTACGGAAGCAACAAATACATCTTCGCTGCAAAGCCGACCACGACTCTTCCAAACGAGCCGGGCGACTCGCGTCACACGATGATTTTGCGCAAAGTCGGAGACGATGAATACGACTGGTACACCAACGTCGACATCTCCGCTGGCAGCATTACGGCGACCGACATCAAGCGGACTCTCGAAGCGTGGATGAAATCGACCGAGCGTCGCACACCTGCGCAGATCCGTCAGGATTACAAGTCGAGCTTTCCGAGAACGACCGCGGCACTCGGAAGATTGTTCTCCATCGATTCGCTCCGGGTCACGCACGATGCAGATGGCGCAACCACCATTTACCTCGGCATTCGTCTCGATCCAAAGCGACTCAAGCCGATCATGCCCGCGTTCGCGGATTACCTCGACAAGTACTCGACAGATTCCAAGTACAAGGCGGTTGTGAAAGATGCGCGCGATGTGAGATGGATCGAGCTCGCAGGCGCAAACAATTTCATGACGCTGAAGCTGCGCTCCATCGATGGGCACTTTGCTCCGCTGTCAGGCGGGCTTCGTCCAATTCCTGACAATCTCATTCTCGATTCTGAATTCACGACCAAGATCCTTCTCTTTCATGTCGGATTCAGGAAACTGATCTCGACTGTTCAGGTGATCGAGGGAGAACACGAGCGCGGCTGGTTCATGAGATTCACGAAGGAACCCGACTGGAAGCTTCCTCCTGTCGTCGGTACCCTGATCAAGACGCCGCTGCGACGTCCTTTCAAGAACGAAGGAATCATTTTCCGTCTCGCGATACTCGACGCGCCCGGCAAGCAGAGCATAATCGGGAGGCGCACGTCGGCCACCGTTCAGGAATCGGCAATACTTCGATTCCTCAACCGCTTAAGCGGTACCGCGATGGGAGACTTTGTGGGTAAGGCGGAGGTTGAGGAAAACCGGTTCAGCGCCGAAGTGTTCTACGCGCTCCGCGCGGATACGCGGTCACTTCTGCAGTAAAAACAAGAAAGCCGCTGGATCCCGGAGGGTATCAGCGGCTATCATCTGCGGCTATTGCCGCTATTCGTGCCACGCTCGCCGTCATTGGAACTCTACGTCCTACCGATCGGCGGCGGGCAGCTATCTTAAAGACTTTCTACACGTGGGAACGGTCACGGTTCCCTTGCGTACGTCTCTGCGACCTCTGTCGGTGCTTAGTGCGCGAGCGCGCTAAGTCACCCTGTGTGTTCTCCCAAACATGGAGCTGAGGGGGATCGAACCCCTGACCTCTGCAGTGCGATTGCAGCGCTCTCCCAGCTGAGCTACAGCCCCGTAACGCATCTTCCCTTACGACGTTACGCTACCGAGCTACAAGCCAGGTTCAAGCAACCCGTCGCACCGGGCCCAAAATCCAGAAGCCCCGCTGAAATGCTGGCGGGGCTTCAGACAAGTATCAATCTAGGTGAATTTCACGGACTGTCAAGATCGTGTAAGTTGTTGCCTCGAAACACGATACAGCCGCACTTGAGCGCCCCGTGCTACTGCTGGCTCGAGGGCGGCACCATCCCTTTCATTCGCATGTAGGTCACGATGTTCCCGTAATGCTCTCCCAGGTGTGCCGCGTTCATCACGAGCGCATTCATCTTGGAGCGGTCCTGGCCGAACATCTTGATCATCGCTGCGGCCTGCGCGTCATTCAACGCGTATGCCTTGGCGCAATACTCGTTCGATCCCTTGAGCGCCGCTACGAGACCCTCCTTGGTGGTCGTCGACTTCTCGATATCACCCTCGCCACGCGCGGCGTCACCGAGCACCATCGCGCAGAACATGTACTGCGCTCCGGCGATGTGACCGATGAGCTGACCGAACGATCTCACCGTCGCGACAGGCTTGTACGCATAATCGGCCTCGCTCATCTGGTCGGCGGCCTTCGTGATGTAGTTCGACATCCCCTTCCAGTTATCGCGGGCGGCGTCGACTCCGACTGACTGCGCAAACGCCGGCGCAGCGATCAGCAAAGCAGCAAGGGAAATGGAAAATCGCTTCATGTAAATCTCGGTTTGGGGGGACCGATAAGATGCAGCACTGCACACGTTCGTGCCAAGGCTGATTGTGCCGGCCATTCCCCGCCACCAGCATGATTATGCGGCGGTGACGTCACCCCCGAGAAGTGCAATCACTTCGCCGGTGATGTAGCTCGAGTCTGCGTTCGACGCGAGAAATACATACACGGGAGCGATCTC
>DATEDH010000330.1:0-7143 GCA_035281765.1 Gemmatimonadaceae bacterium
ATTCGTGACACGCGAGGTGACAGTTCGCGACCTCCTCACGCATCGCGCAGGTCTGCCGAACGCGGATTATTTATGGGCTGTATCCGATCTCGATGCGAAGGACATGATGTCGCGGCTCCGCCTCGTCAAGCCGGAATATTCACTGCGTTCGAGCTTCATCTATCAGAACGTGATGTACGTCATGGCGGGGCAGATTGTCGAAGCTGCGAGCGGAATGCCGTGGGCCACGTTCGTCCAGAAGAGAATCTTCGATCCGCTCGGCATGCGCAACACTTATCCGACACGCTCTCTCGTTCCTGCGAATGCCAACGCAGCTGTGCCGCACTGGCGATTCGGTGCAGACACTATTGTTGCAATCACACCTGACGACTCAAAAGCGATTGGACCGGCCGGCGACGTCTGGTCGAGTGTGGCCGACATGTCGAAGTGGATGATGTTCCTCCTCGACAGTGGAATCGTGAATGGAAAGCGACTGCTCAAGCCGGCAACGTTCGCCGAGCTGTTCGATCCCCAGGTGATGGTGCCGCCGGATGAGTTTTATCCGACGATGGCGCTCACCAAACCGCACTGGACGACATATGCACTCGGCTGGTTTCAACACGATTACCAGGGGAAGATGCTCGACTTCCATACGGGAAGCCTGAACGGGATGGTGTCGATCATCGGGCTCGTTCCGGATGAGCGATTCGGAGTTTACGTGCTCGCAAATCGCGATCATGTCGAGATTCGTCATGCCCTCATGTACAAGGCGATCGACCTCTATCTCGGGAATCCATCGAGGGACTGGAGCAAGGAGCTGCTCGCACTCTACAATGCGCGCTCCGATCGAGCTGCATCCGCGAGGCGTGAGCGCGATGCGGGACGAATCAAGGGAACAAAGCCGAGTCTCGTGTTGTCGAAGTATGCAGGTGTGTACGAAGATCCACTTTTCGGACGCATCACTATTGTAGATCAGGGCGGCAAGCTGAGAATCGACGCAGGACCGCACCTGAAAGGGAAGCTCGAGCACTGGCAGTACGATCGCTTTCGCGCGTCGTGGGATGACAGGTGGCAGGGAACGGATATCCTTGCGTTCACGATCGGCGATGGCGTGCCAACTGCACTTGAAATTGGTGGCTTCACGCTGAAACGCATCCGTGATGCAGGAGCGGGCACCACCAACTAAACCGGAATAAAATGAAAGTAATCGCCGTTGCCGCAGCTCTTATCGCACTATCTGTTACGTCAATCGAGTCGCGCGCGCAGGCGATTTATGCCGGTGTTCGCGGCGGTGCAGGGATCCCCACCGGGACGTTTGCAGAAGAGACCACCGCGACAGGCAATGCCGCACTTCTGCATGGAGCGGGTCCGGGACTGGGGTATGGATTCGAGGCGGGACTGGGCTCGACGCTGCTCGGGCTTTACGCAAGCTACGATCACATCGACTTCGATTGTCAATCGTCGAGCTGTGACACGAGTGGCAAGTACAGCGTGACAGGGATGAGCGGCGGAGTGAGAGTCAGTGTTCCGCTGCTTCCATTACTCAAGCCGTTTGCAAAAGCCGGCGTGACTTACATGCAGATGAAGGGAAGTGTAGCGGGCTCTCAAGTAACGACTGAGAAGAGACCTGGCTATGAGATCGGTGCGGGGCTCGAGATTCCTATACTCATGGGATTCTTCAGCTTGAGCCCGCAGATCCGGCGAGTATCGCAGAAACTCGAACCGGTGATTGCATCGTCGAGTGCAACCACCGGTGGAAAAAGAGCTGCTGATTTTTACGTGTTCTCGATCGGCCTCAATATCAGGAGTCCGTTCTGATCCTGCTAAAGCTTGAAGCCATCCTCGGTGACGTTCACGGTCTGTGAGCTCCCGCCGCTGCAGGGCCCGACGGCACTGGCTTCACCGACTGTGGGAAGCGAAAAGGTCTGAGGCGAGCCTGATGTGTTGATCGTAAATGCGTAGGCTTTCCCATCGAGAAGGGCGCCCGTTGCAGTTTCACCTTTCTCGATCGCGCCGGAGATCTGCGCGACGCCGCCACTGATGCTCAGGCAAGTAATCGTGCCGCGAAAGCGCGACAGTCCTGCGGGACTGTTGTGAATGAACTGAACGGTGCCCGACGCGCTGCTCGATCCGGCAGGTGCCTGGGCCGCAACCGTAAGCTTGCGGGTATCCTTGCCCACTTTGCTTATCGCCGCGCCGTTGATTCTGGCGCCGCCTTGTGCAAAGGCCGAACGGGTGGGGTGTGAGCCCGCCGCGAGCATGACTCCGAACAGCGTCAGACCCAATATGTGCGATGTATGCAGCTTTCTACGAGAACGTCGTTTCATATGAATCCTCCACTGGGGATTACCACAATGCATGCGCCAGGCCGGAACTTTCGTCTGGTCCAATCCTATGACATACCCCGGAGACGTCTGGTTGCTCCCGGACACGGTATCCCCGCGACATGTGTCTATCTGATTGGGACGTTCCAGCCTATCTTGAAATCGACGACACGCGAATAAATGAGCAACTTCGAAGAGCAACTCAAATCCGCGCTGGCCCCCGCCTACGAGATAGAGCGCGAGCTTACGGGCGGCGGCATGAGTCGCGTGTTCGTTGCCGTCGACCGGTCGCTTGGCCGTCGTGTCGTGATAAAGGTACTACCCCCGGAGCTCACTGCGGGCGTAAACCGCGAGCGGTTTCGCAGAGAGATTCAGGTCGCGGCGCAGCTTCAGCATCCGCACATCGTGACGCTTCTTTCTGCGGGTGAGGAGGGCGACCTCCTGTATTACACGATGCCCTATATCGAGGGCGAGTCACTGCGTCATGAGCTGGAGAAAGGGCGGTTCGCGGTAAAGGATGTCGTTCGCGTTCTCCACGATGTTGTCGATGCTCTCGCGTATGCGCATGCGCGCGGGGTGATTCACCGGGACATCAAGCCGGGCAACATCCTGCGCCAGGGCGCACATGCCCTTGTAACGGATTTCGGCGTCGCGAAGGCCCTCAACGCTGCAATGCCTGTCTCGGGAATTACGACGGCCGGGATGGTGATCGGCACGCCTGCGTACATGGCACCAGAGCAGCTCGCAGGTGACCCCTCGGCGGATCATCGACTCGACATTTATGCGGTTGGATTACTCGCATATGAATTGTTGAGTGGTGAATCACCGTTTACAGGTCCTTCGCCAGCAGCGACGATGGCGGCGCAGCTCACGCGTCTGCCCGATCCGTTGTATCAGCTGCGGCCGGATGTGCCGGCGCCCCTGTCGGCGATCATCATGCAGTGCCTCGCAAAGGAGCCGAACGATAGGCCGCCGACCGCTGAAGCATTGATGACGGCGCTCGATGCTATTACGAGCTCGTCCGGCGAAGTGAAAACTGCGGCGATCAAAGTCCTTCCTGCTGTCGCGAAGCGGCGGAGGCGATTGGCAATCGGTGCCGGAGTGGCAACGATTGCGCTCGCGTCGGCTGTCATCGTTTACGCATCGGGGCGCCGCGGTGAGCCGATTGCTGCGCCTGCCGCAACGGCGTCATCAGGCTCCGGCACAGCAGCGGCACCGCCCGTTCCTCCGGCTCAACCGGCCGCGAAAAAATCTGCGACGCCGGCTCCCTTGCAGCTGACGCCCGCGGACTCACTCGCGATTGCTGAGGCGGTGCAGAAACGACTCGCGCGCGAAGAGGCCATTCACGGCCGGGATCAGGTGATCATGTTCGCGGATTCGATTGCAGCGGTTGCGCGAAAGGTCGCCATCGACTCGATCGTTCGTGCAACTCTTCCGCGAGGCATGAACTTGCCGGTAGTCACCGGCGTGGGTCCGCTGCCGCCGGAATGGACGGCAAAGCGGAGAGTCGTAGTAGTCGAGCCGCGGAAGTCCAGCAATGACCGGTTGAACGACTTCGGAGCGACGCTTGCCGAGGGAATACGGAGCGCGCTGGTCAAGAAAAAGAATTACTCGGTTGTCGATCCCGATTCGGTTGCTCTTGTCCTTTCTCAGACGAGGGTACGCAGCGAAGTGGAGAAGGCACTCAAGCCGAATGTCCTGATCACTCCGACGTTCGCCGGAGCGGGCGATACGATGACGGTGATTGTCACTATGAGAGACGCGCGGGCGGGAACGCGAGTCGCGTCGGCGCGCTTTGCCGTGAACAGCCCTGACGCCGTGGTTCCGAAACTGGTTCAAACTCTCGTCGAACAGCTGGAGTCATTGCGATTCATGCCCGCGAACGCAGTGCGGGTGAATCCGAATTTCCAGTTCAGGGAATTGCGCGATTTCAGACGGGATTCGCTGAAGCACTGATCCAAAGTCCATGATGTCGATGCGTCACTGCCTCTCCGTCATTGCACTTCTTGTCGCTGTCCCTCTCTATGGCCAGCGCGATTCGTCGTGGGCCATACGCGCGGGATCGTATCAGGGCGATACGGTTCGTCTCGATCTCGATCTCGCAACGCGAAGGAAATCCGCGTTCCTGCGAGTGTCCCGCCCGAAATCGAGCGCGCGATATGTCGGATGGAATCCATCACGCCTTCCGGCGTCCGTCGCGTTCAAGCCGAATCGGGGAATCACTCCTGAAGACTCCGTTGCGTTCTGGGCGATCGTGAATCGCATGGAGAGCGACATCGGGATGAGATTGTTCAAGCCTTCGACTCTCGATCGTGATGCCGATCCCGAGGACATCATAGTCGTCGATGTGAAGTCGATGGCGAATGATGCGGGAATGACGCTCGTTACATGGAGCGCGACCGGGGGTGTCTATGATGCGCGTGTCAATCTCCGATCACCTGCCACGCTTCACAATCCGCGTGTGGTCGCGCATGAGCTGATGCACGCGCTCGGCTTCGGCCACACGAGTGCGTGGATTTCGATCATGAATCCAAGTCCGTGGGGGCCGATCACTCTCACCCGCGAAGATGTTGCATACACTCAGTACGCGTTCGAATCGCGTGCATCGTCCGAGCGTGAAGATATGTGGGAGCGTCTCGCACTTGCCGATGAACGCGAGGGACTCGGCGCTCGTGTCGTTAATTTTGCCGAATGCGCTGACTTTACTCCCGACAACTTCGATAGAATCCCAATGACAAAGATGAGCGGACTCGTTGCACTCGGCGCGCTGTCAGCGATGGCGGCGTGCAGCAATGGCGGCGAGAAGACTTCGGACTCACTTGCGGCGTCTCAGGTAGACAGCGCGTCAGCGGTCGTTGCCGCGGACAGTGCTAGCCAGAACCTGTCGCCGGCTCCGGCGACTTCACTTCCTGCGAACGCGCCAACGGTCAGTCGTCCGCGGCCGCCACTGGCACCGCCGTTGACGCCGCTCAGGAAACAGTAATTATCCGGGCGGGGGCGCAATTGGCGCGAGCGGAACTTCCCACTGGAGATCTGCCGCATTGGTTGTGCTGCTGCCGTTGAAAAAAATCTTCTGCGTCGCGCGGAACGCAGTCAGATGGATGTGACCGTCATCGCCGATGAGATGGAATACAAGGCTTTGCGCGCGCGGCGCATTGGTTTGTCCGGTGAGCGAGTCGACGTTCGACAGGAACCACGCATAGTCGCCCATCGAGTCGTAGCCGGTAAATGCGCGGCGTCGTGCCTTGTCTTCAGTGATGCAGCCTCGTGAATCGGTATAGCAGGTACCGTTCACGTCGAGGCGCAATCCACCGTCTTGTGCGAGCGACAGCGTTCCCACGTGGCGATGTTGATTTGCAGTTCGCTGCGGATCCCTGAGCGCTTCGTTCGATATGAATCGAACGCCTGATGAAATCGGTGCGCGAATGGTGACGCCGTAGTCGGTGCCGGGTTCCGGTGCGCCGCCGACGCCGAGCCGGCCTTTCACGATGAGGTCGCCTTCGATCACGGTCGGTTTGTCCCCGCTTTCTGATTTGAGTCGAAGGGCGACTCGTCGAGAGAGCTCATCGTAGTCGATGTCGGTCCGCACATAGACGGTATCGACCGAATGAATGATTCGGGGCTCCGGTCGCGCCGCCTTCATGACGATTGGTGATGCGGCGGCGAGCAGGATTGCGGCGGGTACGATCGAACGTGCGCTCATTGTCTTTGTCGTAAAAGAGTGTTCGAAGGGCTACGTAACAAAACGACTGTTGCAGAATCCAGAGGTGCTTCTATCTTCGACCGCCTGAACAATTTCCGGTCAGAGCATGTCGCAGCTGCCTCCTACACTCGAAGCACTGCTGGAAAGAAATCCTCCGACCGACGAGGCGTGGGCAGCATTTGCACGTGAATACACTGCGCTCCTCATGCATGTTGCGCGCTCGACTTCCCGTGGTCGTGACGAGGCGATGGATGCATACGCCTATCTTCTGGAGCGGCTCAGTCGCGACGGATGCCAGAAGCTCCGCTCATACATGGCAGATCCGCGCAGCAAGTTCACGACATGGCTTGTGGTTGTTTCGCGGCGGATATGCATCGATCATCATCGCGCCAGGTACGGGCGCATGCGCAATGAGGAATCCAGATCGGAGCGCGAGCGCCTCGGCCTTCGTAGACGCCTGGAAGATCTCGATGATTCAGCCGAATTCGAAGACACCATCGCTGACGAGTCCATTGACAGTGCGGCGGTCGAGATCGAGCGCCGCGAGCTCACGAACGAGCTGGCTTGCCTCAGAAAGGAGCTCGAGCCGTCTGACAGGCTGCTGATCGCGCTGCGATTCGACGATGGCCTTCCGGCGAGTGAGATCGCGACAATTCTCCGCATGCCATCACAGTTTCATGTCTATCGCCGTCTCAACGCGGTTCTCGAGGACATGAGGCGGCGGTTGAAGGCGCGCGGGTATGAGAACGCCGCTTCTTAAGATGCGCAATCCGGCAACAGACTGTCCGTTGCATCAGGCATGCAGGCAACAATGGAGAACCCCGAAGTCGTGAGCAACGAGCCAATAGACCCGGGCGAGGTGGCTGCATTCCTCGAGGGTACTCTCGCGGGCGAAGACTTGAAGCGGGTAGAGGCAAGGCTGGCCGATGATCCGGCGGCCCGCCAGGAAATCATCAAGGCAGCAAGAATAATCTCCAGTGCGCCGCAGCCACGGCGCCGCGACACCGCTGGTCTTTCAATGCTCGTCACTTTTGCTGCTGCTGCCGCGATCGCGATCGTATTCATTCGGCCGGCCGCATCAAACCGTGTCGACACCAATGTCCCGGTTGAGAGAGCTTCAGTTCCTGCACCGACGGA
>DATEDH010000331.1:0-12515 GCA_035281765.1 Gemmatimonadaceae bacterium
GTGAGCCATGCTGAATACATCGCTGTCTCGAAGCAGCGTGTTACGCATGTAGCCGGTCAGCTCGTAGAGCGAGACCTGCTGCATGAGTCCAAGCTTCGAGATATCCAGGTCATCGGGCTCGCGCTGCATGCCTGTCCCGCCGGGATAACGCGATCCCGTGAGCTGCTCCAGCTGCTTCTCGCCAAACAGTGTTCGCGATGCGCGATAAGCCGCAAAAGCCGCCTGCGTCTCGGACATCACCGCGCGCATTCGCTGCGCGCGAAGATCGTGAATCGGCATCACCCCGACAGCGCCTGCGCGTCGCATCACCGATGGGACTTTCCAGAGAGGCGAAAGAATCCGCGCACGCTGAAACGACGGATATCCGCCAAAGAGCTCATCCCCGCCGAGGCCGGAGAGAACAACCTTGAGTCCAAAGGATCGAACAGCCCGACTTACCACAAACGTGTTGAGACCGTCGAGCGACGGCTGGTCCATTGCCGCGAACACGTCGGGCAGCGCATTCAGGAGATCCTGTCCCGACAGAAGAATCTCGTGATGACGCGTGTTGAATCGTCGCGCCGCTTCGCGTGCGGGCTGAGCCTCGCTGTAATCAGCTTCACTGAACGTGACCGTGAAGCTTTCGATGCGGCCGTCTGCAACTTCGCTCGCGAGTCCCGCGACAGCCGAGGAGTCGATTCCCCCTGAGAGGAACACAGCCACCGGCACATCGCTGACGAGATGATATCGCACCGACTCCCGCAGTGCGTTTCGCACGCGATGCACGTGCGAGGAAAATTCGCGATGGATGTCGTCGGAAGATGCAAAAGCCGAAAGAAATCTCTCAGCCGGCTTTGCAGTGAATCCCCCGGATTCAGGAATGACTTCAACAACGCATCCCGGGGGAACGCTCACGATCCCGTCGATGATTGTGAGCGGCTCGGCGACTGATCCCGTGAAGAGATAGCTCGCGACTGCGGCCGATGAGAGCGATGCATCGAGCCGCCCCGATGCGAGCAGTGCGCGAACTTCGCTCGCGAACATCACTTCGCCCGCGCGTTCCGCGACGTACAGCGGCTTTATGCCGAATGCATCTCGAGCGAGATAACCGCGACCTTTCTCGCGGTCCCAGATCGCAAACGCAAACATGCCGCGGACACGCTTGAGGAATTCGGCGCCGTAGCGCTCCCAGCCAAGAAGCAGAACCTCGGTGTCGCAGGTGCTCCGGAACTGAACTCCGTCGCGCTCCAGATCGCGCTTCAGCTCGAGATAGTTGTAAATCTCGCCGTTGTAAGTGATGCAGCAGCGATCATCGGGGGAGAACATGGGCTGATGACCAGCGCTCGAAAGATCGATGATCGCAAGCCGTCGATGACCGAACATCCCGCGGGGCTCGCCGTCCTTGCCCATGAGCTCCGCGAGTCCTACATCATCGGGACCACGGTGACGAATTCCCTCCGAGATGCGCATCGCTGCAGTCCGCGCATCGCGTCGCGAAAATACTCCGCCGATTCCACACATCAGCGTGCGGGGAGGGCAGGGCGGTTTTCTCCGCCGGTTGCGAGTGCGCCACGCATGGGCGTAACGCGGGCACGAGCGCTCGTTGCGCGACGGCCACCCGATGCGCTCTTCGCCATGAACTTGTAGATGCCCCACAGTGCGAGACCACTCAATGGAAGGCCGCCGAACACGAGACTGAAATCGGATTCGATGAGTAGCAGCGGCAGCAGCAGAGTGAGACCGATCATGCTGATCACGAGCGTCTGGCCTGGGCGGTTCACAATGCTGTCTACTATCCCATAAATACAGCCAACCAGAAGCATTCCCATCAGCACCGCAGCGCCGCCGAAGTTCACGTAGAACTCCACGAGAATCGGAAGATTGATTGCAGTGCTCTTGTTCGTCGGATCGAGATAGCGATAGCGGTGGCCAAAGGCCTGTCCGAGCTCCTTTACCGGTTTGTCCGGCCAGAGAAATCGTGGAACCATTGCGCCGACGAGCGAATAGTAGGTCTCGCCTTTCCAGTAAGGGACGTCATCAGGAGTCCGGCGGATCACATCGGCAAACATGTCCATCGTCGCCGACCGCTGTGCCGTCTGCGATCCGCCCCACGTGAGTGTTTCCACCACTCCATCTTCCTCGATGCGATTGGTCAGGAGCTTGAGCATCAGCTCGAGCTTCTCACGCTGCGTGAACTGCTGCGTGCCAAGCAGCGCAACCATTCTGAAGTCGCGAACTACGCCGCGGAACGACACCGCGATCAGGGCGACGAACATCCCGGCGATGAGCCAGCGCGCTTCGATGTGCGGGCGCCCGGTCCACAGGGCGAAGGCAATAACAATCGCGATCATCACTAGCGGCAGAACGTTGCCCTGCGCCAGTGAGACACCCATGGCTGCGATCGTCCCGCCAATGAGAACAAGCCGTCCCTGATTGCTCAGCTCATTCCGTCGCGAGAGAACAGTCAGCAATCCAATGCCGAGCCATTGGAGCGAAACAAAAAGCTGGATCACTCCGCCGACAGCGAGGTTCTGCCCGATGATGGCGCGCGCGCCATTCACGACGATTCCGGAGATGAGAAATGCCATGCCCCACTTCGTCACGAGCCGCGGGTTCCACGCAATATCGCGGGGTCGCTTTCGTCCCTTCATGAAGTGGCAGGTAATTCCGTACATCCCCATCATCGCGATCCATCCAAAGAACGCGAGCTGCACGGGGACATCGTATCCATCGCGCGGATCGATCGATATTCGCCACGCGCGGTTCACTTCGCCGAGCGCGATCGGCAGCGCGTAGTACATGCCGTACGCGAAGCTGATCGTTTCGATGAACGGCAGCGGCCGCCGACGAATTGCCGGGCGCGACAGATACAGAATCGCCGGTGTGAGCGCCAGAATCCACAACAGGACACTCAGGAACCGCGTCGTAAGTGGAATTACCGCGGAGTCCGTCAGCGCGACAAAAGCCGGCGCGATGGCAGCTACGATGAGAACAATCTTGAGAACCTGAGTCTTTCTTCGCTTCTTCGCGACGGGTCTGCGATACATGCGCGAAGTCTGAGCTGCGCTGGTCACGCCGCGAACCTCTCGGCCGCGGCGATCGTGTTCGTCACTGCTGCATCGAGCGAGTATTGCTGCACTCGTGCATTTGCCGCGGCGCCTTCGTCGTGCACGCGGGTTTTGTTCGCAGCATAGTCTGCGATGACAGACGCGAGCGCACTGTAGTCGCCGGCGGGATACACGCTTCCGGTCTCACCCGGAATAACGAGATCCGGCGCACAGCCGACTTTGTCGGAAACGATTGCAGGAATGCCCGCCGCCATGGCTTCATTCACAACCAGTCCCCAGGTCTCGTCGCGCACCGAAGTCATGACCAGGATGTCTGACGCGGCGTATGCAGAGGGCATTGCCTGCTGATTGAAGAATCCGGCAAACGTCACGGGCAGGTTTCTCGATGTTGCATACGACTCGCACTCCGCGCGAAGCGGACCGTCGCCCACCATGACGAGGTGAATCTTCGATCCTGATGCAGTGGCCTGCTCGATAGCGCGAATTGCGTCCATGGGCTGCTTTTTCGCAATGAATTTTCCGGCAAACAGCAGCGTCAACGCTCCATTCTCGATGTTCCAGCTTTGCCTGAGCGCCGCTCTGTTCGCGCGACTTTCCTCAGCCATGCGGGCAAAAAGCCCGTTGTCTACGAAATGTCTTACTGGTACAAAACGGGCCGGGTCCGCGCCGTAGTGCTCGTAGTACCGCTCGTTCAGCTCTCCTACCGTAAGATAGCATGCAAAACGCGGTATCCACCGCCTATACAGCAAATGCTTGGCGACTCTTTTCGCGAGAGGGCGCTGGTCCAGAAGCGTCGAGTCACCCCTGATGAACATCGGGACGCCTTTCGCATAACAGGCCTTGATTGCGCGCCACTCACCACGCGTTCGCCAGCCGTTGATCACCCACGCGTCATAGTTGCCCTTCTCGATGGTCGATTCGATCTCTGGCGCGTCGATGCCGCTGAAGTCACTTATCGATCCGGAGCCGATGTTGGTCAGAACTGTATTTGGATAACCCTCCAGCAGCGGCACATCCCATTCGAATTGAACACCAAATCCCGCGCCCTGCTGTTGTGCATTGGGTAGGGAGCCGTAATACACATGCATGTCGATTTCGCCCCGATCCGCAAGCGCCTTGAACCATGGCGAATGGTACTGGGTGGGATGGGTTATATAGAGCGCGATCTTCTTCACGAGATCAGATACGAGACGCGAGACACGCAACTCGCGTCATGGTGCCGGGTGAGCAGCTATTCGCGAGCGCAGCCAATCGATTATTTCGCGCATGCGATTGTCGATTGCATACCCGCTCGCATGCGAGCGGGCCAGGCCGCCCGCAGCGATTCGCGCGCGATCGGCATCGGACTCGAGATAACGAGTCACCTTTGAAGCCAGCTCGGCCGCACCGGAAAAGAATTCCGCTTCCTCGCCTTCATTGAAATACTGGACAACCTCGTCGGTTCGCTCGTGCAGCATGAACGCGCCGCATGCCGGAATCTGGAACGTTCGCGCCGTGATCAGGTCTCCCGACGATGCGCCGGGCCGCGCCTCACTCAACAGTCCAAGATTGATCGACGAAGCACAGATAGCGCGCGTGTAATCTTCTCCGGTTATTCCCATTCCCATGACAGCGCCGTCGAGCGCGTGAGTCTGCCGCTTGTCCCACTGATTTCCCCACACTCGCAGGTGAACCTGCGGAAGTGACTGCTTGAGCTGGGCTAGAATCGACTCTTTCTTGGGTGACCAGGTACCAATGAACGACACGTCGCAGCCGAACCGCGACCTGTCGCCTTCATTCAGCTCCATCGGCTGGTGCAGCTCAGGGTCGTATCCGGGCGGCATCAAAGTCACGCTCTGAACTCCATGCTTCTTCATGTCGGCAATGCCGTACGTCTTTGCATTGAAGACATGATCATAACGGGGAAGGGCGCGTGGGATCTCCGCACCGTGAGTCATGAAGCTGACATCCGGATAATAGTTAATCGTCGTGATTCCGCGGTCGTGTGCTGCGTCGAGTATGTCCCTCGAGACGTGATTGCCCTTGAAGACGAACAATGCGTCTGGTCGCAGGAGATCCATCGCTCGAATTGAGTGACTTGTCAGCTCGCCGATCATCGCTTTCCGAAAAACCTTTCGCACGATGCGCGTTGGAAGCGAGACCCAGTCGATTGGGACGAAGTGCGCTTCGTCGATCACATGCACCGACTGGCCGAGTCTCCTCAGCGCTGCAAATGCAGCTCGCGCGTCTGATCCAAACCACGTCTCGCCAATACAAAGGATGCGCAGTCTCATCGCTGTATCACTCATGCGCGTCCCGAATAGATCGCTGCGAGATTGTCGTATGAGCGGTCGATCGAGAAGTCCGAGCGTCCGACCTTGTTGGCAGAGGCCGATGAGTCAGCGCGCGGCAGGACAATCTGTCGGGCCAGCTCCTCTGCCCACTTTACCGCGCCGAGTGAGAGTGGCAGGAAGGTGATGAGATTGTCTATGACGCCTGCTTCGCGCGGGACAGAATCCGACGCGATCACGCGCACTCCTGCAGCCTGTGCCTCGACAGCGACCATGCCGAGCCCTTCTTCGACAGACGGGAAGAGACACACGTGAGAAGCGGCCATCAGACGCGCAATATCGAGTCGTTTTCCGGGGAGGGCTATCCTGTCGTCCATTCGCCAGGATTTGACGCGGTCGATCAGCTTCTGCCGCATCGATTCGCCGTCGCCGGCCATGATGAATCGGAGATCGGCGCCACCACCAATAGCTTCACGAACAACGTCCAGGGCAAACTCGGGATTCTTGTGATTCCAGAGAGGATCGTTCGGGTCGATTCCATCCAGGCGGCCAGCAAAAAAACAGATCTTGCTTCCGATTGACCATCCAAACTCTTCGCACACCGACGAATTCGCGCCTTCGTGAGACGCAGCGAATTCGTTCACGTCGAATCCGCAATGCAGCGCACGGATTTGCTGCCTGGGAAAGTTGTTTCCCGTGAATCCGTACTCGCGCAACAATTGCGCGGACGTTCCCAGAACGTGAGTGGCCATTCGGCGCACAGCTCTTTGCGAAATTCGAAAGAAGAATCGGCGCGCGCGCGTATCCGTATTCGCACGCAGCGAGCGCGGCGGATTGTGAACGTGCACGATTCGAATCGCGGGCAGCGCGCCGGCTCCGGCGAGAAAATGCAATCCCGCGCTGTAATCCTGATGATCGTGAATGACCGAATACGATCGATCGTTCAGGAGTCTTCGAAACTTCCGCGCAAATCGCGCGAATGATTTCCTGCTGAATGTGATGTAGTGCAGCGTTGCCCCAAGCTCGCGCGCCATTTCGTCGAGCGTGCCGAAGCGCCCGCCGGTCATGAGGATATCGATTTCATGATGGTCTTCACCACGCTGCCGTCGCGCATTGTTCTCGCGCAGCAATGCAAGCAGCCACGTTTCAACTCCGCCGACACTGAGCACAGTTACGACGTGAAGGATTCTGCCCGGGGGCCTCAAATGCGCGCTCGCCCCGCGATATCGTAGCTGGGAGCGGTCTTCACTCGCGCTGTCGCCTGTTCCTGATCGTTTATGTAGATCGTATTACCACCGGCGATCGACTGCGAATGCACGGCGAGATTGCGCGTGAAGGGATCATAGGAACAGGGCACAAACCCGTGCCCGGTCATTGCACGATGGAGCTCCGCATCGCTCACTCCGTATCGCGATCCGCTTCCATTGGTCTCCATGATCACGGCGATAATCTCGCGACTCGCCAGAGTTTTCGCCGCGCCCGCAATTACTTCGCGCTCATACCCCTCGACATCGATCTTGAGCACCCGCGGCGAGCGTCCTTCGAGTGCCGTGTCGAGCGTCGTCATCTGCGTTGGAATCGCACCCGCCTCTGATCCATCGGCAACATGATTGAGCGTGTCACCGCCCGACGTGAATTGCGCCACGCCTTCGCGGCGCCCGACCACACTCTGTCTCAGCTCGACGCGGCTGTCGAGCGAATTAGCGAGAACATTGCGCTGGAGCGACTGCATCGTGTCGTGATCGGGCTCGAACGATACGCATCGTGCACCAACGGCTCCCGCAGCGAGAATAGTGTAGCTGCCGATATTTGCGCCGACGTCGACGAACAGATCATCAGGCCGCAGCACATGAAGCACGAAGGCCATTTCTTCGAATTCATGTAAACCGGTATACACATTCCCGGTTGCGCCCGTCTGGCCGCGCGACACGAGAAGGCGCGTCCCGCCTGCGAAATCAACCGCAACCGGGGTCGAGCTCACACGCGACCTCACCTGCCACGCGCCGAAGCGGTACAACGACGCGATCGGACGCCCGCGATTCAGCGGATGTCCGACTACAAAGCGCAGTGTGTCGAGAAGGCCCATGTGCCGCGTAACATAACTGGCGGAAAGTCCCGTCAAAACAGCGGCGCGCTGGATGACGCGACTATATTGAGCGTTCTTCCACCACCAATCTCCAGGCCCGTCCCGGGACCACGATTCTGTACACTAATTCTTCTTCAGTTTGACAGTGACTGCATTGACCGCGGCGTGGTCGCGAAAGGCGGGACCACCGCTCGAGCTCGACTGGCTCCAGAACGGAGATGTCATCGAAGAGATTCCGTCGTGGTTCATCGATCTCTTCGTCAAAACGAGGGACGTCGGAGCGGTAAAGCCCGGCGAGACCGACAACTGCACAATGACGACGGTGGAGGACAACTGGTGCCTTTACCGTCTCGCTCAGCTCGCGCGGCCATCGAAGTCGCTCGAGATAGGAATCATGCGCGGCTCCTCGTCGATCACGATCGGGAAGGCCTACGTGGATGCCGGCATCGACTGCGTGCAGACGGGACTCGACATCGACCCCGCAGCCACAACAGCGGCAGCATCCCACTTTCGCAAGTACGCTCTCCATTCGAAATACTCACCGGTCGTAGCGGACTCGAGGGAATGGATCCGCGCAAGCAATGACCGCTGGCAGTTTGTCTTTCTCGACGGCGACCACGTGTACGACACCGTGGCACTGGAGTTTGCCGAAGCGTTCAATCGCACTGATCCCGGCGGGATAATCGTGCTGCATGACACAGGATCAGTGAAATGGGGCACCAACGAAGATCCTGGACTTCTTTTCTTCGATGTACTCGACGAAGAAGTCGGAACCTCGGGAGAAATGACGTGGCTCGATTCAACGTCGTGCAACACGGACATGAAGCTCCGTACTTCGCTCGGACATCATAAATCGCTTCCGATCATCACCACCGGCATTGCCGTCGGCTATGGCGGGCTCGGAATTGTGCGCAAGACGGACAGCTCGAGAACTCTCGATGCCGCGCGGCTCATTTCGAAGCGACCTCCGCGCCGGGGAATTTTCGTCGACCCGCTTCCACCGCCGACTCCGATTCGCCGGGCTGCAAGGCGCATCGCGAAGACACTGGGGATCTGACGTGCACGAGATGGTGATCGAGGCGGGCCACGCGGAGCGCAACTACTGGAACGATATCTGGCGCTATCGCGAGCTTTTCTGGTTCCTTGCCTGGCGCGACATCCTCGTTCGGTACAAGCAGACAGTGCTCGGCATCACATGGGCGCTGCTTCAGCCATTCCTCACGATGGTCGTGTTCACAGTCGTGTTCGGAAAAGTCGCAAAGCTTCCCTCGAACGGCGTGCCTTATCCCGTTCTCGTCTTCGCTGCGCTGCTGCCATGGCAATTCTTCTCGCGGGCGCTTTCCGAGAGCAGCACCAGTCTCATCACGAATACCAACCTGATTTCGAAAGTCTACTTTCCGCGGTTGATCGTTCCGGTTGGCTCCATCGTCGTCAGTCTGATCGATTTTCTCATCTCATTCGCGCTGCTCGCCGCGCTGATGGCCTGGTATCAGTTCTGGCCCGGCGCCAGAATCGCCGCACTCGCATTGCTCATTCCACTCGCAATCGCAGTAGCAGTCGGTCCCGGACTTCTCATCGCGGCACTCAACGTGAGGTTCCGCGACTTCCGGTACATCATCCCGTTCATCGTGCAGCTCGGCATCTACATATCGCCGGTTGGATTTACGAGCGAGCTCGTTCCGGACAAATGGCGCCTCCTTTACTCGCTGAATCCGCTCGTCGGCGTCATCGATGCATTCAGGTGGTGCCTCACCGGATCCGAGCTCTATGTGCCGAGTCTGGTGATATCGGCTGTTGTGATCGTCGTGATGCTTGTGCTTGGCGTGTGGTACTTTCGCAAAACTGAGCGAACGTTCGCGGACATTATCTGATGACCGCCGCCATCACTACCGAAGGCCTGGGCAAGCGCTATGAAATTGGCCAGCGCAATCGCGAGGCATACTCGACCCTGCGCGATACCATCGCCAACGGAATCCGCCTGCGTACGCGCGATGCGCCCCCTGCGACAAAGGAGTTCTGGGCACTTCGCGACGTGTCGTTCGATGTAAACCAGGGCGATGTCGTCGGCATCATTGGACGAAACGGTGCAGGCAAATCGACGCTGCTCAAGCTTCTCAGCAGAATTACCGAGCCAACCACAGGCCGGATAAGAATTCGCGGGCGTGTCGCGAGCCTGCTCGAAGTTGGAACCGGATTTCATCCCGAGCTCACCGGTCGCGAGAATATTTATCTGAACGGCGCAATCCTCGGCATGAGCCGAAAGGAAATCACCGCGAAGTTCGACGAGATCGTCGATTTCGCCGAAGTGGAGGAATTTCTCGAGACTCCGGTGAAGCGCTATTCGAGCGGGATGTACGTTCGGCTTGCGTTTGCGGTCGCTGCGAATCTCGACCCCGAGGTTCTGATCGTCGACGAGGTCCTTGCTGTTGGAGATTCACAGTTCCAGAGAAAATGTCTTGGCAAGATGAAGGATTTCTCAACGAGCGAGGGCCGCACCGTTCTTTTCGTGAGTCACAGCATGGCATCCGTGCGCGCGCTGTGCACGAGTGCTCTCTGGCTCGATCATGGACAGGTCAGACTGCGTGGCTCATCGCTCGACGTGATTCGCGCGTATCTCGAGAGCAGCATGGAAGAAGCTGAATCGACTCAGTCGCTCGAGGAGATAAAGCGCGCGCCGGGGCAGGGTGAACGCCTCATGATCACTCGCGTTACCCTTAACGATGGGCAATCCGTGCAGCACGGTGAGCGGCTCGACGTGCAGATCGAGTACGATTTAAGGGAGCCGGCTCCAGATGTCGCGTTCGGCGTTGGTTTTTCCTCGCCCGAAGGTGTGAGGATGCTGAGCATCGACAGCGACCTTGGCGGCGAGCGGCATGATCTTGCAGTGCCGCACTCAGGGTCGGTGAGGCTGTCACTTCCCAGTCTTCGTCTTCAGCCCGGACGTTACGGACTGGACCTGGGAGCGCGGTCCGGCGATCACGTAGGGCTCGATTATCTTCCAGCTTGTGCATGGATCGACGTTCTGCCGGGACCCAATACTCCCGCGGTCATCATCCGCGATACCGGCGGAGTTCGTGAGCCCGCAGACTGGAACTGGGAAATGAATTCGAGCTCAGAGAGCGCAGCGGGATGAGCTTCGTCAATCGCGTCGTAAGAAAACTCCGCAAGGCAATGCCTGGATGGGAGACGCACCTCGAGGATATCGATTTTCACTCAGGACTGGGTGATTCCGCATATCTGCTGTATGGGCTCGCTCGCGCGTTGAAGCCCGCGGTAGCCGTCGAAATCGGATCAGCGCGCGGCAAATCCGCGTGCTACGTCGGGCGCGCTCTAAAGGAAAACGGTTCCGGACGGATCTTCGCGATCGATCCTCATGCTCGAACCAACTGGAACGACGAGAATTCAGTCGATACTCTCGAGATCATGCGCGCGAACATCCGCGCGCTCAAGCTGGAGCACCAGGTCGAGATCATTCGCGACACTTCGGTGAATGCGGCTGCGCGCTGGATGCTGCCGATTGACATGATCTTCATCGACGGCGATCACAGCTACGAAGGCGTGAAGCGCGATTGGGACCTTTTCTGTCCGTTCGTAAGACAGTTCGGCGTAGTTGTGTTTCACGACACGATGTGGGACCGACAGCCGGAATCGCCGTATTCGCGGGCAGACATGGGTGTGCCCGCATTTGTCGAGGAGCTGCGCGCCGCGGGATATCCGGTGACCACGCTCGACAAGGATTTTGGCGTCAGCATCGTGCAGCCGGTGCTTCACGGCGTCCCGCTCAAGCTGCACGCAGGCCAGGCAAAAGAGGGCTAGACCTTACTGGCTGTGTAACGCAGTCAGCGACTTGAGTGCAAAACCCATGTCCATGGGCGATTGTGCAAGCGCTTCGATTGCATCTGCCGCTTTCGGCTTCCCCGCGCGAATCAGCTCCGCCGCTGCGGATGCCCATTGTTCCGCACCGGCGGAAGTTGGCAGTCGCCTGTAGACCGCCGTCGGGAGGAGACTGTCATCGGGAATGCCGGCAGAGAGAAGCATCGGCAATCCGGCGAGCTGTGCCTCCACGACAACGAGACCGAATCCTTCGAGCGGAAAGTCCGGTCGCGGAAGTATGAAGCAGTCAGCGGCTGCCAGCACTCGAGGAAGATCGCTTCTCCATCCCGCGAGTCTTACCGCGCTTTCGACGCCAAGCTCCTTTGCACGTGATCTGACTGCATCTTCGAGTGGTCCGCTGCCGACAAACACACCGACGGCATTCGGCAGAGAAGCACGCAATCCTCGAAGTACATCAACTGCGAAAAGCGGATTCTTTTCCGGCGCCAGCCGGCTCGCAAAAAGAAGAATCGGCGCGTCGGCTTCAATCGACAGCTCCTGCCGCAGCCACGACGAATCATTCGATACGGCAGAGAAGGGAGAGGAGTCGATTCCGTAGTAATGAACTACGTCCCGCCCTGCACGTCGCGGCCGCCCTTTCAGAAAAGTATCGAGCGTGTGATTCGAGATTCCAACAACGCGGTCCGACAGCCGTATCGCTGTTCTTCGCATCGGCTCGCGATATGCCCACTGCTTCACCGCGCTCGGCGTAGGCAATCCCTCATCTGCATTGTGAATGTGACAGATGCGCCGGCTGATCGATGTTCCGACAGATGCAATCAGGTAGAGCGAGTTGAGAAGATCGTGGTGCGCATGGATCACATCGTACCCGCCGCGCGCAAGCTGCCGGCGAAGGTTTCTCACGAATGCCGAAGTCTGCTTCATCGGAACACTGCTGTGAATAACTTCCGCGCCAAGCGCGGTTGCAGAGTCCTCCGCAGATCCCTTGTGCCCGAGGATTGTGAAGAAGGTCCAATCCGCCGGAGTATCTGTATCGCGCGCGTGGCGAAGCATTCTCAGCAGCCACGTCTCGACTGCATTTCGGTCGAGTGATTCGACGACGTGAATCACTCGCGGCGCAGCGGGCTTGCTCACGTCAGATACAGAATGGGGTATCCGCCGCGCAGCCGCGATTTCGCCTTGTTGATGAGATTCATCACACGGCCCATTACGATGCGTGACGCGAGGCGTGCCTTGCCCCGGGGGACCCGCGAATAATACAGATCCTCGAACTTGAAG
>DATEDH010000332.1:0-9467 GCA_035281765.1 Gemmatimonadaceae bacterium
CGGCTAAGAAGGGATCGGCACGGAGAGGTCCGGCACGCAAGGGAGCACGGAAATCATCCGCACGCAAATCATCTGCGCGCAAATCATCGGCGCGCAAATCATCAGGCCGCAAAGCTTCGGCAAAACGCGGCGCCACTTCCCGCAAGAGCGGAATGAAGCGCGGTGCATCGGCGCGGAAAGGCGGCGGACGCAAGCTCGCTCTTCCCAGCCGCAAGGCAGTCTCGCGCGCAGCGTCAGGCGTAACCAAGCGGGCGAAATCAGTTGCCCAGAGAGTCTCGCGCGTTGCCAGCGAAGTTGCGCAGCAGACAGTAGCCGGCGCCGAGCAGGTTATCGAGTCGGCAAAGGAATTCGTGCAGGAGCACACTGGATCGACCGAAACCTCGACCTGAGCAATCAGGTCGAAGTTTTTTTTCAAACGAGGTGCTGCTCGATCCAGCGCAGCACTTCGTCGAAAACCTTTTCACGGCCAAAGTCGACCGTGATGATGTGACCTCCGCCCTCTGCCCATGAGAGCCTCTTCTCATGGGCACCGAGTGCAGCATACGCACGCTCGGCCACAGCCGGTGCGATGCGCGGATCCTCCTTCGACTGAATCAATAGAGTCGGAATGGTGATCGACGGAAGCGCGTGTCGCGCCTGCCCGGCAAGACGCCACAGCTCGTACAACAGCCGACCGGTATAAACTCCGTAGCCGAGATTTTTTGCGCGCTCCGATGGATCGAGTATCGATCGGGGACTCGATGATTTACGCGGGCCTGCCGCCGCTCCCCAGATCCAGTATGAGGCAGATGCAATGCGGTTCAGCATCGGCATGTCGAGATACGGCGCGATCATCACTAGTGATTTTGCATCCGGTGTTTCCGCAGCGAGAATCGCTGCAATTGCGCCACCCATCGACAATCCTGCAATCGACACGCTCTCGTGATTTGATCTGAGCACGTCGAGCTCTTCGCGCGCGCATGCAAGCCACTCGTTTCGTCTCGACACCATGAATGCGTCAACGGTGCGGCCATGACCGGGAAGAAGCGGTGCCTTTACATCGTAGCCGTGATCGTGAAGATGATGCGCGAGCAGACCGAGTGTCTGTGGAGTGTCACCAAAGCCATGCAGGAGGAGAATTCCATGTGAATTCCCCTCCTGCAGGTCGATCGTTTCTGCGCCGGGTCGCGTTCCGGCAGAGATTTTTGCTGCTGAATCCATTCAGCCTGGTCAGTGTTGCAGCGATCCCTCGACCAGAGACGTTTCTCTATCCGTTGTCGCCGCTTCGAGACTAATATGCTCGGCAAGTTTCGACGGCGCGATGACAAATGACATTCCTCTTCGCGTCGCAACGCCCGATCCAACCAGGCGGCCAAGAGCGAGCGCGATGGATTCCCGCGTTGCTCCCACCATCTCGCACAACAGGCGATGATGCTTGAGCTCGAGGCGCAGCTTCCTGTCAGGTGTGAGAAAGCTCTTGTCAGCGGCAAGTCTTCCGAGGGCAGAGATCAGCCGCTGCTCCACGTTCTGCGATGCCATTGAATGCAGCCGGTCGAGCAGATGCCCGCGCTCGCTCATGAGCTGCGATATGACTTCGAGAGCAGTTCCAGGATTTTCCCGAACGAATGCGCGAAACCGCGGTCCGCTGATATGAAGAGTCTCAGTGTCATCGGCAGCGTACGCATCGGTCACATAAACCGCGTCGTGAGTTATGCCTTCCACTCCGAAGGTTTCACCTGGTATCACTATCGCCGGAACGAAGCTGCGACCCGCGCGAATCTTATTGCGAAGAATCACATGTCCAGTGACGACGAGGGAGATACCGTCGGCGACAGTTCCTTTTTGATAGATCTGAAAACCTGAAGGCCAGGTAGTTCGAGCGCCGTAAATCGCGAGAATCGAAGCTGTATCGCCCGCTAATCGGCTGGGGTTTGTCTGGATGTTATGCATTTGCGAGGGGGTCTTGTTCAAATGTTCTCGCAAACACCGGGCCAAATTTTTATATTGGCTCCCTTATAATTTTTATCCCGCGCTCCCTCGGGGCGTGGCACCGCCGCTTGCATCCTCGATCGCATTCTTCACTGCCTGCATGAGCGTTGTCTCAGTGCGATCGACTTCCGGAATTGCCTTCACGAGAATCGAATAGCTTCGCTCCATTTCGCTTCTGACAAAGTCTTCGTCAGGATCCACACCGAGCGTCTCGAGATTTATGAGGGCGAGCTGCCTGAGCAGGAGCATGGTGTCGCGGTTGAGTCCGGTAAGAGACGTAATTTTGCGCGGCGCCTGTTCTTCGTCGTTGCCACGTCGACGCTTGGGCGCCGTGAACAACGCGGTGGTCGGAGCAAGTTTCACGACAATCGATCCCGGCGAATGCTCGCGCCAGCTTTCAACTACACCGCGCCGGCGAAGTCCCGGCATCATTGCAAGTAGTTCCTTCCGGATCACTCCAACGCCACCGACACTTTGATTCCCTCTGCCGGTGATGATCAGGACTTCTTCCGCCTTGATGACCTGTCTCGACCTGAGCCACGCATCGGCGCGAGCGCGCGCTTCAGCGGCGGTCGGAAGCGACTCTCTCAGATTGAGCGTGCGCTCACTTCCGAACGCTGCTTCATCCAGTGACTGCCACAGTGCGGTGAGCTTCGGTTTGTCCCTGCGCATCGACGATGATTTAGGAGAGAATGCTCTCCAGAATCTGTACACCGCGCTCGAGATCTGCACGCTCGATGACAAGAGGTGGAAGAAGCCGCAGCGTATGATCACCGGCGGTGATGACGAGGAGTCCCGCATCCCAGCCCCGTTGAACTACGTTGCTCGCCGGCTCGACAACATCGATGCCCCACATCAGGCCCATTCCGCGCACCGCACGTACTTTCCCGCTTTTTCGCGCGATGCCCTCGAGTCTCTCCCCGAGCCACTCGCCGTTCTCCTTCACTGCATCGAGCAGATCAGGAGACGAAAGTCTGCGCACGACATGATTTGCAACCGCCGCAACGAGCGGTCCTCCACCAAACGTCGTGCCGTGATCACCAGGTTTGATCGCCGCAGCAATCTCTGCCGTCACAAGCGTCGCACCCATCGGCAGTCCGCCGGCAATCGGTTTTGCAAGCGACACCATGTCGGGCGTCACACCGAACCGCTCGTATGCCATGAACGTTCCGAGGCGGCCCAGCCCGCATTGTATCTCATCGAAGATGAGTGCAATCTCGCGCTCCTTAGTCACGCGCCGGAGATAACTGAGAAATGCAGGCTCCATGACGCGCACGCCACCTTCACCCTGTACGGGCTCAATGATAAGTGCAGCAACCGATTCAGCATCGAGTGCTGCATCGAGCTCGGCTTCGTCGCGCTCGCAAATGCTCACGCCGCCGGCAAGCGGACGAAATGGCGCGCGATACGACGGGCGATCGGTGGCGGCTAATGACGCGAACAGCCGTCCGTGAAAGCTTCCGCGAAGGGCGACGATTCCCGTCTTTGCATCCGATCCAACCATCCGGCCCCAGCGGCGCGCGAACTTGAACGCGCCTTCATTCGCCTCAGCGCCGGAGTTGCAGAAAAAAACCTGTGATGCAAACGAGTTGTCTACGAGAAATTTGGCGAGACTCTCGCCTGCATCTGTGCGATAGAGATTCGAGACGTGAATCAACCCAGTCTCGAGTGACTCCTCGATCGTTCTCGTTATTCCCGCGTCGCCATAGCCAAGCGCGTTGACTGCAATGCCGCTCGAGAGATCGAGATAGGTCTTCCCCTCCTCATCGAAGAGCTCGACACCCGCGCCGCGCACAAACCGCATTGGCGCGCGCTTGTATGTACCGAGAATGTCCTGCGAGATCTGTGACTGCGTTGCGTTCGCCTGCTCCATACCGCGCGTCATCGTGCTCATCTCATACTCGGCGTTAATGACAATGTTGTTCCCGTTTGCATACCCGTCAGCAGGTCGAGGCCTGCGATGCGAACCGTTGACGCTCCCATGGTCAATGCGGCGAATCCCGCCTCGAGCTTGGCATGCATGCCGTGATTGACCGTTCCTTCTGCAACGAGCGCATCGGTTGTTGACTGATCGAGAGCAGATATCAGCTCGCGATTTTTGTCGAGGACGCCTGCAACGTCAGCGACAAGCCATAGCTCACCACCAAGTGCGCCCGCGATTACCGCGGCTGCATCGTCACCGTTGACGTTCAACGCATCGTGCTGCGCTGAGTCGATCGCGGTTCCGACCGGAGATATGACGGGAAGAAATCCCGATGTAATCAGTGTCCTGATGATTGTGACATCTGCACGAACAGGTTTTCCCGATCTTCCGAACTGCTCGATATCGATCGGCTGCGCACTCAGAAGATTTGCATCTTCCCCCGAAATGCCGACGCATGGAATCCCTGCTGCGTTCATTGCCGCTACGAGACGCTTGTTGGCGCTGCCGGAAAGAACCATGCGCACAAGCTCGATGTCCTCTTCCGTGGTGATCCTACGGCCATTGACGAACGAAGGCTCACGTCCGAGCGCACGTTGCAGCGTGGATATCTCATCACCGCCTCCGTGCACGATGCAGACTTCGCCTGCACTCGCTTTCCATACGGAGGCAATTGCCGGAATGAGTGCCGGATCCGACTGAACCCTGCCGCCGAGCTTGATGACTTTCATCACGCGATGAGCCCCAGGGTTTCGTCGAGGCGAAGCATGAGATTGGCATTCTGCAGCGCCTGCCCTGCTGCGCCTTTTGTCAGATTGTCGATCGCTGATGTGATGATGAGTGTCGGCACCGATGTATTCGCTGCTTTTGCAGCGGAGATCTTCACGTTATTCGTGCGAACGACATCATTGATTGCAGGTGTCGTTTCACTGAGCTCGATGAATGGCTCGTTGCTGAATGCAGCCCGCCACGGTGCGAGCGGGTCATCGAGATCGTTCGTAACACGCACGACGATCGTCGAGAGAATCCCTCGCGCGACAGGAAGAAGATGCGGCGTGAAGACAAGATCGTTTGGGGAGCCGTGTTTCCTGAGCTCTGCGTTCATCTCCAGTGTGTGGCGATGATTATTCCCCACACCGTATGCGCGAAAATCCTCCGTTATCTCGGCGAACAGGAGATCGGGACGAGGAGTGAATCCTGCTCCGGTTACACCACTTGCCGATGAAACGGGAATCGTCGATCCCTGTTCCAGAAGGTTCTGCTCGATGAGCGGATGAAGCGCGAGCAGTATCGATGTCGGATAACATCCCGGATTCGCCACGACATCTGCATTGCGCACTTCATCGCGATAGAGCTCGGTCAGTCCATATGGTATGTATGAGACGCCTTCGAGCTTTCCGCTGTGTCCGGGTCGCAGGTCCGATGACAGATCGACGACTTTGGCTCCGGCTGCTCGCGCGCGTGCCACCCATTCGAGCGAAGCTCCGTGGGGCAGTGCGCTGAATACGAGATCGACCTTATTGAGCGGGGCATCTTCAGTTGCGATGAACGTGACGTCGCGCCTGCCCACTCGCAGTGTCTGCCCCCTCTGGCCGTGCGCCGTCGCGAACGACAGCTCAAGCGAGGGATGACGCTCTACGAGAAGACAAAGCTCGCGCCCGGCGTAGCCGCTGGCGCCAAGTACGCCCACCGAAAATTTATGCACAAATAATGCATAACATTGCAGTCGGTGTCAGTCAATCATCTTTTGTGTGCGGCGGTGGCCCTATTGAGGCTCGCCGGCGAGGCTCTTGAGGCGTCGCACCACGCGGTCACGCGCGAGTCCGGAGCGGCAGACGATCAAAATCGTGTCATCGCCGCCGATTGTGCCAAGTATGTCGGGCCAGCCTTCGCCGTCGAGAGCGGCTGCGATCGGCTGAGCACCTCCGGGGACGGTGCGGAGTACGATCATCTCGCTCACTCCGTCGATCCGAAGAAAAAGCTGCGGGAGAAGAGTTTCCAGAGCGGCCCTGCTCTCTTCGATCGTGCCGTCGGTGACCGCATAGCGTGCACCTTCGGGAGTCGGCACACGGGCAAGCCTGAGCTCGCGCAGGTCACGCGACAGCGTCGCCTGCGTTACGTCCCACCCGCGATGCAGGAGGAGCTTTCTCAGATCCTCCTGGCTGCTCACCGGCCTGGCTTCGATGATCTCCAGGATCGCTGATTGCCGTTCTCTCTTGTTGGCCATTCGATCTCCTCCGCTCAACACTTTACCACCCTATTCCTCCCCGTGCGAGTCCTGCTCCCGCAGCATTGACGTAAAACGCTTGAATGATTAAATATACGCAGGTAATGAATAGTTATTTAGGAGCGCCATGACAACTCGCACAATTGCCCTCGCCTACTCAGGCGGGCTCGACACCTCGATCATCGTTCCGTGGCTCAAGGAGCACTATCCTGGAGCACGAGTCATCTGCGTTGCCGCTGACATCGGTCAGGGCGATGAGCTCGAAGGAGTTCGGGCCAAGGCGATCGCCTCCGGCGCGGACGAATGCTACATCGAGGATCTTCGCCAGGAATTCATCGAAGATTTTATCTGGCCAACGTTGCGCGCCGGAGCCATCTACGGCCGCAAATACCTCCTCGGCACTTCAATGGGACGGCCTCTCATCGCCCGCCGCCAGGTCGAAGTCGCAAGGCGCGTTGGCGCTGATGCGCTTGCACACGGCTGCACTGGAAAAGGAAACGATCAGGTTCGCTTCGAGCTCACCTACGCGGCGTTCGCTCCCGATCTTCCGGTCATTGCCCCGTGGCGCGAATGGGACATCAAGAGCCGCGAGGATGCGCTCGCATATGCTGCAAAGCACAACGTTCCGGTGACGGCGTCACGCGAGAAGATCTATTCGCGCGACCGCAACATCTGGCACATCTCGCACGAAGGTGGTGTGCTCGAGGATCCGGCTCAGGCACCGCCTGCAGATCTGTTCATGCTCACGACGTCGCCTGAGCTCGCTCCGAATGAACCCGAGGAAGTTTCCATCGGATTCAACCAGGGCACGCCTGTCGCTGTGAACGGAGTGTTCCTCGATCCTGTCGCAATCCTCACGACGCTCAATCAGATCGCCGGACGACATGGAGTCGGCCGCATCGATCTCGTCGAAGATCGTCTCGTTGGAATGAAGTCGCGTGGAGTCTATGAGACGCCGGGCGGTACGCTTCTGTATACCGCGCACAGCGAGCTCGAGCAGCTCATTCTCGATCGTCGCACTCTTGCCGCAAAGGATCTCATCGCGCCTCGATACGCTGATCTTGTATATGAGGGCCGCTGGTGGACCACCGAGCGTGAGGCATACGATGCGTTCGTGAACGTTACACAGGAGCGCGTCACGGGCGGAGTCACACTTCGACTCTACAAGGGAACTGTCACTGTCGTCAGCCGCGCGAGCGAGTACGCTCTCTACGATGAACGCTTTGTCACCTTTGGTGAAGACGATGTTTATCAGCAGAGCGATGCTGCGGGATTCATCAGGCTCTATTCCCTTCCCGATCGCGTGCGCGCTGTGCGTGACCGCGAGCTTGCAGCAAAGGCAGTCGCACCTGTCGCGCCCGCTGAAGACGCGCCGATGCTTGCTGCTTCGTGGCAGGATTGAATCAGGTGAGCGCAGGTGGAAAATCGCACAAGCTGTGGGGTGGAAGGTTTTCCGTTCCCACAGCTGCATCGCTCGAGGCGCTCAATCGTTCCATCGGCACTGACTTTCGCCTCTGGTCGCACGACATCCGATTGTCGAAGGCATGGGCGATGGCGCTGGCTGGTGCCGGCGTTCTCACCTTGGAAGAGAGTCGTGAGATCGAAGTCGGTCTCACGAAAGTTGGTGAGCGATTCGAAGGCGGCGCGACGCCCGAGCCGTCCGACGAAGACGTGCATACGATGATCGACCGGCTGCTGCACGAAGAGATCGGTGACGTTGCATCGAAGCTTCACACCGGTCGCAGCAGAAACGACCAGGTCTCGACCGCCACCCGCCTCTGGACCATGGATGGTGTCGCCGATCTCGATCAGGCGGTGCGATCACTTCAGCAGGTCATGATCGAACAGGCAATTTCGCTCGAGCATGACCTGATGCCGGCGTACACGCATCTCCAGCGCGCGCAGCCGGTGAGCGGTGCGCATTGGATGCTCTCGCATTTCTGGCCGCTTGAGCGTGATCGCGCACGACTTCAGGCAGTCGCGAAATCCGCTGCAGTGCTCCCGCTTGGCTCGGGTGCTATTGCCGGATCTGCATATCCTGTCTCACGCGCACTTCTTCAAGAGAGTCTCGGATTCGCATCGTTATCGCCAAACAGCATCGACGCCGTTGGTGATCGCGACTTCATCGCGGAGCTTCTCTTCACCGTTGCCCTGATCGGTGCGCATCTCTCGCGTCTTGCCGAGGATCTCATTCTCTACGGCTCGAGCGAATTCGGATTCGTAAAGTTCGGCGAAGCATTTACGACCGGGTCGAGCATGATGCCGCAGAAGCGAAACCCTGACGCGCTCGAGCTTGCACGCGCCTCAGGTGCACGCACACTCGGCGAGCTCACTGCCCTGCTTTCCACTCTTAAAGGTTTGCCGAGTGGTTACAACAAGGATCTGCAGGATGACAAGCGTGCGCTGTTTGGCGCGTACGATCTCATCATGCTCGTTCTTCCTGCGGTCGCGGGTGCGCTTGGCGAGATCAAGTTCGATCGAAATCGAATGAAGGCGGCGCTATCGAGCACGATGATGGCAACTGATCTTGCCGATTATCTCGTCGGCAAGGGCTCGACGTTCCGCGATGCGCATGAAGCCGTTGGAAGCCTGATTCGTGAAGCCGAGTCGAAAGGCTGCGAGCTCACCGATCTTCCGCTCGGTACGTTCAGCGCGACGAACGCGTTGTTTGGCGACGATGTCATGGAATGGCTCGATCCGGTTCAGTCTGTTGCTCGTCGAGGTGTTCCTGGTGGAACGGGACCGGAGGCTGTGCGTGCTCAGATTGCGGCGGCTGAGCTCGCCGTTCGTCCTGTGCGTGGTGCAACAGGAGGCAATGAGCCGAAGCTCGAGCTGGTTTGATTACTATCTAACGCTCTGACAATAAAAAGGCCGGGCACTTTGCCCGGCCTTTTTATTGTGGATCGAAGCTTAGAGACTGATTCCAAAGACAACTGGAATGAACTGCGTCGCGTTATTGTCGCTGAAGACGTGATGGTAGCGGGCTTCGATAAAGGCATTGAAGCCACTGAGAGGGAACGAAGCACCGATTCCGCCATTTACGCCAAACTTGTTCTGGCTGTCCGGATCATTGCTGCCCTCGAGGTCGAGCTTGAGGTTATAGATCCCGGCGCCTCCGATCAGATACGGGGTCATGCCCGTTCCGGGGAGATTGTAAACCAGGTTTGCGTTGGCGCTCGTAATGACTACGCCATCGACGACATCGAAATTGACAGGCGCGTCATCCTTTGGGCTCATCTTGTTGTACATGCCGTCGACCCGGAGTCCAATGGGGCTCCCGAACGATCTGAACATGAGAGACAGGGTTCCGTTGTAGCCCGTGGAGTAGACGTCTCCCAGGTCACCAACTGG
>DATEDH010000333.1:0-2711 GCA_035281765.1 Gemmatimonadaceae bacterium
TCGTCATAGATCTCGACCGCGCCGAGCTCCGCTCCGGAGAGGAAGTTGTCCGGGCTCATCTCGGGATCGAGCTTCGCCGCCGTGAACCATCGCATTCCGTCGACGAAATAGTTCACGCAGCCATTGTGTCTTCCGGTCAAATACCGCTTGCCCTCGGGACTCACTCCCACGCGAAGAGCTGTTGCCGTCTCGAGAAGGTTGTTCAATCGCTGAGGATTGCGCGCCTGAATGTCGTCGGGACTGAAGTATTTACCCGCTCCCGATTTCTGCCTGTCCGTAAAACCAACCCGCTGAAGCCCGATCTGTCGTACGGCGGAAACACGGACCGCATCAAGAACCGCAACGTACGTGTTCATCGAAACTGTAACGCTCCTCGTCGATGACGCACTCACATTGACCGGCATGTCCACGGACGCAAATCCGATTCGTCGAACACTGAGCGAGCGCGTTCCGGGGCGCAGGCCAGTGAGACGGAAATTGCCCTGATTATCGGTAGTTGTTGCGGCGTTGTCCGCATCGACGGCGACGCGCGCATTTGCCAGCGGCGTTCCTGATGCATCCGTCACTTTGCCGGTGAGTATTGCATAGCCGCGGGGCGCAGTCACAGCTGTATCACGAAGCGCAGTCGCTGCGGGCGCGCCGGAAGGGGGGAGCTCGAACGAAGCAATCGCGAGCTTTCTCTCGAAGCTGACAGTCATGGTCCCCGTGCTGTCGGCACCGCGTATCGCGATCGCAGTAGTCACGAGGTCATCCGGAACTCCGCAGATCCGATATGTGCCGTCACTGCGCACTGTCGCGATGCGTCGTTGCGGAAGCTTCGCCATCGTCCTGTTGGTGAGCTGATAGTCCGTCCATTCAACCGTCACCGTTGCGCCCTTCGATGGCGCGCCAGTGTCTGCATCAGTCACCAGACCAACGAGTGCGCCGTTGCCGCGGGTGCGCTCATCTGCTGAGCATTTCGTGGAAACGATGGTGCCTGCCGACGGAACGGAGAGTATGAAAGCTGTGGTGTCGCCCGCCTTGAGCTCGCGCGGCGCAGTGCGAACCTTGAGCGCGATGGAATCCAGCAGCGGAGCCATCACCTCGAGATAACGGGAACCCGCCGGGACACTGTCGACGCGGAATCGTCCAAGAGAATCAGTGATCGCCGAGAGCGTCGTGCCGCTCACCGACACGATGGCGCCGCGCAGATATCCGCCACGCACGCTGTCCACGGCAACGCCGGTGATCACGGCGTGACCCGCGGTTTGCGATGGCTGCTGAGATGTAAGAATTGCCGGCGTCAGCAACAGCGCCAGCGCAAGGAGAGATCGCATCAATTGCCCCCGGTGGATTCGAACCACCATTCTCGGATCCAAAGACCGATGTCCTGCCATTGGACGAGGGGGCAGACGGGCTAAAGCTAGCCGACCCTCACAGGCTGAACAACGTCGATCGATGTGCTAGTAGTCCTGACCCGCGCGCGATGTTCCTCCGGAACCTTGGCGTAATTCGGAGGAGAATCGAGAATGCCGAACACAGTCGACCCTGAGCCAGTCATTCCCGCGAAAATGGCGCGTGAGTTCCTAAGCCGCGCGAGATACTGCGCGATCTCCGGATGGCGCGCAGCTACCGGCCCTTCAAAATCATTCCGCGCAAATTTTGCGATTCCTGACCAGGTGCTGAGATCGATCGAATCGAATTCGACTGCTTCAGGCGCGCGCGCTGCCGCTCCCATTGCGCGATTGGCTTCCTCGCGCGATCCGCGGTCATCGTCGATCCACCTGTATGCATCCTGAGTAGCGACACTGAACTCGGGTGACATGAGAAGCACATCGTGACGCGGCAGTGGCTGAAGCGACAGCATTCGCTCGCCTCGTCCCCAGGCGACCGACATGACCGAGCCGGAGGTGAGAAATGGAACGTCGGATCCGATCGCACCAGCGAGAGAAAGAAGCCCTGCTCTCGGCATTGGCTGTGGCGACAGGAAATCCAGCACACGGAGAACTGCTGCTGCATCCGCGCTTCCACCACCCAGGCCCGCGCCCATCGGGATTCGTTTGGTGAGATGAATCACAAATCCGTGCGGCCAGCCGTTGTGGCTTGCGTAGAGTGATGCCGCTTTCCATGCGAGATTCGATTCAACGGGGCCGGTATCCGCACCCTCAACATCGAGCGTGCGCTCATTTGCGGTGATCTCGATGCGCACGTCGTCGGCAAGATCGATTTTGTGAAAGATCGTCTCGATCGAGTGATAACCAGAATCCTCCCGTGACAGCACTCGCAGGTGAAGATTCAGTTTTGCCTGTGCCGCAATCCGTGCCGCGGGGCCGTTCACCCCTGTGCCTCTCGAGCCGTGTCGATCTCCTTGAGATGCAGGCCCAGCTTTGCGAAGTACCACATTCCGATCAGCGTGATCGGGATAAAGCTGAGAATGTGAAATCCAATCGCCCAGCTCGTCGCCTGTGTCGCGGAAACGCCATAAATACCGAGTCCTACGGTCGCGAACTTCTCGAACACTCCAAAAAATCCCGGCGCCGACGGCAGTGCGACGCCGAGCGCGATCAGCGCCTGGAGAAACAATGCGGCAGAGAAGGGCAGAGTTATACCCACTGCCTTGAATCCAAACCAGAAGCCGAGCGCATTGAGCAGCCAGTGCGCAACAGTCCACGCAAGCACTGCAGAAAACCGCCCGGGACTTTTGAGCACGCTCAAGCCTTCGCTGAATTTGA
>DATEDH010000334.1:0-10813 GCA_035281765.1 Gemmatimonadaceae bacterium
GCCAACCTTCTCACTTACAAGGCGCAGGGATGGAAGCCTGACCGCGACCTGATTCTCGCGCTGACCGCAGGCGAGGAGAGCGGCTACTTCAACGGCGTCGAATTTCTTCTCGAGAAGCACAAGGACCTGATCGATGCTGCCTACGCAATCAACGAAGGCGGAGGCGGCACGCTCACCGGGCAGGGGATGAACGTGAAACCACTGTACCTGTCGGTGCAGGCCGCTGAAAAGGTTCCAGAAAACTACACTCTCACGGTTACCAATAGCGGTGGGCACTCCAGTGTGCCGCTCCCTGATAACGCGATTTATTCCCTGGCGAATGGCTTGACCAGGCTGTCGCGGTACACGTTCCCGGTCGCTCTGAATCCTGTCTCACGCGGATTCTTCGAAACCACGGCGAAGCTCGCGACACCTGAAGTTGCGACGGCGATGCGCGCAATAGCCGCTAATCCGCTCGATTCTTCGGCGGCCGCCAAACTTTCGGCCGAGCCGCGCTACGCATCGATTCTCCGGACGACTTGCGTTGCAACGCTCCTGTCCGGAGGACATGCAACCAATGCGCTGCCGCAGAGTGCAACTGCAAATGTGAACTGCCGCATCGCGCCAACCTCCAGTGCGGATGAAACGCTCGCAACCTTACGGCGCATCCTTGCTGATACTGCGATAAAAATCACGTACCGCGATCCGGTCCGTGAGCTGTTTCCGAAATCCGCCGATGCGATCAATCCGGAGCTGATGACTGCCGTCACTGCTCTCACTCGACAGATGTTCGGCGATATACCGGTAATACCGGTTATGTCGACTGGTGCAACAGATGGACGATTCCTGCGTGCCGCGGGGATACCGACATATGGAGTGAGTGGAATCTTCTCATTGCCGGGGGAATCAAATGCGCATGGAAGAGATGAAAAGCTCAGGACGAAATCGTTCTACGACGGGCTCGCATTTCTCGATGCGCTCGTGCGGCGCCTCGCAACGAAATGACAACCAATGACTGAAGACAACCTCGACAGCGAGACACTCGACCCTGCGGACTGGGACGAGCTGCGCGCACTCGGCCACAACATGCTCGACGACGTGTTCAACGATCTCGAGGGAGTAAGGTCACGCCGGGTATGGCAGAGGCTTCCGGATTCAGCGAAGTCGGCGCTGAAGGTTCCTGCACCAAGGTCGGGCGAATCCATCGAAAATATCTATTCCAGCTTTCGGCAGAATGTCGAGCCGTATGCGCTCGGTAATCGTCACCCGAAATTCTGGGGATGGGTGATTGGTGGAGGGACGCCGGTTGGAATGCTGGGCGATATGCTCGCGTCGGCGATGAACACCAATGCGGGCGGGTTCGAGCAGTCGTCGGCGTATGTGGAGGAGCAGGTGATCGACTGGTTCAAGGAGGTATTTGGATTTCCTGCAGAGGCTACCGGGCTACTCGTCACGAGTGGGTCTGCGGCAAATCTCACGTGTCTTACGGTCGGGAGAGATGCAATTCTCGGAACGGTCGACAATGGTCTGTGGTCGCTGGACGAGATGCCATGTGTCTACACATCGGAGCAGGTGCACAATTCGGTCGACAAGTCGATGGGAGTGCTTGGGCTCGGCAGATCGTCACTTCGAAAAGTGAAGACCCATGACGACTACTCAATGGACACCAATCATCTGCGCGAGCTCATCAGGGCCGATCGCGCGCGAGGCCTGAAGCCGGTGATGGTCGTTGCCACAGCCGGCACGGTTGCAACAGGTGCAATCGATGACATCGATGCGATTGCCGACATCTGCGAAGAAGAAGGGTTGTGGATGCACCTCGATGGCGCATTCGGAGCAATGGCTGCCCTTTCTGACAAGCTGCGCCCGCTCGTAAAAGGTTTGAATCGCGCTGACTCGATTGCGTTCGATCTCCACAAATGGATGTCCGTCAACTTCGATGCAGCCTGCGTAATCGTGAAGAACGGCGAGAAGCACATGCAGTCGTTCGCGGTGCAGGGCAGTTATCTTGCCGCCCTTCCCGGCGGTATCGCGGTCGGTGGGTATCTCTTCAGTGATCTTGGCATCGACCTCTCCCGCGGATTCCGCGCTCTCAAGGCCTGGATGAGCATCAAGTCATACGGATTCGACAAGTATGCGCGGATGGTCGAGAAGAATGTCGCGCAGGCCAAATACCTTGCAGGCCTCGTCGAGAACGAGAAGTCGCTGGAGCTCGTGGCGCCGGTGCCGCTGAATGTCGTGTGCTTCAGATATGTCGCCGAGGGAGCTTCTGCTGAGCAGCATGACAAGATCAACGAAAATATTCTTGTACGGCTGCAGGAAGACGGGCTTGCTGTGCCTTCGGGAGTGCGCATTGGCGGCAAGTTTGCGCTGCGTGTTGCGAACGTGAATCATCGCAGCACTCGCGCTGATTTCGATGACCTCGTGCGGGATGTCGTGCGACTTGGCAACGAGATGAATCGGTAACTCCTGCTGCGATCTGCTGTCGCTCGTACAGTCGATCCGTTCAGCTTCCGTGAACACGAATCAACGGAGACTGAAATGACTACAGCTATTGCTCCCGACGCGATTACGCTCGACGCAATCATCGCGGAGCTCAACCGCTATCATCAGCGCGCGACTTATGCGGCTGTGGCGGGCATTCTCACGTCATCGCCGCGATCGTTGATGGCGGGTCGCGACAGGACCCCCGTGACCTCGTGGGTCGTTCGCCGTGAGACTGGCCAGCCAACGGGTTACTCGGCCGAGCAGAAGCATGCTGCGCTCTCTGAGCGCGACCATGTCATATCCTCGCCTGATGAGCTCCGCTTGTGGCTCAAGGATCCTTCGTAGACAAAAAAATCGCCTGGCTCCAGAGCTCTGGAGCCAGGCGACTCATTGTTTAATCGTGTCCTATGAAGCGGACTCGATGATGCGCTCGATGAGTGTGATCATCGGTGCCGCATCAGCCGACGACAGCCGGCCGGATGCAACCATTGCATTGATCTCATTCAACAGTGCATTGAGCTGGTTCGCAGCAGCGGTCGCGTTGCCTCGCCCGAATGCAGCGATTGCAGCATCCAGCTTGGCATTGAGAGATGTTGCATTGCCCTTCCTGATCGTGCCTGCATTCAGGAGAGCAGTGACCATCGCCTTGAGGTCAGTTGTCCCCTGGCTCAAGGTCGTGACTGTTGCTGTTGTACTAGTCGTATCGGCAAGTCCGAGCTCGTCGGTTACGATGAGCTGAACGTTGAACGTGCCGGCGGTCGCATAAGCATGCGACACGCTGACACCAGTGCCGGTTGATCCGTCACCGAAGTCCCAGGCATATGTAAGGGTCTGGTTGTCGGCATCGGTTGAAGCCGCCGCGCTCATGGGGATGTTTTCGCCGACGAGATATCCGTGATACGGTCCGTCAGTGACAGCAATCGGCGGAACAGTGTTGCTCTCGACTGCAATCTCGACGGGATCAGCGAGCAGATTGAGCAGGTCATATCCGCTCAGTGCTTCAACCGAATCGACAGTCGTGAGGTACGTGTGCCAGTCGACATTGCGGACGCCGCTAACGTTCGGCATCACGGCAGCATAGACCTCGACATCGTCGTAGCTGTCGACACTCGCAAGCCCCTGATCGCGCGGGAGCACGACCGCAACTTTCCATGTGTATTCAGGAATCGTCACGATTCCCTGATTTTTCAGCGTGCCCTTGCTGCCTGCAACACCGGCGATGATGTACACCTCCTTGTTGTCGAAGCGGGCAAGATCGCCGAGGAAGTTTTCCATGTTGGCCCACGGTCCCTGATTCAGGTCGGAGGCCTGTGGAACGATGTTGCTGAAGTAGAACGTGTAAGCATTGTCGAGGCTGCCCGATGTACGATCGAACGAGCGCGCGAGATGACCGCGGTCAATTCCGAAACCGTTGATCGCAGCTGATCCCGTATACGCGTTCGTGGTATACGGAGTCATGATTCCGGCAGCGGCCGGATCGAAGGTGAAGCAGTCGCAGCGATCCTCTGCACCGAAATGCGTCGCATCGAGATCGTACGCTACCCAGTTGGGAGTGCCGCGCGTCGCGCTGAATGACGACGTGTACTCGGGATGTGTGATGATGAAATCATCGGCCGGATTCGAGTCGGTCGGAACTCCAAACTCGGTATTGTTTCCGTACATCGCCGTACCACCCGGAGTGGCAACGACAACCGGAAGAGTCCACGTGCCTGTTGCACCGGTCGCAGCAGTCGCGCGGAAGGTCGCTGATCCAGCGCTGACTCCAGTGATTACACCCGCCGTGTCGATTGTTGCAATCGATGGCGTCTCACTGGACCATGTGAACGTCGTCGGGATCGTGTTGCCGCGGGCATCTTCGAGTGACGCGAAAAGCTGATCCTGGAATCCAACGGGTAGTGGCACATCGCTTGGCAAACGTCCGCTGAAGAAAATTGCCGGCGGCGGCATGTCGGGCGGATTGCACGCGCCCATCGTGTTCTGATATGGACCATACCAGTCACCCGCTGCAGTTCGCTGAAGCGACCGCGTTGCCGAGCCGCTTCCGCTTTCGGACACGCCGATGTCGACAGAAAGAAGTCCCGTCGCCGGGCCATTGGCCGCCGTGAGTGTGCCTTCATATGAAAGGAACTCGACGACTTCTCCGCCGCTGTTGACGAGAGCAAAGCCGTCAGCATCTCCGTTCTGGATGCCATTCGATGGATAGGTGACAACAACAACGCCACGTCCATCGCACATGTCTGGAATCGTTACGGTGAGAACTTTCGTGTTGTAGACAGCGGAGCCGGTCTGATTGTAGAGAACCACCGACCAGCCGGTCAGGTCTCCACCTGCAGGTCCTTCGATCTCGATGAACTCGTTGGTGTCTGTGCCATCGTTGTCGTAATGGATCTCGGTGAATCGAACATTGCTGAGTCCCGACGGCGGAGGCGCAGCGTTCACAGTGATCGTCGTCGTATCGCCCTTATTGTTCGTCGAGAGAGCGATGATCTTCGCTGTGCCCGGTGCAATTGCCTTTACGAGACCGTTCACATCGACTTTCGCGACTGCCGAGTCGGTCGTGTTCCAGCCAGTGTAGGCGCCGGGAAGAAGAGTGCCTGATGAATTTCTCGCGCTGTCGATCAGCTGGAGTGTTGCACCGGGGACGAGTGTGCCAGTTGCAGGAACGATTGTAAGAGTTGCAACGGTGGAGTCAGTCGTCGGTGCATTTACGTCGTTGCATGTACCAAATGTCGACGGTGAGCCCGGGAACCATGTACCGGCGCTGTTGCTGTGCAATGACAGTCCGATCGCTTCGCTGCCGGTCTGTCTCACACCGATGTCGCGGGAGACCATTCCGTTCGCCGGACCGCCTGTGGCGGTAAACACGCCTTCGTAGGACAGGAACTCGATGACATTTCGGCTTGCATCGATCAATGCCATTCCATCGGGATCACCGTTTTGAATTCCGGAGCGGAGCGTGCTGATGACTCCGCGGGATCCGCACGTTGCCGGGATCGTTCCGGTGAATGCAATGCTGTCGTACGGCGCGCCGCCCGATCCGTTGTAGAAAATGACCTTCCATCCATCAACGATTGCGCCCGCCGGTCCTGAGATCTCGATCGCCTCTCCAACGTCGCCGCTCGCGTTGTCATAGTGCAGCTCGCTGATGCGTATACTCGGCACCGTGGGAGCGGTCACCGCAAACCGCGGCGCGGAAATCAATGGTTGGAGACCGGTGTCGGGTCCCGTGATTTTGTCTTGCGAGCACGCGAGAATGGTGAGAGCAAGCGCAGTGAGCGCAGCACTTACAGGTCGTAGGCGCATTCGTTTTTTTCCTGTGACTGTGGGATCAGGCCGAAAGGAAGGAGCTCGGCGAAACATTCAGAAACAACAATACCCGCTGGCAATTTGAGGCGGAAGCGGACTCGCGCTCGTGAATAGCGGTTTACTATTATTTCCCTCTCACAACCGGATGAGGAATAATGGTCCGCCCCCTCCTGATCGCTGCAGTCGCCGTTGCTACCATCACCTCGACAGCTGCGTCACAAAGACCGAATCCAGCAACCCTGCTTGCCGCGCAAAATGAGGCCATGAAGCCGCTCGCGCGAATGGATGGAGTATGGCGCGGTCCCGCATGGACAATTCTCGACAACGGCACAAAGCACAACGTCATTCAGACTGAGCGCATCGGCCCATTTCTCGACGGATCGATCAAGGTTCTCGAAGGCCGCGGCTACGATGCTGAGACAGGGCAGGTGACATTCAATGCGTTTGGAATCGTGTCGTACAATCCGATGCAGAAGACGTATGCACTGCATTCGCACGCGCAGGGAAGCTCCGGGGACTTCAAGCTCACACCCACCGATGATGGTTATGTGTGGGAAATTCCGGCAGGACCCATGACGATACGCTACACAGCAGTGATCAAGGACGGCAGCTGGAAGGAAGTCGGGGACCGGATAATTCCCGGACAGGCGCCAGTCAGGTTCTTCGAAATGGAGCTCAAGCGGGTGGGCGATACAGACTGGCCCGCAGCAGGAGCAATTCCCCGAAACTAGACGGGCCCGGAGTCTGCAAACGAGAGAGGCAATGTTGATCTTTCTCGTTGCTGCCCAGATTGCTTCCGCATCTCCGGATTCGACTCAGCCGCTGCGCCAGTTCATCGCTGACGCAGCACTGGTGAATGCTCAGATACCAGACAGGCTTCGGGCGTATCGCGCGCGAATCGAAACCGAGATGGCGCTCGCACTCCTGGATTCCGGACGCCGCGAGCGCACGGCGCAGATCGAGCAGATCGCAAGCGATGTGCGCTTCAGAAGTCCCGATCGTTACGACCAGCGCGTGATCGGTTATCGCAATCAATCAGTCGGTCCGACATTCTCGCTGATGTCGATATTCGGTGGATGGACAACGCCCACTCTGTACGGGAATCATCTTCAGCTTGGTGTCACTTCAGCAACGGCGTCAAATCGCGCGGTCAACCCGCGCAACGCGTCGCTCGCGATTCATCCGTTAGGCGCAAATCGCGACACATACTATATGTATGAGGGTGGCGACACAGTCGTTACCCTGTTCTCGTCAACGGGAAGGCGAATCCCGCTCGCGCACGTTCGCGTCACTCCGAAGCCTGAGGTGCCCGGGGACGCCATCCTGTTCTACGGCGACATGTATCTCGACGCGGACCGCAAGCAGATCGTGCGCATGCGCGGGCGAATCGTCGAAGTGGACAACGGCAAGGTCACGCTCAAATCGGGAAGCAAGGTTCCGGGCGTAAGCGGGGCGACATTCGTCGAGCTCGTGAACGTGGAAGTCAACGGAGAATACTGGCTCCCGGCATATCAACGAACGGAATTCCAGGCGAGACTTGCATTTCTCGGTGAATTCCGGACTCTCGTTCGCATCGTCTCACGATTTTATGACATTCGTGCAAATGATTCGACATGGAGCGGTCCGGAAACTCCGCCAGGAATACAGCACAGCCTGACGTTCGCATCGGCGTCGACACTCGAGCGATACAAAGGTTGGCAGTCGCCTATAGGATCGTTCAGCAGCGATGCGTATTACGCTGAGTTCGATGATCTCGCACCCGAATCATGGAGCACGGTCGGTGATGCGAAGTTCCGGATCAGTCCGCGAACATTTGCTGATGCATTCAGGTTCAACCGAGTTGAAGGCGTATATACTGGAATCGGCGTATCCCGCGATTTTCGGGATGCAGCCCCGGGACTGTCAGTTCGCGCATCCGTTGGATACGCCTGGTCGGAGAAAGTCGCGCGCGGAATGATCGGAGCGCAGCGAACGCTCGGACGCACGACAACTGCGATCCGCGCGGAACGCGCACTTGCTCACACCAACGATTTTCAACCGCCGCTGAGTTATGGTGCAACGCTGCCTGCATTGTTCGGCAGCACTGATGATTACGACTATCTCGATCGCCGAAGTGCGACGGTCTCCGTTGCGCGAGCGCTCGGTGCGCAACGGCGGTCGGTTGTGCGGATAGAAATTGGTCCAGGCTCAGACCGGCAGGTTGAAAAGAATATTGCGAAGGGCCTCTATGTTGCGAAGGGCGCAGGCTTTCGGGAAAACAGGGGCATCGAGCCCGGTAATTATTTCAGGTCGGTCGCATCGATCGACGTGAATCCCCAGGTTAGTGGACTCTTCGTTGACCGCGGCGTCGGTGTGTCGCTGTCGTACGATCGTGCCGACGGCGATTTGCGCTGGCAGCGACTCGAGGGTCACGTCGCAGCACGGCGCGAGCTCGGCCCATTCCAGCTTTATTCGCGAGCTGATGCCGGGACGCTCTTCGGGACTCCACAACCGCAGGTGCTCTTTGAGCTGGGCGGAGATCTTGGGCTGAGCGGCTTCGAGTACAAGGAGTTTGCAGGTGACCGCGCAGCGTTGTTCCGGACCGTGCTGGGTTACACTTTCCCATTTCTAAGGGCTCCCATACGTTTGCCGAGTGCCCTGGTGCTGCCGGGAATAGCTCCAGGGGTGGCTGCAGGATTGAATGGGGGTTGGACAGAGATCTCGAGTGAGGAAGCGCGTGATGCAGTACTGCAGCTCGGAAGCACGGTGAATGAAGAGACGGGACAGGCTGAGCCGCTGTCGCGGGCGACGAATGGCGCGCGGGCATCTGCGGAATTTCTCCTGACGTTTTTCAGTGGCGCGCTCGCCGTCGGTGTAACCCGGCCTCTCGACGAAGCAAGGGGCTGGAAGTTCACCTGGCGAATCGGACAGGGTTTCTAAGATAGCTCGCGCCCGCCACTATTAAGCCCCATGTCATCGCGATCCCCGCGTGTTACGACGGCGACCATTGCGCAGATTGCGATTATCGCGGCTGCATACTTCGTCGTCGCGCGCGTCGGACTGCAGCTCGACGCAGTTGCCGGCTTTGCGACACTGGTCTGGGCCTCGAGCGGAATCGCGCTCGCTTCGCTTCTTCTGTTCGGTTACCGTGTCTGGCCCGCAATTGCGATAGGCGCATTTGCCATCAACTACGTCACCGGCGCTCCGATCTTTGCGGCGTTTGGAATTGCATTCGGAAATACCGCCGAAGCACTGACCGCGTGTTATCTGCTCAATCGCGTCGGATTCGACCGCCATCTCAATAGAGTTCGCGACGTCATCGCACTTGTAATCGCCGGCTCCGTTCTCAGCACGATCATCGCCGCGTCAATTGGTGTCACAACGCTTCTCGCTGCGGGAATTGTTCCGCGATCGGGATTTGGCGAGACATGGAAAGCGTGGTGGGTTGGCGACGCGATCGGAGACCTTCTCGTCGCGCCGCTGATACTCATATGGGCGGACTGGAAACCGCGGCTGACACTTCCCCGCATCGGAGAGTCAGTTCTCCTCGGCGCAGTCGTGATTGCCATGGGGCTGATTGTTTTCTCGCCGGAGCCAGTGCCTGGAGTGATGAATCGCGGACGCGAATACATGCTCCTTCCCCCATTGATATGGGCAGCCCTGAGGTTCGGCATTCGTGGATCGGTAACCGCAACCGCTGTTGCAACAGTTATCGCGATCGTATCAACCGCATACGGACACGGGCCGTTTAATCAGGGAACCCTGCACGACAACTTGTTCGCGCTTCAGACGTTCGTCGCCATCTGTGGTACGACGTTCCTTCTCCTCGGCGCATCGATCGCCGAGCGCAAGGAGGTCAACCGGCAGCTTGTCGAGGCAAGAGAGACTGCTGAGGCAGCGAACAACGCGAAGTCAGGATTTCTCGCTGTCATAAGTCACGAGCTTCGCACTCCTCTCAACGCGATGATGGGCTACGTCGAGCTGTTGCTTCTGGAGCTCGATGGTCCTCTCACCGACGGACAGCGCAGTGTGCTCGACAGGATCAGGCAGAGCCAGCGACATCTGCTCGCGCTGATCGAAGACGTTCTTGGTTTCGCGCAGGTCGAAGCTGGCCGGATTGCGTTCTCGCTGCAGCCCGTCGCCGTGCATGATGCGTTCGCGGGCATCGAGTCAATCGTTTCCCACGAAGCCAGGAAGAAGGAGATCAATATCGAAGTTGCCGAAGTCGATCCTTCATTCATCGTGCGCGCAGATCCCAACAAGCTCAGGCAGATTCTGCTCAATCTCATTACGAACGCGATCAAGTTCACTGAAGCCGGTGGCACGATCCACGTGAGCGCTGCTCGCGTCGACAATGGTATCTGCCTTCAGGTTGCCGATACGGGAATCGGAATCGCCGCGGAAAATGTTCCCCGCGTGTTCGATCCGTTCTTTCAGGTCGATCAGGGCGGAACGCGAAAGTATCCGGGTGTCGGGCTGGGACTCTCCATCGTTCGCGATGCAGTGCTCGCGATGAACGGAGAAACCGGGATCGAAAGCGAGCAGGGAAAGGGAACGAGAGTAAAGATCACGCTTCCCTGTGCTGACTCAACCTCACCGGCCGAAATGATTCACGTCACGCCGACACAGGCGGTCGCCGGTTCCTCCAGGGACGCGCTTCCTCCAGCTGTGATGCGACCCTGAACAGTGTCGCCTCGTCGCCGTAGTGCGCGACGAAGTGAACACCTATCGGAAGATTCTCGCGATTCCAATACAGCGGGACTGACATTGCTGGCTGCCCGCTGACGTTGAACAGCGGCTCGTACGGGATTACATCGAAGATTTTTTCAGCGGCCTGCTCGAGTGCTCCCATGAGCTTGAGGACATTTCCTGCGCGAAGGGCGCCGAGAAGCTTGATCATCACGCGTTCATGCGCAGGAGGCTGCAGCGATCCGGTCGGGAATGGGGGAACCGATAACGTTGGCGTGAGAAACAGGTCGAAGCCGTCGCAGAATTCTGCAATCCGCCGTGAGGACGATCGGAGATAATGTTCGGCGCGTACAAACTCTCCGGCGGAGAGCGA
>DATEDH010000335.1:0-6360 GCA_035281765.1 Gemmatimonadaceae bacterium
ACACGGAGTCACGGAGCAACGGAGTCCCCACGGAGTTTTTTTGGGGAACTACGGAACTGCTGCTATCTGCTGTCTGCTACCTGACTCCAGCAACAGCTACCTGCTACCAGCTACCTGCGAACAGCAAAAAAAAGGTAGTTCTCCGTGCGGACTCCGAAACTCCGTAACTCCGTGTCCAGGTCGTCAGATGCTGCTTCAGTAAGAGAAATCAGGAAGTTGGCGGAGAAAACTGCTCGTGCTGAATATCGAGCCACGAACGGTGATATGCAGGATCCTCGATCGCCATCGCTTCACGTGCAACTTTCAGCGGGCGGAACGAATCCATCATCACCGCAAGCTCGTCGGTGTACTTCGCGCCGATCGAAGCTTCAGCGCGGCCGGGGTGCGGACCGTGCGGGATGCCGTCAGGATGGTGGGTGATCGAGCCGAACTCGATTCCCTTCCTGCTCATGAACTCACTCGATGCGTAATACAGGACCTCGTCCGAGTCGACGTTCGAGTGATTGTACGGCGCTGGAATCGCCTCGGGATGGAAATCGTACGGGCGCGGGCAGAATGAGCACACGACAAATCCATCACCCTGGAAAGTCTGGTGTACCGGCGGCGGCTGATGCACGCGTCCAACGATCGGCTCGAAGTCCATGATGTTGAACGCCCACGGATAGAAATATCCGTCCCACCCTACGACATCGAACGGGTGGTGATCCAGTACGAGCTCGTTGATTCCATCGTACTGCTTTACGTAGAGAGAAAAATCTCCCTTCTCGTCGTGCGGCTGCAGGTTGATCGGGCGGCGGATGTCACGCTCCGAAAACGGGGCACCCTCGACCATCTGACCGAACTCGTTGCGATAACGCTTTGGCGTGCGGACGTGCCCGCGGCTCTCGAATATCACGAGCTTATGCGGCGTGCCACCGTCCATCAGGTAGCGATGCAGGATACCGCGATGGATTACGAGGTAATCGCCCTCCCCATAGGGAAGATCTCCAAACACAGTCTCGAGAGTTCCCTTCCCTTTGCTCACGTACACCAGCTCATCCGCCTGCGCATTGCGATAGAAGAACGGATCTGTCTGATCCGGCTCCGCGTAATACATCGCGATGTCCTGGTTGAACAGAATCGGCATGCGATCCATCACTGCGCTTCCGCCTTTCTTCGCGCGCGACGTGAGGAAATGACGATGATGCAGCGTATGATCCGGGTCCGCTTCGAGCTTTGTCTCTTTCACACGGCGCACTGACTTTACCGTAGTCGGCGGATACGTGTGATACAGAAGCGCCGACGTTCCGGTGAATCCCTCATGTCCCATCAGCTCTTCGGCGTACAGTCCGCCATCAGGCCTTCTGAACGCGATGTGACGCTTTCGCGGGATAGTTCCGAGTGTGTGATAGGATGGCATCAGAGGTTACCGCGAAGTGCCTGTTCTCTTTCAATCGCCTCGAACAGCGCCTTGAAGTTCCCGGCGCCGAAGCTCTTTGCTCCCTTGCGCTGAATGATCTCATAGAAAACCGTCGGCCGATCCTCGACCGGCCTCGTAAAGATCTGGAGCAGGTAACCTTCGTCATCACGATCAACGAGAATTCCGAGCTCCTGGAGCGGCGCAATGTCTTCGTCGATTTTTCCGACGCGCTGCGGAACGCTCTCGTAATAGGTCGCCGGCACTTTCAAAAATTCGACACCTCGTGATTTGAGGTCACGCACGGTCTTGATGATGTCGTCGGTTGCAATTGCGATGTGCTGCACGCCCGGTCCATCGTAGAACTCGAGGTACTCGTCGATCTGCGACTTCTTCTTTCCCTCGGCGGGCTCGTTGATTGGAAACTTGATGCGCCCGTTGCCGTTCGACATCACCTTCGACATCAACGCGGAATATTCCGTATTGATCGTCTTGTCGTCGAATGAGAGAATGTTCGTGAAGCCGAGTACGTCCTCGTAGAACTTCACCCACTCGTTCATCCTGCCGAGCTCGACATTGCCGACGCAGTGGTCGACATACTTAAGTCCGGTCGACGCCGGCTTGAACGGTGACTCCACCGGCACAAAGCCCGGCATGAACAGGCCGTTGTAGTTCTTTCTCTCCACGATGCTGTGAATCGTGTCGCCGTATGTATGAATCGCGGCGATTACGATCTCGCCGTTGTCATCCGAATAAACCGTCGGCTCCATCGCCGGCTTTGCGCCGCGCTCTACAGCCGCATCGAATGCAGTGCGCGCGTCCTCGACCCACAACGCAATATCACGGACGCCGTCACCATGCTTGAACACATGCTCGGCAATCGGGCCGGTGGACTTGATCGCTGTGGTCAGGACGAATCGAACCTTGTCCTGCTGAAGCAGGTAGCTCGCGCGATCGCGAACACCGGTTTCGGGCCCGCGATAGCCAACCAGCTCGAATCCAAATGCAGCGCGATAATAAAGGGCCGCCTGTCGCGCGTTGCCTACCCAGAACTCGATGTAGTCAGTCCCGTTGATCGGGAAGGTGTCGTGGGCGGTCTCGCGCGTGGGAAGTGTAGCAGTTGCCATTTTTTCTCCTTATCGATGCCGGTCGTTCATCGACCGTTTGCCGTCTCTTTTCCGCGTGCTTCTGCGAGCTTTCTCGCTATTCCACGGTAAAACGCGGCGTCGTCAGGCCGCTGCTGGTCCTCGAGGGACATGGCAGCGAGCTCGATTGCATAAAGAATGTTGCCTAAGTACAACCCCGCGACGTCAGCTACTGTTTCGCCGCTGGCAGGAGGGCTGAGCTCTCCCGGTTGAGCCATCTCACCGGGCCTGTGGTATCGGAGTTACGTCTCCGGTGACAAACTGCGTGTCTGCAGTGATGACCTTCACGACGATCGCCGTGATGTTGTCGATACCGCCGTTGTTGTTGGCGTCTGCGATCATTGCATTCACAATCCGCTCCGGTGTGGCGCGGGATTGCAGCAGCTGCTGAAGTCTCCGGTCATCGACCATTCCCGTAAGCCCGTCGCTTGCCAGAAGGAACACATCGCCGACTTTCGTCTCTCCCTGAATGATATCAGGGTCGATGTCGCTCGACATTCCAATGCAGCAGGTGATGACGTTGCTCTGCGGATGATGTCGCGCCTGCTCCGCAGTGATGATACCCGCGTCGACCTGTTCCTGTACCAGCGAGTGATCGCGAGTGAGCTGGCGCATCTTGCCGTCGCGCACCAGATAAATGCGGGAATCGCCGACATGGCCGATGAGGAAGCGCGTATCGGAAATGAGCAGCGCGGATGCGGTGCTGCCCATACCGGTCTTCTCGACCTCACGCATGGTTCGCTGAAATACCTGGCGATTAGCCAGCCGCAGCGTGCTCTTTACGCGCTCGCCCGCATCATCGGCGCTGAGGTCGTTGAGGTCGGCAAGCTCGCTCGCGACGAGGTCGACGGCCATCTGGCTCGCGACTTCCCCGGCGGCGTGACCGCCCATGCCGTCGGCAACTATAAATAGTCCGCGGTATTGGTTGGCGTCTGCGTAGAGGTTGTCCTCGTTCCCCTTTCGCAGTCTGCCCGTGTCAGTTCTAGCGGAAACAGCCAGGTGCACTAAAGAGCGCTCCCCGCTCGGCGCGGGCAAGTTGAAGTCAAAGAAGTAACTCGCTTAACGGTTCGACGATACACAAACTACGCCACCGCCAACTGCCCCGGCAAGCACTAACCGGCCCTGAGAATGCCCTGCCCCGTGTCCCCGCTCTGGAGACGCCAGAGCCGGTCGTAAAGCCCGGCCCTTCGAAGAAGCTGCTCATGGCTTCCTCTTTCCACCACCTCTCCATGGTGGAGAACGAGTATTTCATCGGCAGCGACTATTGTGCTGAGGCGGTGGGCGATCGCGATAGTGGTCCGGCCTTCCATTAATATCGACAGCGCCCGCTGAATCTCCGCCTCGATCTCGCTGTCCACGGCGCTCGTGGCCTCGTCCAGAATCAGAAGCGATGCATCGGCCGCCACTGCCCTCGCGAACGAAAGCAGCTGGCGCTCGCCAACGCTGAGCGACGAACCGCGCTCGCCCAGCTGCTGGCTGTAGCCGTCAGGCAGTCGCCTGATTATCCGGTCGGCACCAACCTGCACCGCAGCGTGCTCGACTTGTTCATCGCTGAGGGGATTTGCAAGTCGAATGTTGGTTGCGACATCGCCGGCGAACAGGAAGATGTCCTGTTGTACATATGCCATGAGGCCCCGCAGCTCGTCGAGAGGTATCTCCCGGATGTCCCTGTCATTCACGAGAATGCGGCCGCGCTGCGGATCATAGAATCGCATCAGGAGATTGACGATCGTCGTCTTTCCTGCACCGGTGTGTCCAACCAGCGCGAGCGTTTGGCCCGGCTCAGCCGTGAACGAAACGCCCTTTAGAACCCACTCGGGCGCCGCCGGATTTTCCGAATCCATGCGCGCCACGTGACCGACGTCGTACGCGAACCACACGTCTTCGAATTTCACGGTCACAGCAGTCCTTTCCGGTGAGGCAACGACAGCCGCAACGGGCGGTTTCGTCGCCGGCTCAGTATCGAGAAGCATGAAAATTCTCTCCGAGCTCGCCATCGCCGTCTGCACGATGTTGAATTTTTCCGCGAGATCCTGCAGGGGCTGGTAAAATCTCCGGCTCAGCTGCAGAAATGCAGCAACAGTTCCCACCGTGAGAGCCTCGATATTCACGAGCGAGGCACTCGTAACGATCAGAATCGCAAGCGCAATCGAAGTGAAGACTTCAATTGCCGGGAAGTAGATCGCGTAATACTTGATCGCGCGAATGTTCGCATCCAGATGCACTTCATTGAGCGCACGGAACCGTTCTACCTCGTGCTCCTCGCGACCAAACAGCTGCACGATTCGCATTCCGGTGATGCGTTCCTGAAGAAATGCATTAATGCGCGCGATCGCCGTGCGAATGTCGCGATACGATTCACGCACACGCGACCGGAACCAGTGCGATACGCCGAAGATGAACGGAATCACGATGAATGCAGCGAGCGTGAGTCTCCAGTCCATTATCAGCATTGCAACGCCGATGGCGACGAGCGTGAAAAGATCTCCAAGCCCGGCGACGACGCCTGACGTGAACAGCTCGTTTAGCGTCTCGACGTCCGACGTGACGCGGGTGATGAGGCGACCGGCAGGATTTCGATCGAAGAACGCGATGGAAAGTCGCTGGAGATGCGAGAAGATTTCCATTCGCAGGTCGCGCATCACCTTCTGGCCGAGCAGTGCGGTGAGCATCGCTTCGCCAAATGAGCAGATGAACTGAGCGACGAGTGTGAGCGCAAAGAATCCAGTCAGCCGGAGTATCTCGCCGGCATCGTGCTTTGGAAGCGCGTCGTCGATTACACGCTGGGTAAGAACGGGGCCTGCGAGCTGAAGCGCTCCCTCTATCACGAGCAGGGCGAGCGACGCGGCGACCAGGACCTTATACGGGGCCAGGTATTGGAGCAGCCGCCGCATCAGCCGCGCGTCGTATGTTTTGGAAAGCGCGTCTTCTTCGTGCAGGGTTGCGGGGCTCGACATCGAGCGGTATGGTAACGGCTGAGTCAGCAGCACGCCACCGCCCTTGGGGATGGTACGCAGGTTGCACTCCCCAAGGCGTCGTCCAGTTACCTGGCCGCACTTACCCTATGGAGGAGACATGAGCTTTCTCGCATGGATCGTCATTGGTTTGGTCGCAGGAGCGATCGCCAAGGCAATCATGCCAGGCAACGACCCTGGCGGCATGATCGTTACCATGATCATCGGAATCGTCGGAGCGATCATCGGCGGATTCCTCGGCAGCACACTGATGGGACTTCCCCTGACTGGTTTTTCGCTTCAGAGCCTTCTTCTGGCGATCGTTGGAGCGCTGATCCTGCTGTGGATCTATCGCATGGCCACACGCGGCCGTACGAGGGTTCCGTAACGCAGGCTTGAGGTAACGAGGGGTAGCTTCAAATGCCGCTCTGGCTCTACTGGATCCTGCTGGGTCTGGTAGCGGGAACACTCGCAAAGTTCCTGGTGCCGGGGCGGGACCCCTCGGGATGCATCATTACGATCGTACTTGGAATAGTGGGTGCCCTCATTGGAGGGTACCTCGGGACACGCTTCGGCTGGGGAACCGTCACAGCCGGAGCGTTTGATTTTCGGTCCATCGCTCTGGCGACTCTCGGAGCCATCGTGCTGCTCCTGCTCGGGCGTCTCGTTCGGCGGCTCTAGGCTGTTGATTACTGAAGCGGCATCTGACGACCTGGACACGGAGATACGGAGTTACGGAGTCCCCACGGAGTTTTTTTTGTGGGAATTACCGAACTGCTGCTAACTGCTGTCGGCTATCTGACTCCAGCAACAGCTACCTGCTACCAGCTACCTGCTAACGGCAAAATAAAAACAAAAAAAAAGG
>DATEDH010000336.1:0-7607 GCA_035281765.1 Gemmatimonadaceae bacterium
ACCGAAGCGCAGCCGGCACTTTTCTGCGCTGTGTTCAACGTGTGCGCGCAGGAGGATCGCGCAAAGCTGCAGCAGAACCAGCGACTTGCCGTGGTGAGCGCTGTCATCTCGCACGATCGCTCCAACAGCTTCATCTCACCAACGCGCGGATTTCAGTGGCGAATCGAAGCGCGTCACGCATCGCCCTACATTGGCTCGGATACGGCGCTTCAATTCAACAAGATTGTTGCCGAGCGGTCGCACTATTGGGGATTGCCTGGCGGGTCGGTGATCGCGTTCCGGCTTCGCGGCGGCGCGGTGTTCGGCCGCAGCTTCGGAACGACGACGGGATTCATTCCGCCGCAGGAAAGACTTTACGCAGGTGGCCCGACAAGTGTTCGCGGATTTCCGCAAAACGAACTCGGCTCGGCGATCTATATCGCGGACAACTATTCACTTGTCGAAATACCAGCCGGTCTAGGGAAGCTCGACAGTGTTTTCTGGGCTGATTCCGGCTCGAGCTATCGTCGCGCTGTTCCTGTTGGTGGAAACTCGATGATCGTGAGTAATCTCGAGCTGAGATTTCCGAGCCCGTTTCTTCCTGAGTTTCTCCAGTGGACGCTGTTCACCGATGCAGGTGAAGTGTGGAACCGCGGACGCTCGGGAACCTTCGAGAATTTCTCGATCAAGTTCACTCCCGGTGTTCAGCTGACGGCGTTCTCTCCTGTGGGCCCGGTGAGAATTGTGCTTGGGTACAATCCGTATCGGCGGCCGTCGGGTCCGCTGTACTACGAAGTTCCAACGAATGCACCATTCGACGAGATCGGAAGCCCTGCCGGCTCTCTGCCGTGCGTTACGTACAAGAACAACATCAAGGTACATCTCGCCGATGACGGGCTTCGTCAGGAAGAGAATCCCTGCACTGGAAGCTTTCGTCCGTCCTCACCGCGAAGCTTTACGCGCCGTCTGACGTTCAGCCTCGCGATCGGGCAGGCTTTCTAGACGATGTCCCGCCGGAGCCGGATAGTTCTGTGGAGTGCGCTCGCGCTGATGGTTGTAATCATCGTCGCGGCGGGGCTGCTCATTTCGATTACGCAGACTGATTATGGTCAGAATCAGGTACGGCGTTATGTGCAGTCGTGGATATCCGGCAAGACGAAGGGAACGTTCTATGTAGGGCGGATAACCGGCGGATTGTTCCGCGGCGTGACGATTGATTCGATAGAGATCCGCGACGAGAAGGATTCGCTGTTCGTTGCATCGGGTCCGGTACGCGTGAAGTACGATATGCGCGATCTGTTCGACCGCCGAATCCTGCTGAGCCACGTGAATGTCGAGCGTCTCAACGTGCGGCTGATGGAGCGCGCCGACGGAAAATGGAACTATCAGCACATCTTTCCTTCCGGTCAGAAGAAACCGCGCGGTCCGCAGATGAAGTTCGGCGACTTCATCGTCATCGACTCCGCCGATCTTCATAACGCGAACGTTTCGCTCGGCCTGCGATGGAAGCCGTCGGACACCCTGAGTGCGCGCCAGCGTGACAGCGTGCTCCGCAAGCAGCTTGGATCGCTGACGCGCGAAACTCCAGGTAATCAGTGGCGACAGGAATTCGTGAGCACTGACGAGGGTTACCGGCATATATATCGGTTCCGACATATTGATGCGAGTCTTGGCTATGCCCGCATTGCCGAGCCTGACAGCGTCGGCCGCTTCTTCAGGGTGACGCGAGCCTCGCTCGAATCTCAGGATCCTCCGCTCGACGTAAAAAGAGCGGCGGTCGACGTGCGTCATGTCGGCGATTCGATATGGCTTTATTCGCCGGGCTTCGAGCTCCCGTCCTCGAGAGGCAGAGTGCCTTCGGGGAAGCTCGTCTGGGGCGGCGGAATTCCAATGCGATATGACATCCACATCGTCGGCGACGACGTTGCGATGAAAGACATCGCATGGGTCTATCCGACATTGCCAACGACAGGTCAGGGCCGGCTCGATCTCTATATCAACAACGTGAAGCATCCGCGGGTGGTCGACTACGCCATCAAGAAGATGGACATGAGCACGACGTTCTCACGACTTACTGGCGACATGACGTTCGCTGTCGGCGGTCCAGTGCTCGCGGTAAATGATGTGAATGTGCGGGCTCTGCCAATCGATTTCCGCTTGATTCGGGTTTTCAATGGCAAGCCGTTCCCGCTCCCGTGGAATGGCCAGCTCACTGGATATGTTCGCGGAGCGGGCGGTCCGGTGAATCGTTTCAGGATCGACGATACGAAGCTCACGTTCAACGATGCGAACGTGCCTGGAGCGGTTACGCGCCTCGCAGCGCGTGGGACGCTCGACATATTCGCGCCGGCGTTCACGGTGTTTCACGGCTTCGACGTGAACGTGGAGGCGCTGGACTTGAGGACTATGCAGGCGCTGAGTCCAGCTTTTCTCGCATTGAAGGGAACGGTATCGGGAACCACTCGACTCGATTCACTGTGGCTCGACGTGCGCTTCTCGAACGCGGATCTCGTGCATCACGATGCGAACCTTCCGACATCGCGCATCACCGGGAGCGGAAGGATCACGACGCACGACGACTTCATGTCGTACGATCTCGATCTCGAGGGAGCGCCGCTCAACATGACGACGCTCGCGAATTCCTACCCTGACATTCCGCTTCGCGGTAATTACAGCGGACCCGTGAAAATCACCGGTCAGCCTGTCGATCTTGGAGTCGATCTGTCTCTGACCGGCGCGGGTGGTACGATCACATATAAGGGAAAAGTCGACAGCAATCTCCCGACTTACGGGGCGCACGGGACTGGAACTGTAGCGAGCCTGGACCTTCGGACTTTGCTCGAGAATCCAAAGGCGCCAAAGACCCTTCTCGAAGGCAATTACTTCATCGATTTCATCGGCGATTCGCTCGTGGTGGGCACCGGGACAATCGGCGGATCGATGAGTGGAACTTTCGACAGGCTCAAGATCGCGTCTTCGAGAGCGAGCGTACGTCTCAACAGTGGTACAGCGATCATCGACACGCTCGTTGTAGCGAGCGATGTTGCGCATGCAACAGCGTCTGGCAGCATGGGGTTGATTCCGGGCGCAGAAGGCCGTCTTGCTTTCAGTGTATCGATCGACTCGCTCGCTGACGTGAAGCGTTACATCGGTCGAAACACAAGCCTCGCTGCGGACTCGCTGGCAGGTGCGGTGCGAGTTATCGGTGAGCTCAAGGGCACGAAGGATCTGCTTTCGCTCGAAGGGACGATGAGTGGACGCCAGCTCAATGTTCAGGGGAAAAGTGTCGAGCGCATATCCGGCAAATTCAATCTCGCTGGTCTTCCGGATAAACCTGCGGGAGAGATCGCGTTCAATGCAGACACAATTCGCGTTGGTGCGTTCGGTTTCACTGCACTCAATGCGACTGCCGACGTAACGTCGGGCACGAGCGCCTTGTTCAACGCAAATCTTACGAGTGAAGGCGGAGTGACGTCGAACGTCGGCGGCTCCGCGCGAGTATCGGGCGATACGACATTCGTCGTGCTCGACAGCGGGACGGTGACAGTGTCGAGCGGAAGCAGCTACAAGCTCGAGGCGCCTGCACATGCAATGCTTCAGAAGGGCGGCGGGTCGCTTGACTCGCTGCTGCTGCGCCACTCGAGCACCGCGCGACTCGCGATTCGCGATGTGCGCCTTACGGGGGATTCGGTTCGCGGCAATCTGCGGACTGACAGTGTCGATATTGGAGTGTTCGAGGCGTTCGTACCCGGTTTTCAAAAGGCGCACGGCGAGCTTGTCGCCAACGTCGACGTGAGCGGGACCGTCAAGCAGCCCGTGATCGACGGCCAATTCCGTCTCAAGCAGGCATCTGCGACTCTCACCAACCTTGGCCTCGCACTCGACAAGGTGAATGCCGACGTGCTCCTGGAGCGCGACACGGTGTTCATCCAGCGGATGAGTGCGGAGACCAATCGCGACCGGCGCGGGACAATGGGCGTACAGGGTTTCGTGAGCCTTCAGGAATACACAAACCCCGTGTTCAACGTTCGAGCGCAGTTCAGGAACTTCCATATAATCGAGAAGCCCGGCCTTGCCTCGCTCGACATATCGACCGATCAGGACCTGACTCTCACTGGACCGTACAAGGGTGCGACCCTTACCGGCGCCGTTCGCGTCGATCGCGGGACGATTTACATCCCCGAGCTCATCACCAAGCAGATCGTCGATCTGAGTGACCCTGAATTCGCGGGAATCGTCGATACACTGCTCGCTCGTGATCGCAAACTTCTGCCGGAGACACCGAGTGAGTTTGCGCGGAATCTGACGCTGGAGAATGTGGCGGTGAACATCGGCGACGCCGTATGGCTGCGTTCATCGGAAGCAAACGTGAAGCTTGGCGGCTCGCTCAACGTCACGCTCGGACGGAGTCTCACCACAGGTGAGAGGTCGCAGCTCGCTCTCGAGGGAACTCTTCAGGCAGTGCGCGGAACGTATCGTCTCAACCTCGTCGATCCGTTCGTGCAGCCGACGTTCGACGTCGAGAGCGGGAGTCTTCGATTCTTCGGCACGCCGGACTTGAATCCGACATTAGATATTCGCGCGATTCACACCATCAGGCAGCCCAATCAGCGAAGCTCGAACCTGCGCGACATCCGCGTGCGCGTGAACATCGGCGGGACGCTTTCACACCCTACGCTGGCTCTCGACAATCCCGACAACATTCCGCTTTCGCAGTCGGATCTCCTGAGCTACCTGATCACCGGCGAGCCGGCAATTGCGCTCGACAACAGCCAGGGCCTGTACAAGTCGCAGCTCGCATCGTTCGCCTTGCGCTATGGAAGCTCGCTCCTGACCAACGCAATTCCGCGTAACCTGGTCGATATCGTCGAGATCCAGACCGGCCGGATAAACGCGAACCAGATCAATCGTGAAGACGAGCCGTATCTTTATAGCTTGCTGAATTCACGGGCAATCGTGGGCAAGCAGATTGGCAATCAGTGGTTCCTTGGACTGAGCACGGGACTTTGTTTCGTGAACGCGAACAACTTCAAGGACAATTTCGGTCTCAAGCTCGAGTACAGGTTCAACCCGATCTATACCGCACAGGCGGGTATCGAGCCGGGCTCGAGCGACGTCACGTGCGCGCGCAACGCGCCGCAGACGCAGCAGCAGACGCCGCGTCAGCTCGGTATCGATTTCTTCAGGACCTGGAGATTCTGATGGCAGAGCTGCGCGAGAAGGATGCGATGTTCTGCCGCTCGTGCGGGCATGAGGAGCGCGCGTCGGAAGGATATCCGTGCGTGGATTGCGGGACATTCATCTGCGTGATGTGCACGTTTCGCGGAATAGTAAAATGCAGGGCGTGCGAGGAGGGAAAGCCGGTCGGTGAAACCCCGATGACTCCCGCGCGCGAGATTCCACTAATCGACTGGCCGGAACATTGAGCAGATACATTCGCGCGAGAACGCCGATCGCACCGATTCTTCGTGAGCCGCGCGCCGCGGCGACCCAGGAGACTCAGCTCCTGTTCGGGCATTGCGCCGAGGTTCTTTCGGTCGATGGAAAGTGGCTGCGTGTTCGAGGCGCGGATTCTTACGAAGGGTTCGTGCACGAGGGCTACACGGAGCCGGCGGACGAGTGCGGATGGGGCTGGGACGATCCTGGCGAGATGTCGATGGGCGGCAGCATGCGCGACTCCAAGGGGAGCACGACCGATCTTCCGCTTGGCGCATTGCTGCGGGGCGGCAAGTCCTTGAGTGGCCGGTCGCTGAACCTCGAACGCCGGCGCGAGATTTTCCCGCAGACTCCCGACTCGATAGTTGCGTCGGCGACCGGGCTGTACCAGGGGACGTACTATCAGTGGGGCGGGATTACGCCGTGGGGAGCCGACTGCTCAGGAATGGTTCAGACCGTTTATGCGCTGCACGGCGTGAAGCTTTTGCGCGATGCATGGCAGCAGGCGACGCAGGGCGTTCTGGTGGAAGGCGGGCTCGATGCGCTTCATCCTGCAGATTTGCTTTTCTTCTCGGACCGTGAGGACGGTCGTATCACCCACGTTGCGATGGCTATCGCTCCGCGGCGGATCGTGCATCTCGCTGTGGGTCGCGGCGGTCACTGCATCGAACAGCTCGATCAGCCGGATGACTATGTGAAGATGCTGGTCGGGAATTTCAAGTTTGCGCGGCGCATTTTGCCGTGATCCAGGATTAACAGGGAGCGCAGTGAGCGCAGTGAGGTTTGGAGGGTTGATCCGAGTGGCTATGCATGCTGGCTCAATCCGACGGCTACTCGCACTGGAAGTGACAAACCTCACAACCTCCCCGTGCTCACTGTGCTCCCTGTGAATGCGGTAAGAGCTACTTCTCCTATGAGAATATCTTTGCCGCCGGCGGCATCACCACCGATGCAGTCGAGCTCACATGCAGCCGAACTTCGGTGACGAGCTCATCATCGAGTGAGACCTGCATCGTGTACAATCCCGCCTGATTCAACGGAAGGTCGATCACCGCAATAATCGGAAGATCCATCTCGAACGCGGGATTGGGGCCGGGCGCAACGTTCAGCTCACCGTCCGATGACCACATGATCTCGTCGGACGGACTCACCCACGCAAAGCTCAAGCGGTGAGCACCTGCATCGTCGGTCGTTCCCTTCAACCGCACCACGAAGTGAGTGCGCGGGTGAACCGCCGGAAACCCTCCCACCGCAAGCGCATCGAATACGCCGAGTACGTTGAGCTTGCCCTCCTGCGAGAGGTTCGCGCCGTCGGCAAAAACTGCAAACGAGATGTGCATCGCGGAAAGTAGAACGCGGGGCAATGAGTGGCTAGCTTTACGGCCGATGCCAGAGAGCCAGACAAACGCCGGATTCGGCAAGACCGACGCATTGCTCTTGCTCATGGCACTCATATGGGGCGTGAACTTCAGCATCGTGAAATACGCCACCGAGCTAATGCAGCCGCTCGCGTTCACCGGATTGCGCGTTATCCTCGCCGCCGCCGTTCTGCTGACTCTCGCCTTTGCCCGAAAACACAAGCTGCCATCGCGACGCGACATCACGTCCCTCATCGCGCTCGGCATGCTCGGCAACGGTATCTACCAGATCTTTTTTGTAGAGGGAATCTCCCGCACGCGTGTCGGCAATGCGGCGCTCGTAGTCGCTGCAACGCCTGCGCTGATTGCAATCGCGAGCAAGATTCGCGGAGTTGACCGCGTGAATCGCAAAGTGCTCGCGGGAATTGCGCTTTCACTCGCCGGCGTCGGCATCGTCGTGCTCGGCAGTGCGCGCGCAGCAAACGGAACTCCGACTTTTCTCGGAACCATGCTCGTCTTCTGCGGGACGCTCTGCTGGACAGCGTTCACCGTGATGCTCCAGTCGTTCGCAAAGCGACTCGATCCCATCCACCTCTCGGCGTTCACAATGCTCGGCGGAACGATACCGCTGCTTGTCGCTGCACCTGCGATAATCTCGGCGCCGTGGTCACAGTTCGGATTCGCTGCGTGGGGCGCGGTGCTCTACGCGAGCGTTCTCTCGATGGGAGTCGCATATCTCTTCTGGTATCGCGGATTGAGAGTTCTTGGCCCAACGCGGACCGCGGTTTATGGAAACCTGCAGCCGGTGATTGCGATCATTGTCGCGTGGATTTT